>JAFAVP010000130.1 GCA_019242395.1 Alphaproteobacteria bacterium | reverse complement strand
AGGTGCCAGATCGGGCCGCAGCTCGATTGTAACCGGCCCACTCTTCAACTCCATGGTCACGCTGTTGGATGCCTTTTCTGTCACTGATTCCTCAATTCGTTGCAGCGTTGGGTGAGTAGTTTGGCGACGTAGGGTGTGGTGAACTTCGTGATGTCGCCGCCTAGCATGGCGATTTCCTTAACTAGGCGCGAAGCAATTGCCTGATGCCGGGGGTCGGCCATCAGAAACACAGTTTCGATTTCCGGATTTAGGCGCTGATTCATGCCGACCATCTGGAATTCGTATTCAAAATCCGACACCGCGCGTAAGCCCCGGACAATGACGCTTGCACCAACCTCTTCGGCGAATTTGATCAGCAATGTTTCGAACTTTTGCGCCGCGATCGTAGCGCGGCCGTCGCCGGCCAGCGCTGCGGTTTCATGGCGAATAATCTCCAGTCGCTCATCCAGGCTGAATACGGGGGACTTGGAGGGGTTGGTTGCGACGCCGATTACCAGGTGATCCACCAACTTCACCGCGCGGCCGATGATGTCGATGTGCCCCAAGGTGAGCGGATCGAACGTGCCTGGATAAAGCCCGATGCGCCTTTTCATAGATCGGTTAGTCCCCGTTCTCGGCGACTTCTTCAATACGCTCTACGGAAACCACCCGCTCGTTCCCGTCGACGCGGAAGACGGTAACGCCTTGCGCCGCGCGTCCCTGAACAGAGATACCGCTCACGGGAACCCGGATTGTCTGTCCCTGATCTGAAATAAGCATGAGATCGTCACTTTCTTCCACGGGGAAAGCAGCAACGATCGCGTGATTTTTCCGCCCCATTCCCATCGCCATAATCCCAGAGCCGCCGCGGCCGGCAACTCTATACTCGTAGGACGACGAACGCTTGCCGAAGCCACTTTCCGAGACGGCGAGAACGAACTGCTCGCGGGCGCCAAGCTCCGCATAGCGCTCCGGCGACAACGCGGCTTCTTCGCCATTTTCCTCGGCATCTTCCGGCTCCTCGGCAGCCAATTCTTCCTCCCCCGTGGCCGCACGCCGCGCAGCGCTGGCCTGCTTCAGGTAGGCACGGCCCTCGGCCGTGCTTGCATCCGAGTGGTGCAGCAATGAGAGACTGACAACCTCATCAGGCTTCGCCAGCCTGATACCACGCACGCCGGTCGAGGCACGGCTCGCGAACACCCGCAAGTCAGTAAGCGCGAACCGGATGCACTTGCCGCTGCGCGTCGTGAGTAGAACGTCATCATTGTCCGTGCAGACCTGCACGCCGACAATGCCGTCACCCTCACTCAGCTTCATGGCGAGCTTGCCGTTCCGGTTGATGTTGACGAAATCCGACAGGTTGTTGCGCCGGACATCTCCCGATTTGGTTGCGAAGACCACACCCAGCTTTTCCCATTGGGACTCATCCTCCGGGAGCGGCAGTATCGTTGTGATTCGCTCGCCCTCTTTGAGGGGCAGCAGATTCACCATCGCCTTACCGCGGCCCTGGATGCGTGCTTCCGGCAGACGCCACACCTTCAGCTTGTAGGCCATGCCGGTTGAGGAAAAGAAGACAAGCGGCGCGTGCGTATTCGCAACGAAGATACTGGTGACGAAATCCTCTTCCCGGGTGGCCATGCCCGCGCGCCCTTTTCCACCACGGCCTTGCACCCTGTACTCCGCGACCGGCGTGCGCTTGATGTAGCCGGCATGGGTGACGGTAATCGCCACGTCCTCACGCTCAATCAGGGCTTCGTCTTCAATCTCGACGTCGGCGTCGATCAGTTCGGTCTTTCGCGGCGTGGCAAATTCGTTTCTGATGGCGGTTAGCTCTTCCTTCACGATCGCGAGGACGCGGGCGCGACTCCGTAGAATGTCCAGGTAGTCCTTGATGGCTTCGCCAAGCCTCGCCACCTCGTCGGCGATTTCGTCACGGCCCAGCGCAGTGAGGCGCGCGAGCCGTATTTCGAGAATAGCTTTTGCCTGCTCTTCCGACAGCTTGATGGTGTTCTCCGCTGTCACGACGTGCCGCGGGTCGGCAATCAACGCAACAAGCGGAGCCACATCCTGCGCGGGCCAGGCGCGCTCCATCAATTGCGCCCGGGCACTCGGCGTATCCGGCGCATTGCGGATAAGGTGAATAACGTCATCGATATTAGCGACAGCGATAGCGAGCCCAACCAGCACATGCCCGCGGTCGCGCGCCTTGGCGAGTTCAAAGCGCGTGCGCCTGGTAACGACTTCCTCGCGAAACGCGGTGAAGGCACCAATCATGTCCTTCAGATTCATCGTCACAGGCCGCCCGCCATTCAGCGCCAGCATGTTGACCCCAAACGTCGTCTGCAGTTCCGAGAACCGGTACAGCTGGTTCAGCACCACCTCCGCCGAGGCGTCCCGTTTGATCTCTATCACCACGCGCATGCCATGCCGGTCGCTCTCGTCGCGGATGTCGGAAATGCCTTCGATGCGCTTCTCGCGCACCATTTCACTGATCTTCTCCTGCAGCTTGGCCTTGTTCACCTGATACGGCAATTCGGTGACCACAATGCCCTCGCGATCCTTTCTGATCTCCTCTATGTGGCAGCGCGCCCGCATGAGAATGGAGCCGCGGCCGCGCGCCAGCGCGCCACGCGCCGCCTGCTTTCCGATCACCAGACCGGCAGTCGGGAAATCCGGTCCGGGCACGATCTCCGTCAGAGCGTCCATGCCGATTGCCGGATCCTCGATATAGGCGAGGCAGGCATCGATCACCTCGCCCAGGTTGTGCGGCGGAATGTTGGTGGCCATCCCGACGGCGATACCACCGGCGCCGTTCACCAGAAGATTGGGGAAGCGTGCCGGCAGCACCGACGGCTCGCGCTCGGAGCCGTCATAATTGTCGCGGAACTCGACCGTATTCTTGTCGAGATCCTCCAGCAGCTCATGCGCCACCTTGGCAAGGCGGCATTCGGTGTAACGCTCCGCCGCGGGAGGATCGCCGTCCACAGAGCCGAAGTTCCCCTGTCCGTCCACCAGCGGCAGGCGCAGGGAAAAGTCCTGCGCCAGCCGGACCAATGCATCATAGATCGCAAGATTGCCGTGGGGATGGTACTTGCCCATGACCTCGCCGACTACGCGCGCGCACTTGATGTATTTTTTGTTCCAGTCCACCCCCATCTGCCCCATTGCGAAGAGGATGCGGCGATGCACGGGCTTGAGACCATCGCGCGCATCCGGCAGCGCGCGGCTGACGATCACGCTCATGGCATAATCGAGGTAGGAGCGGCGCAACTCCTCCTCGATAGCAATCGGAGTGGTGCCGGATACCGGCGGATAATGACCTTCTTCGCTCAAAACCGATCCTTCAGGAGCCAGCCGCAAGCGATAGAAAAGCGGCCGAGCGAGTCACGGAACTGGATAGCATTTGCACTGCGGCTCCGCCAGCAAACGCGTCAGGCAAGAGTGCCTGACCTCAGCGGGAAATGCGTCGCTCGGCTATTTCAGAATGGAATCTCGTCTTCCAGATCGTTGCGGTCAAAACTTTGCATCTGCGCCCCACCACCGCTGGGCGCGATGCGTGCGCCGCCGTTCTCACCACGGCCATCAAGCATCACGAGTTCGCCACGGAACCGGTTGAGGACCACCTCCGTCGAATACTTCTCCTGACCGTCCTTGTCGGTCCATTTGCGCGTGGCCAGCTGGCCTTCGAGATACACCTTGGAGCCTTTGCGCAGATATTTTTCGGCCACTTCGGCAAGCCTCGGGTTGAAGATCACTACGCGATGCCACTCTGTCTTTTCCTTCCGCTCCCCGCTGGACTTGTCGTTCCAGCTCTCCGAGGTGGCGACGGACAGATTCACCACTGGTTCGCCGCTCGTCATCCGGCGCGTCTCGGGGTCTTTTCCGAGGTTTCCCACCAAAATAACTTTGTTCACGCTGCCGGCCATATTTTGTTCCCAACATTTCTGAGCAGCCTAGCTCCCGCCAGGGCCTGTCGCTACATCACAATGTTTCCAGTGGCATAAGTTCCCATATTGTTCTTGTGGGTAGCAGTGTCAATAGCTTCGATCAATAGGGGCCTTGAGCAATGGCTTCAGGAGAAGTGCACCGCGATACGAGAGGTGATGGGCATCCACGTAAATGGGAACGCCATCTTCGCTTACTTCACATCGTCCGGTTCGGCAAAGGACGGTATCCGGATAGACCACGCTGATGCCATAGATTCGCTGTAGTCTCTGGACAAGTGGAAGAACATGGCGCTGCCGGGCCTGGAAGGCCGCCGCGGTTGGCCGGATGTCCTGCGAGCTATGTCCGAGTGCCAGCCGTGCCATTGTCTCCGGTACCGGCCAGCCGACCTCCGGAATGGAGGCGACCAGCACGACATCCTTGTGCGCTTTTGCAAGCGCGGCAATCGTCCGCGTCAGCCCCCGGGCGAACACCTCCGGGTTCTTGTCGAGGCTGCGCAGGCGCGTCTGACGATCCGTCAGGAAAGAAGTGCCGGCATCATCGTGCTGGTACGCGGTGCCTTCCGCCATCTTGGCCCAGTGTCCGGCCAGAATAACTGTGCGGATATTCGGATCGCGCATCGCTTCCGCGAGAATTCGGGCATTGAATGCTTCGCAACCGTCCGCACGGGACACCTGAACGCCCAGCAATGGCGCGCAACTGTGATGCGTGGCAAAGTAGCCGGCCTGCCCACGCTCCATTGCGAGCTGCGCCAGCACGGGCAGCAACACGCTGGCATGCGAATCGCCCCAAAGAAGAAGAGACGGGGCGCGTGCCGGTGCGCCGAAACGGCATTCGGTTGCATCCGCATCCCAGTGCTTTGGCGGCCCAACACAACCGTACCGTCTCGGGCTTTGGTCCGCGCTCCCGGCCGCCAGGATCGCCTGGACTTTCGGACTGAAGCGCGACGGCAGCCCGCCGTGCAGCTGAAGTATCGCTCCGGCGACAAGCGCGCCCGCGCTAACGGTTGCTCCGAAGGCAAACACCTGCTTTCGCGAGAATCGCTCAGCACGCCCGCGGAACGGCTGCTCGATAAGTCGCCAGGAGACAATGGCGCATACAACAGAAATCCCGATCAAAAACCATGTCTCCCCGGGCGAAAGTTGCCGGAATAGCGCATATCTCGCGAATACCAAAAGCGGCCAATGCCAGAGGTAGAGCGAGTAGGATATCAGGCCGGTAAATACCGCCGGGCGGCATTGTAGCGCGGAGCCGACGAGGGTTATGCCGCTGCCGCCGCAGTAGATCAGGAGTGCTGCACCGAGGCATGGGACGACCGCCGCCGCCCCCGGAAACGGCGTATCGGGCGTATAGTAGAACACTGCTGCTAGGACGAGCAGCAGGCCTGCGGCCATGATCGCTTCTCGCATCAGGCGGTTCTGCGGGCCCGGAAATCGGGCGACTGCGAGCAGGCTTCCCAGCATCAGCTCCCAAGCCCGGTAGGGCAGAAGAAAGAAATCAGCGATCGGATCGGCCCGAACAGCCCATAGATTTAGAATAAACGACACCAGCAGAATGCTTGCGATCCCGGCCATCTCAGCCCTGCGTCCTGCTCGTGTCAGCAAGAGAAGTGTCAGCGGGAAGAGCAGGTAAAACTGCTCCTCGACCGCCAAGGACCACGTATGAAGCAGCGGCTTGCGTTCGGAAGCCACATCCCAGTACCCGGCCAGATTGTGGAACACGAAATTGGAGCCGAAGACCACTGTGGCCTGAAGGCTTTCGGCAAAGCGCTTCAGGTCGGTGGGGAACAATAGAAGCAAGCCCAGAACTGCAGATAACAAAAGAACCGCAAACAGCGCTGGAAAAATGCGGCGGATCCGGCGCTCATAGAAGTAGGCGATGGAAAATGTACCCGCCTTCATTTCGGCACGAATGAGCGACGTGATCAGGAAACCCGAGATCACGAAAAAGACATCGACCCCGACAAACCCACCACTGAAACGGGGTATTCCGAAATGCCAAAAGACGACAGGTACAACGGCCAATGCTCTCAGGCCGTCGATGTCGGCTCGATACTGCGGAACGGCGTGGTTGCCCCGCAATTCTAACGCCGGGGCCTCGGCAGGTGAACCCAACGCACCCCTAGGATCTTGATCGAGCAATGGAGGTTCGCGCACGACGTCAACTGCCAGAATGCTTTGCCAGTTTCGCGCACCGGCGCAAGGCTGGTGACGCCGACGGCCATTCAAAACACCTGCGCTAGAAGCGGCGTAAGCTGCTTGGCGCCGAACACGCTGAGGTGATGCGCGTCGCGGTACAAGGGACGGCCGTTCAGCGCGACGCGGCAAGTGTCGCCCTGACAGATCACCCGATCCGGATAGACCACTTGCGCGCCATAACGCCGGTGCATTTGCGCAAGAGCCCACAAGACGAATTTCTGCCGCTCGCGATAAGCGGCGGCACTCATCGTGAGTTTCGCGTCGGGATCGGCCATTTTCGCCCGTGCCAGATAAGCGGGCACCGGAAATCCGACTTCCGGAACGGAGGCGACAAGCACCACCTTCTTTCCTGCGCGCGAGAGTGCCTGTACAGTACGATGGAGGCCCCGGTAGAAGACATCCCGCGTTTCACGCTCGGTGCGTCCGGGCGAGACGTCGTCGTACAGCCTGACGCGGCCCGCAGGCTCCTGGCCAAACGAAGTGCCTTCCGCATTCTTCGCCCAGCGAGCCTCTAGGATGACTTCCCTGATGCCCTTGCTGGTGGCGATCTTGGCGACCGCGTCGTTGAACGCGGCGCACTTGGCGGTGTCAGCGCGCTTCACGCCCAAAAGAGGCGGGCAGCTATCGGTGCCTGCAAACAAGCCGGCGCGGCCTGCATGTTTTGCCACGCTCTGCACGGCAGGGATCAACGCATCGGCATGGGAGTCTCCCCATAGAAGAAAGCTCGCTTTTTGCACCTTCGCACCGAGCGGACAGAGCCTGCCTTTGCGCACGTCCTCTGCTGTGAGCCCGAAACATTCTCCGATCCGCGGCTCATGATCTGCCGCTTCGGCCAGGATCATGCGGATTTCCGGGCTGAAGCGCTGCGGCAGCCCTTCACCGAAAATCAGGACGGCAGCACAAGCTGCGGCCACCGCCATCGCCAATCCTGCGCTCCGGAAGAGCATTTGCCGTGGCCAGCCCCAGTTGCCACTGCGGAACGGCTGCTCAATATAGCGCCACGACAGGACTGCAAGCCAGAACGACAGACCCAGGAGCAGCACAGTTTCAACCGGCGTTGGCGTCCGGAAAAGAGCCGCTCGCGCAAATACGTATATCGGCCAATGCCACAGATAAAGCGAGTAGGAGATGAGGCCTACGAATACGACCGGCCTCAAGCGCAGCACGCGAGTGAGTGCGGCGCCCTCACCCGCCGCAACGATTAGCGCCGTTCCGACACAAGGTACGAGCGCAGCCGCACCCGGAAACAGGGTCGAATGGGAAAACCGGAAGACAGCGTAGCCGATCAGCGCCAGCCCGGCCGCCGCCGCAATCCCATTGAGCTTGAAGCGTGTGGGCACCCTGACAACCGCGATTGCCAATAGCGCGCCCAGCATCAGCTCCCACATACGCGATGGCAGCAAATAATAACCAGCGGCGGAGGCGTGCCGGCTCGACCAGATGCTGAAGATCAGCGAGGCACTCAAGACCGCGGCAACCGTCAGCGCAAGCTGCGCCTTCGCGCGCGCGCCGATCAGAAGCAGCAGCGCCGGGAACACCAGGTAAAACTGCTCCTCCACCGCAATCGACCAGAGATGGAGCAGCGGCTTCTGGTCCGCGCCCACATCGAAGTAGCCCGCCTCGCGCCAGAACTCGAAATTTGCGCTGAAGAAGGCGGTGGACAGCAGTGATCTGCCGAAACGTGCGAAGGAAGCCGGGAAGAACAGCAGCGCCGCGGCCAGCGTGGCTGCCGCCAGCATCACAAACAGCGCCGGAAATATGCGGCGAATACGACGTTCGTAGAACTGGCGCAGCGAAAAGCGGCCCTCGTCCATCTCCTTCTGAATGAGGCCGGTAATCAGGTATCCGGAGATGACGAAGAAGACATCCACCCCCACAAAGCCCCCGCCAAACCCGGGCACGCGGTAGTGGAACAGCACCACTGCGAGCACTGCGACGGCGCGCAGTGCATCAATATCGGGTCTATAAGTTGCGGTACGAGGCATCGGCTTATCTGGCGTGGCCCTCTTCTAACGCTGGAACTGCGATCCTGTCTCCCCTGCACCCTGGGCTTCAAAAATCCGGGCGAACCACCACGTATGACCTTTCCGGCTACGGCGTGGAGCTGCGTCAAGAGCCGGATTAACTACCGGGCTATGTCATTTGAGCCGTTGCTGTCATGGGGCAGGGACTGCAAAGTGCGCGATTGTCCCGGCCCAAGAACTCTGACCGAGAACGATGCTGAAGAACATCTCCATCCGCGGCGCGCGGGAGCATAACCTGAAGAATGTCGATGTAGAGATTCCACGCGACCGGCTGACGGTCCTTACGGGGCTGTCGGGCTCTGGAAAGTCTTCCCTCGCATTCGACACCATCTATGCCGAGGGCCAGCGGCGCTATGTGGAGTCACTGTCGGCCTATGCGCGTCAGTTCCTGGAGCTGATGCAGAAGCCCGATGTGGACCACATTGAGGGCCTCTCGCCGGCCATTTCCATCGAGCAGAAGACCACCTCGCGCAATCCGCGCTCCACCGTCGGGACCGTCACCGAAATCTACGATTACCTGCGCCTGCTGTTCGCGCGGGTGGGCATTCCCTACTCGCCTTCCACGGGGCTCCCAATCGAAAGCCAGACCGTCAGTCAGATGGCGGACCGTATCCTGGCGCTGCCGGAAGGCACGCGACTCTATCTGCTCGCGCCTATCGTGCGCGGCCGCAAAGGCGAATACCGCAAGGAATTGGCCGAGCTCCAGAAGAAAGGCTTTCAGCGCGTCAAGATCGACGGGAAGTTCTACGACATCGGTCAATCACCCACTCTCGACAAGAAGTTGAAGCACGACATTGAGATCGTGGTGGACCGCATCGCGGTGAAGAAGGACATCGGCAATCGTCTGCCGGATTCCATCGAAACTGCCTTGGGCTTGGCCGACGGACTGGTTATCGCGGAATTCGCGGATGAAAAAGAGAAGGACGGCGCGCCGCGGCGGCTTTTGATGTCCTCCAAATTCGCCTGCCCGGTGTCGGGCTTCACCATTCCGGAAATCGAGCCGCGGCTGTTCTCCTTCAACAACCCGCACGGCGCCTGCCCGGTGTGTGACGGACTTGGCACGCAACTCTATTTTGATCCCGCCCTGGTGGTGCCGGATGAATCCCTGACGTTGCGCAAGGGCGCAATTGCGCCGTGGTCGAAGACCTCCTCGCCCTATTACCTGCAGACGCTGGAAGCGCTGGCGCGGCATTACAAATTCTCCCTCAACGCGCCTTGGGAAGACCTGCCGAAGAAGGCGCGCGATGTGGTCCTCTTCGGTTCCGGCGAAGACGAGATCAAATTCATCTACGATGACGGCCTGCGCCGCTACGAAACCAAGAAGCCGTTCGAAGGCGTGGTTCCCAACCTGCAGCGCCGCTTCAAGGAGACAGATTCTTCCTGGATTCGCGAAGAGCTGGAGCGGTATCAGGACACCAGCCCCTGCGATGCCTGCAATGGCTATCGGCTGAAGCCGGAGGCGCTCGCGGTGAAGATAGCCGGGCTGCATATCGGCCAGGTGTGCGGGAAATCCATTCGGCACGCGGACGAATGGTTTCGCGACGTCGACAAGAAACTCAATAGGCAGCAGCAGGAAATTGCGGCCCGTATCCTGAAGGAAATTCGCGAGCGGCTGCGCTTCCTCAACAATGTCGGGCTCGATTATCTGACGCTCAGCCGCAATTCGGGCACGCTCAGCGGCGGCGAAAGTCAGCGGATTCGCCTGGCATCGCAGATCGGCTCGGGGCTCACGGGCGTGCTGTATGTGCTGGATGAGCCCAGCATCGGCCTGCATCAGCGCGACAATGCCAAGCTGCTGGAGTCTCTGAAAGGCTTGCGCGATCTCGGCAACACCGTCGTGGTGGTGGAGCACGATGAGGAAGCGATCCGCGCCGCCGACCATGTGATAGACATGGGGCCCGGCGCCGGCATTCACGGCGGCCACATCGTCGCCGAAGGCGCGCCGGACGATATCATGCAAAACTCGAACAGCCTCACCGGCAAGTATCTGGTTGGCATCGAGCAGATCGCGGTGCCGCGGGAGCGCCGCAAGGCCACGCACAATCGCAAGGTGAAGGTGGTTGGCGCGCGCGGCAACAATCTGAAGAACGTGAGCGTAGAGATTCCGCTCGGTACCTTCACCTGCATCACCGGTGTGTCGGGCGGCGGCAAATCGACACTCACTATCGAGACGCTCTACAAGGCCGCGGCACGGCGGCTGAACGGCGCACGCGAGCATCCGGCGCCGCACGATCGCATCGAGGGCCTCGAATTCCTCGATAAGGTGATCGACATCGACCAATCGCCCATCGGCCGCACACCGCGCTCAAACCCGGCGACTTACACCGGCGCTTTCACCCCGATCCGTGACTGGTTCGCCGAGCTGCCAGAAGCCAAGGCGCGTGGCTACGCGCCGGGGCGCTTCTCCTTCAACGTGAAAGGGGGGCGGTGCGAAGCCTGCCAGGGCGATGGCGTTATCAAGATCGAGATGCACTTCCTGCCGGACGTGTACGTGCAGTGCGACGTCTGCAAGGGCAAGCGCTACAACCGCGAAACACTGGAGGTGAAGTTCCGCGACTACTCCATCGCCGACGTGCTGGACATGACGGTGGAAGCGGGCGCCGAGCTGTTCAAGGCGGTGCCGTCCATTCGCGAGAAGCTGGACACCCTGAAGCGCGTTGGCCTGGATTACATCAAGGTCGGCCAGCAGGCGACGACGTTGTCCGGCGGCGAAGCGCAGCGGGTGAAGCTGTCGAAGGAACTCTCGCGCCGCGCCACCGGCCGGACGCTTTATATTCTGGACGAGCCGACGACGGGCCTGCACTTCCACGACGTGAAGAAGCTGCTGGAGGTGCTGCACGAGCTGGTGGACAGCGGCAACACCGTGGTGGTGATCGAGCACAATCTGGAAGTGATCAAGACCGCCGACTGGATTATCGATCTTGGCCCGGAAGGCGGCGACGGCGGCGGCGAGATCGTGGCCAGCGGCACGCCGGAAGATGTGGCGAAAGCCTCCCGCTCCTACACGGGCCAATATCTGAGGCCACTGTTGAAGACGTCACAACGCCGTCTCCAGGCCGCCGAATGAACTACGCTCGCAGCGAACGCCAATATTGTTCAAACAGCTCAACACATTTGAGATCGTTCCTGATCTCCATCCTAATCTGGTCCCTGTTTGAATCGTAGATGGAATACACTTCGGATGCGATGGCTTCGCAATCGCTGGCTGACACTCCGAGTGCAGTGGCGAATACTTTTCGCGACCTGCGAGAGGGGTTAGCCTTCAGCAACGCCATATTTTGTTCATGGAATGCGAAACCCAAGAAAACGATATTATCTGCTTCGTCCATTGCCTCTTGAATCTGTTCCCGCACGTTTTGGTCGGACATTTGTTCGGTGAACGTCCTTACTTGTCCTGAAATCTGAAGCAGCGTTCGTCCTCCGCCTTCCGCGCCAAACATCAGACCGCCGTGTTGCTGCCATGCCAAATGACCAACTGTGCCATAGGGGTGAATGAGAGAAATGCTCCTCACGATTTGCTGAGCGTCTATCTCTGGCAGAGCGTAATAAGAGCTTAGGGCGTGCGCTAAAAAATGCTCTACGCACCTGTCATAGTTGAACACGACCAGGACCAAATTTTCAAAAGCCTTTTCGGCGTTTGCTTTTTCGACGCCTTCGCTGAGAAGCTGAAACAATCTAGGATACCAAGTTCCGGACACTCGGCGCTGATCGAGGGTGCGCCGTTGAGTTTGTCGACAAACAACGTGCTTGCTCGTTCTGCTTCAAGAATGGTTTCTGCTATGGCCAGCTTCCCACACTTCTCGACTGCTACATCGCCTCGGTGAGCATCGATAAAGTTGTCAATCGAAAGGGAGAGCGGCGCAGCGTCACGAATCATCCACCCTGCCCTGACATATAAATTGATATCGTTGCCTTCGTTACGAGCGAGCACACGAAACGCTTCGTAGATGGCGCGACTTCCAGCTGTCTGTTCCGAACCATGCTGAAAATACATATTAAGCGCGCGAGCAATTCTTTCCCGAAGCTGCTGACCACTGGGCAAACCGACTTCGCAGCTCGCCCCCGCACCGATGACAAAAACAGTCTTTCGTTTCAGCATCTAAGATATCCATACGGGTGACTAGTCACCCAAAGCGCGCACAAAGTCACCAAATCACCCTGATGCCGAGGGATTTGAACACCGGATGGGCGGTGACGAGCGGCATGCATTCAATTTGCGACTGCGCAGCCAGCATGCGATCAAACGGATCTCCGTGGCGGCCCTGCAGAAAGCCCGCCACCCGCGCATGCTGCAACGTGATCGCAAGCGGCAGGAAGCTGCTGCGTTCGAGAGCCGCCTCGAAATTCTCGGCAACAGCCCGCGCCTCAGGCCATTTGCCGAGACGCACCTTGGTGACTATTTCCCACGGGACCACTGCGCTGACATAGACTTCGTTGTCCGGATCCTCGAGGGCGGCGCGGGCCGCGTCCGTGAGCGCCGAATGATCGACCACCCACCAGAAGAAGGCATGACTATCCAGGGTCAACTTCATCCGGACTGTCTCTGCCTTCCCACGCGGCCAGTTCTTCCTCCGGTAGTGAATCGAAGAAAAAGGCATCTGGCAGGTTGGGCCAGATTCCCTTCATCGCGCCGGGTGTGCGCTTCTTCTTCGGCACAGGCTCAACAGGCACAACTTTCACCACCGGCTTGTCGCCGCGAGCGATAACGATCTCCTCGCCCGCTTCCGCGCGCGCTATCAGTTTCGACAGATTGGTTTTAGCCTCGTGGATCTTGACGACGGCCATACAATAAATTAGCTAATCAGATTAGCTAAATCAAGTCCGGGGGCTGGTGGCAGCCGCAGGCGCCGCAAGTGCCCGATAGCCGAAGGCGGTCGCGCCGGTGATCAGCCCGATGCTGAAAGGTGCCAGGATCAGCGTGAGGCCAAGATATTCCGGCATGTGCTGCCCCACCAGCGCAAAACGCGAGGCAAGCACCTGCTCGGCGAGATTGGTGTTCGCCGGCAACGGCGCGAAGAGCTGCGGCCCCACAATGGCAATCAATCCAATAAGGTGTACGAGGTACACCGGCAGGAGCACGCCAAGGACGACCCCAAAAATGCGCCAGAAGTTGTGCTGAGTAAGCACCCAGCCGCGCGTCAGACTGACCTGCTCCTCGGCTACCGTGACCGGCACAACCAAGAAGCCAAGGCGCACGATCGCATAGATAAACCCCAGCACGGCGGCGAGGATGAGGAGGGCAAAGATCAGTCTCACGAAGGCCGCCTTCCCCAGCGCCAACGATAGCCCGCCCAGGACCAGCCCCAACACACCCACACCAACGGCCATGACCAGCATCACGACGAAGAACAGGAGGAGCGCGCCGAAAACCCGGAACTCCGCGGGGCCAAGCGCAAAATGCACCATTGCTGTCCCTTTGCGCAGGCCGAGCGCCTGCCGCATCACGGGCACGTACATGATTGCGTAAAGCAGCAGCATCACCAGGGAACTGGCAAGCCCCCCCAGCGCGTGGCGGCCTTGCGCTGCCGCGTTTTCAGGCGCGGCCATGGGATTACCGCCAAAAGCGTAAGGCAGGAACTGCAGCACGGCCATCAGCACCAGCGGCAGCCAACAGAGCCCGATAATCGTGCCCAGCTGCCCCAACGTGAAGCGATAGGAGTCCGCAATCGTCTTTCCAACATCGATTTTGTTCATCCGCAGCCTTCTGTCGTCCCTGCCCCGTCAGCATCCCGTTTGCCTGGCGGAACACAAGTGTGCCGGCAGAAGCGAACCCGGTACGCACATGATTAGGTGACAGCTTGTCAGCACGCGGCTGGGTTTCCAAGCAGCTTATGGAGGCGTCTAATGCCCTTCGCCGAATATGCCGAATACGACGGCATAGGCTTAGCGCAGCTTGTGCGGAAGAAGGATCTGAAGCCACTCGAACTGGTGGAAGAAGCGATCCGACGGGCTGAAGCCATCAACCCGAAGCTCAATGCGGTGATATTTGCTGATTACGAAAGGGCACGGGCGACGGCTGCGGGGCCGCTTCCCAAAGGATGGTTCAGTGGCGTTCCCTTTTTCCTGAAGGATATCTTCGCTTTCGCAGAAGGCATGCCGACCCGCCAAGGGTGCGCCTTCATTCCGCCATTCCGTTCAGATCACGATTCTCTGCTGACCGCCCGCTTCCGCGCCGCCGGGCTGATCGTGCTTGGAAAAACCAATGTGCCCGAGTTTGGTCTCGTGCCGACCACCGAATCGAAACTTTACGGTCCATGCCGGAATCCATGGGACCTGCAGCACTCGCCTGGAGGGTCCTCCGGTGGCTCTGCAGCACTGGTCGCCGCGGGCGTGGTGCCTTTGGCTCATGCGAATGACGGTGGCGGCTCGATCCGTATCCCTGCATCCTGCTGTGGACTTGTGGGACTCAAGCCCACGCGCGGGCGCACCAGTTACGCACCCGATTTCGGCGATGCGGTGGACGGTCTCGCCGTGGAATTGGTGGTTTCGCGCAGCGTGCGGGATACGGCAGCAGCGCTCGATGCCGTCGCCGGAAATGTCCAGGGCGATCCATACTGGGCGCCCCCGGCGGATGCCTATTTTGCGGGACTTGAGCGTGCACCGAAAAAACTGCGCGTCGCGATTTCGACCAGGAAATTGGACGGACAACCGCTCCATCCCGATTGCCTTGCCGCGGTCGAAACGGCGGCGAAACTCTGTGCGGCGCTGGGGCACGAGGTGGAAGAAGCATCGCCAGATCTCGACCAGGCGATGCTCATCCCCGCCTTCATGGCACTCTGGGGCGCGAATCTGGCAGCTGGAATCGACTTCCTGGGACAGATTACAGGACGCATCCCCTCAGCAGACGATTTCGAAGGGTTGACGTGGGGCTTGTACGAAGCGGGCAAACGGGTCAGCGGGAGCCAGTACCTTATCGCCAAGAGCATAATGGCTCAGGCCACACGCACTGCAGCGCGCTTCCATGAAACCTACGACGTCTGGCTTACAGCCACTCTGGGAACGCCAACGGTAAAGCTCGGCACTTTCAACATGGAAGAACGCGATCCTCAGAAGTCTTTCGCGCCTCTCATCGACTATGTGCCCTTCACTGCGATGCAGAACGTGACTGGCCAACCTGCCATCAACCTGCCGTTGCACTGGAACCCCGCAGGGCTACCGATCGGCGGCCCGCAGGGCTACCGATCGGCGTGCAGTTTGTGGGCCGCTTTGGAGACGAGTTGACCCTGCTCCAGCTTGCAGCCCAGCTAGAAGCGGCTGCACCCTGGGCAGAGCGATACAAGACGATAACGCTGTGATCGCGCGCTGCGCAAAATGAGCGAACCGATCCACGTCATCGGCGGGGGGCTTGCGGGTAGCGAGGCGGCGTGGCAGGCAGCGCAAGCAGGTGCGCGGGTAGTGCTGCATGAAATGCGGCCCGTGCGCTCTACCGACGCTCACAAGACGGACGGGCTGGCGGAGCTGGTCTGCTCCAACTCTTTCCGCTCGGACGATTGGGAGAACAACGCCGTCGGCCTGCTGCACGAAGAGATGCGGCAAGCTGGATCGTTGATCCTACGTGCTGGCGATCAACACCGCCTGCCGGCGGGTGGCGCACTGGCGGTGGATCGCGACGGCTTCTCACAGGCAGTGACGCAGACGCTCGAAAGACATCCGACTATCGAAATTCGCCGCGAAGAGATCGGCTGGCCGCCAGAGGATTGGCGTCTGGTCGTCATCGCCACGGGCCCGCTGACTGGGCCGTCGCTGGCCGAAGCGCTTCGCGCGCGAAGCGGCGAAGACTCCCTCGCCTTCTTCGATGCCATCGCGCCCGTGGTGCATCGAGACAGCATCGACATGTCCATCGCATGGATGCAATCACGCTACGATAAAGGCGATGGCGCGGACTACATAAACTGTCCGATGGATGAAGCGCAGTACCGCGCGTTCATTGCGGCACTGCGGGCCGGCGAGAAAACCGAATTTAAGGAGTGGGAGACGTCCACGCCGTATTTCGAAGGCTGCCTGCCGATCGAAGTAATGGCGGCGCGCGGCGAAGAGACCCTGCGCTTCGGCCCTATGAAACCCGTCGGCCTCACCGATCCCCGCACGGGCAAACGCCCGTTTGCGGTGGTTCAACTCCGGCAGGACAACGCGCTTGGCACCTTGTGGAACATGGTGGGCTTCCAGACCAAACTGAAGCACGGTGAGCAGACGCGTATCTTCCGCATGATCTCAGGATTGGAGCATGCCAATTTCGCGCGGCTGGGCGGTCTTCATCGCAACACCTTTATCAATTCGCCCCGGCTACTGGATGGAGAGCTACGCCTGAAGACAGAGCCGCGCGTCCGCTTCGCCGGACAGATAACGGGGGTGGAAGGCTATATCGAAAGCGCAGCAATCGGGCTCCTGTCTGGGCGCTTCGCCGCAGCAGAGATGCTTGGCCGCGCTATCACACCACCCCCGTCCACGACGGCTCTCGGTGCCTTGCTCGCGCACATCACCAAGGACGCCGATGCCAAGACCTTTCAGCCGATGAATGTGAACTTCGGGCTATTTCCGGAGCTGGCCGCGTCGGCACGCGTCAGCGGCCGCGACCGGAAGAAAGCGATGGCGCATCGTGCGCTGGCAGATCTCGATGCCTGGCTTGGGAAGGATCGGGTTGCTGCAGAATAGCGAGAGCTGTTCCCGAAACGAGGCGTAGACATAGGCAAGCTGCTTGCGACGGCGCCACTTGGTTGTCAGCGCATGCGCGTTTACCGTCTCAGGCCATCCCCACGTCTTCCTGCGACCCTAAATCGCCCCGTAGAGATGCGCCGTGGCCACCATGGCAAACAGCATCGGGATCGAGAGCATCGTGTTGATGCGGCTGAACATGCCAGCAGTCTTCGCCGAAGCATCGCGCTGGGGTTGCGGCAGATCGGGATACCGGTTGTCGATGTTCAGCGCCCTCTGCTGGTTCGGCCAAATGACGAACCACACGTTGAACCACATGATGATTGCGAGCCACGCTCCGATACCGATGTTCACATAAGCGGGGTTCACAAAGCCTTCGCTCGCATCGATGGTGAGCATCTGCACGAGATAATCATTGAGAAACGCAAGCAGTAGGCCGAAGACCAGCGTCGCCATCGCGGCCCACCGGAACCAAAAAAGGGCTGCCGGCGTGATGAAGCGGCCCAAGGCGGGTTTCATCTCGGCCGGTATCTTGGGCATGGTCGGCGTGGAGACGAAGTTGAAGTACCAGAGCAAACCGATCCACATCACGCCCGAAATCACATGCAGCCACCGCAGCACGAAACGCCAGAACAAGTTCGTGTCGTAGCCCTGCAGCTGCAGATAGATCAGAAACAGGATGACGGCGAGAACGAGCCCCGCAATGACGGTATTGCGCAGGTTTGCGAAGAATGCGGCCACGGTTGCCTCCCTCGAATCTATCTCGGAGCTTACCGCACTTTTCTGTGAATCCAGCGGCTAGATCGCAAGGCGCTTAGGCCGGCGGGTTTCAAGCCACGTCACCACCATGAGCCGGGTCACCATGACGGCCGTGAAAAAAGAGGTGATGATGCCGACGCCCAGGGTGACGGCAAAGCCCCGCACGGGCCCAGAGCCCAGCTGGAAGAGAATAAGCGAAGCGATCAGGTGGGTCATGTTGGCGTCCACGATGGTCGCCATGGCGCGGCGGAAGCCTGTGTCGATCGACGCCAGCATGGTGCGCCCGTTACGCTGCTCCTCCTTGATGCGCTCATAGATCAGCACGTTGGCGTCCACGGCCATGCCCATGGTCAGCACGATGCCCGCGATCCCTGGCAGGGTCAGGGTTGCGCCAAAGACCGTCAGGGCCGCGAACAGCAGCACCACGTTGAGGGTGAGCGCCATGTCGGCGAAAAAGCCGAACAGGCCGTAGCGCAGGATCATGAATAAGGCGACCAGCAGCAGCCCGCCGACAGCGGAGTACTTGCCAGCTTTGATGGAGTCCGCGCCCAATTCTGCACCGACGGTGCGCTGCTCTATCACCTTTAACGGCGCCGGGAGCGCGCCGGCCCTCAATAGCGCGGCCAGATCGCTCGCGCTTTGAATAGTGAAATTCCCCTCGATCATGCCGGAGCCGCCCAAAATGGGCTCGCGAATAACCGGCGCCTCGATGATCTTCCTGTCTAAAACGATCGCGAAACGCCGCCCGACGTTCTGCCGGGTGGTGTCGCCGAATTCGCGCCCCCCTACGCTATCGAACTTGAAATCGACAATCGCGCCGCCGGTTTGCGAACTGAAGGTTCCAGCGGCATCGGTCAGCCGTTCCCCGCCGACCAGCACCCTCTTCTGGACAACCAGCGAGTCGGGCTGTCCTGGCTCCGGTTTGTCCATAGGCAGCATCTCGTCCCCGATGGGAACAATGCCTTTCTTCGCCTGTTCGAGATTGGCGTCCTCGTCCACAAGCTGGAATGTCATCTTGGCGGTCTTGCCGAGGAGCTCAATGAGCCGCTGCGGATCGGAGAGGCCGGGCACCTGAATGAGGATGCGGTCTTCCCCTTGCCGCTCGATGGTTGGCTCGCGCGTGCCCAGCTGATCGATGCGGCGCCGCACCACCTCGATGGACTGGTTCACAGTCTGCTGCCGCATCTCGGCAATGTAGCTCTCGGTCATTCTCATCGAGAAAGCGTTGTTGCCCGGTTCCGTCATCTCATAGGCGCGCTGGCCAGCGCCAAGGAGCGAACCGCCGGTGATCGGGTTGAGTTTCTTCAGAATCTCCCGGGCCTCGCCGAGGCGGCCGGTATCCAAGATCCGCACCGAAACGGTGTCACCCCTGGACTCAAGGTCGGTGTAGCCGATCCGCGCCTTGCGCAGGGCAACCCGCATGTCTGCCATCAGGGATTCTAGCCGCTCCTTCGCGACCTGATCGAGTTGCACCTCCTCAAGCAGGTACGATCCGCCTTGAAGATCAAGTCCAAGCGCTACCGTATTGCCAGGAAACCAGCGTGGCGCTTTGGCGAGCACATTGGCCGGTATAGCGTTCGGCAAGGCAATCAGGAACCCGATCAGGAGCACCACCCCGATCACAACCCGCACCCATGTGGAAATCTGGAGCACAGCTATTCCTTGTCGTTCGCGGGCTGGTTCTTGGGCCGCACTTCGCTGATCGTATTCTTCAGCACCTTGGTATGAACACCCTCCGCTATCTCCACGGTGACATGCTCATCCTCCGGCTTCACCGGCTTTGAAACGGTCGCGATGTGGCCCCCGGCGGTAATGACCGTATCGCCCCGGCGCATATTGGCGATGGATTGCCGCAGCTGCTTCATCCGCTGCTGCTGGGGCCGCATCATGAGGAAATACATCACGCCGAGCACAAAGATCAGCGGGACGAATGGACTGGTGAGAAGGTCCTGCATGGGCGAACGTGGGTCTGCAGCGGATCGAGTCCGCCGATATATAGGGAGAACTGCGGCCTTGTCGAAGGCGGCCGGACTATAGCCGGGGAGCTTCGGTTTGCAACCGAGGCTAGGTGTCGTGGGCCCCGATGAGCAGTGGCTCTGGGTCGATCGGCTTGACGCCATGGCGGATCTCGAAATGCACCTGGGGCACCGCGACACCGCCTGTTTTGCCCGCGTAGCCGATCACATCGCCCCGAGCCACCCGATCCCCCCGCGATACCATGGTATTCTGCGCATGGGCATAGGCGGTCACGAAGCCATTGCCATGACGGATGAGCACGAGATTGCCATAGCCCTTCAGCGCATCGCCGGCATAGATCACAGTCCCGGCCGCCGCAGCATGAATGGGCGTGCCGGACTCGGCTGCGATATTGATGCCATCATTGCGCGCACCGGTGGCGTCCTTGCCGAAGGGGATGATCACCTTGCCCTCCACCGGCCATTCGAACTCGGCATTCTCTACGGGAGGCGAATCCGAGCTGATACGATCGGCGTTCAACTCGCGGGGAGCGGGGCGCGGAACCACCTTAGGAACGGACACCGTCGTTCTAACGGTGGGCCGGGGGGGCGCGGCAGGCAGCACACGAACTTCAACGGCCCTCTGCACCACGGCGCGGGACTTCTTCGATCTTGGAAGCTGCGTCGGCTTGGCTGCGGAAACGATCGGCTGCTGCTGCGAGTCGGCCATTTGGAGCGGCGTGGTTTCGCACCCCGCGAGCAAGGGGGCACTCAACAGCAAGCTCATCGCCAGAAGCTTCCCGATCGCTCTATGTTTGTCCGCCGGAACCATCCGAATTCACCTGTGGCAGGCCCGGAAGCATGGGCACGAACACCACGGGGATGAGCGCTTGCCTGCTCGTCCCCTCTTCCGTTCGGATGATCTTCACCAACTCTTGAGAAAAGCTTTCCGCGCCAACTGGTTTTCCAACGGGCGCGATCAAAATGCCACCAGACTTTAACTGGTCGATAAGGTTTGACGGGATTTCCGGCACGGCCGCCTTGAGCA
>JAFAVP010000127.1 GCA_019242395.1 Alphaproteobacteria bacterium | reverse complement strand
TACTATGTAGGTGCCTTGTCACTTGGAATAACGTGTATTGATCGATGGCTGTATTGGGCTGCCTGGATGGCGGCCATAGGACTTCTGCTAACCGGAGCGGCTATCTTGTTCAGAAAGCTGGTTGCAGAGCTTCTAGTAAAGGATCGGTTGTCGTCACCATAGCCGGTCAACATCCATGAGAGGATGGGGCGGAAGTTTGTCTTCGGCCATGTCGGAGAAACCAGTGGTGACTTATCTCGCGCGTCAACAGCTAGTCGACAAAACTGAGAGCGACTGCCACGAGCTGCCCACCCGCCCGGTTCGCCGGGCGACCTCCCCACGCAGGGGGAGGTGATGGCTTACCGTTCGCTCCGGGAGTTCATGGCGAAGCTGGAGCGCGCTGGCGAGTTGGTGCGTGTGCGCGAGCCGATCTCAACAGTGCTGGAGATGACGGAAGTCCAGACGCGGTTGATTGCTGAGAGCGGGCCGGCGGTGATGTTTGAAAAGCCTATCAAAGCGGATGGTAGCGCGAGCGATATCCCCGTTCTGGTGAACCTGTTCGGCACGGTGAAGCGCGTTGCGATGGGCGTCACGCTCGGTGACGTTGAGCGAAAGGACGCCAAATCATTGCGGGAGGTGGGCGAGTTGCTTGCCTCGTTACGCCAGCCGGAACCGCCGCGTTCGCTGCGTGAAACAGCTGAAATGCTCCCGCTGCTCAAGACCGCGATGAGCATGCGGCCAAAGACAATCAGCAAACCCGCATGCCAGGAGATCGTGCTGCGCGGCGATAACATCGATCTCGGTAAGCTACCTATCCAAACCTGTTGGCCGGGAGAGCCCGCGCCGCTCATCACGTGGCCCTTGATCGTTACCAAAGGCCCCGGCGAAGGGCGCGAAGACAATTACAATGTCGGCATTTACCGCCTGCAAGTGCTGAACAAGAACCAGACGATCATGCGCTGGCTCAAGCACCGCGGCGGCGCGCAGCATCACGCGCGCTGGGGGAAGCAGCACACCGCTCCCCTGCCCGCCGCTGCGGTGATCGGCGCCGACCCCGGCACCATTCTCGCCGCCGTCACGCCGGTGCCGGACACCCTGTCCGAATATCAGTTCGCGGGGCTGTTGCGTGGCGCGCGCGTGGAGCTTGCGGATTGCGTGTCGCAGCCGCTGAAGGTGCCGTCGGAAGCGGAGGTTGTGCTGGAGGGTGAGGTCTCGCTCACCGATTATCGCGACGAAGGGCCTTACGGCGATCACACCGGCTACTACAATTCGGTCGAGCAGTTCCCCGTGTTCACGGTTACTGCGATGACGATGCGCCGCGATCCGGTCTACCTTTCCACCTACACCGGCCGTCCGCCGGACGAACCGAGCGTGCTGGGCGAGGCACTGAATGAAATCTTTATTCCGCTGTTGCAGCAGCAGTTTCCTGAGATCGTGGATTTCTGGTTGCCGCCGGACGGCTGCAGCTATCGCATCGCAGTGGTCAGCATGAAGAAGGCCTATCCCGGACATGCCAAGCGGATCATGATGGCTGTGTGGTCCTACCTGCGCCAGTTCATGTACACGAAATGGGTGATCGTGGTTGACGACGACATCAATGCACGTGATTGGAAGGATGTGATGTGGGCGATCTCCACGCGCATGGATCCCGCGCGGGACATCACCGTCATCGAACACACGCCGATCGATTATCTGGATTTCGCGTCGCCCGAAAGCGGACTCGGGTCGAAGATCGGACTCGACGCCACCAACAAATGGGCGCCGGAAACTCGGCGCGAGTGGGGCCGCCTCATACGCATGGATGATGAAACCATCCGCACGGTTACCGAAAAATGGCCGCGCTTAGGCCTTCCGGGTTCGGGTCGCCCTGTATGGAAATAACAGAGTAATGATCGCGGCACACCGCTAAAAATCCGTGAGTTGGCGAGAGCGGAATGTTGTGCCCGCGCCTGTCCTGGCCTAGAGGTACGGGCAATTTCTAGGGGCTTCATAATGCGTGCACTTCGCGCGACCGTTCTCTTCTATCTCTTCTTATGCATCACGCCGGCCGCTTGGGCGGCCGAGGATTGCCCGCCGCTTACCATGGTGGCCAGCGTTCCGCTGACGATCGGCAGCGATAATCGGCCCTACGTGCCCGTTAAGATAAACGGCAAGCCCAAATCCATGCTGGTGGACACGGGCGGGTTCGTCACCGAGATGAATCGCTCCACTTCCGACGAGTTGCAGCTCAGCGCGCGCCACACCCGTCTGCAACTGATCGGTGTCTACGGCGATATGACCCAGCTTGCTGTAACCGCCGCATTGGCGGTCGGCAATCTGCACGCCGACAACATGGACTTCATGCTGATGCCGCAGGTGCATGAATTCGCTTCGGATGTTCCCGATGCGGCCGGCAGCATCGCGCCCAATTTCCTGCGCCCCTATGACGCCGACTTCGACTTCGGCGGCGGCAAATTCAACTTGCTCTCGCAGAAGCATTGCGACGGCAAGGTCGTGTACTGGCCGAACAGCGGTGTTGCCGTGGTTCCGATCGATGTCAGGCCTGACGGCCAGATCGTCGTGCCGGTGGAACTGGATGGGGAAAAGCTGAAGGCGGTACTCGATACCGGCGCCAGCACCTCGGTGCTCAACATGGAGGTTGCCGAGGTGGCCTTCGGCCTGAAGCCCGGTTCCGCAGACACACCGGCCGCCAGCGGCGCAGGACAAAACAAGTCGGGAATGCCGACATACTCACATCGCTTTAAATCGCTTTCCCTTGAAGGGATCGCGATCTCAAATCCGGAAATGATCATCATTCCCGATCTTGTGCGCATGAGGATGATGGATCCGCATGATAGTCTCGAGGGCGATACCCGCGTGAAGAACAGCGCCAATCCCGTCGGGTTGGACCCGATGATGCTCGGGATGAACATTCTCCGACGGCTGCACCTGTACATCGCGTACAAGGAGAAGAAGCTCTACATCACACCCGCAGCGGCGGCAGTTTCGGCGGCAGCGCCCGCCGCTTCGGCCGCAGTGGCAGTGCCGGCGGGAAGCAAATAGCGAAGTGCTAGCGGTTCCGGCTCAGGTGCCAGAACCGCCAGACCATGCAGGCCGCGGCGACTAACAGCCCAAACGCCAGGCCGATCCAGATGCCGAACCCTTTCAGGTGGAAGTAGAAAGCAAGGATCAATCCCATGGGCGCGCCCGCCAACCAGTAGCTGCCGCCCGCAATCCACATCGGCGCCCGTGCATCCTTCAGGCCGCGCAAGGACAGCGCAGCGATTACCTGAATGCCGTCCACGATCTGGAACGCCGCCGCGACGTGCAGGAACACAACCGCCCATGCGATCACCTCGCGCGCCGAGGGCGAATCGGCCAGCCAAAGCGACGCGATCTCCCGCGGCCATGTCCACAACACCACGGCCATCACGCTCATGAACAGCGCGCCGATGACGATGGCGCTGTAGCCGGCGCGCCGCACGGCTTCGTAATCGCGCGCGCCCGCCGCCAATCCCACCCGCACGGTTGCCGCCATCGCGACACCTAGCGGCACCATGAAGGTGAAAGATGGGATCAGCAGCGAGATCTGGTGCGCGGCCACGCTCGCGGTGCCGAACGTGCCCATCACCAATGTGGCGCAGTTGAACAGCATCGCCTCGAAGATGGTGGTCATTCCTATTGGAAAACCCAGCCGGAACACTTCCGACAGCTTCTCCCAGTCCGGCCGCCGGAAACGGCGCAGGATTCGGTACTTCCGGAGCTTGGGCGTCAGGCTGATCACCAGCAGCATCGTCAGGAAGCTGAAGGCAAACGAGCACGAACTGGCGATGCCTGAGCCGGTGAGCCCCAGCCTCGGGAAGCCGAAATGGCCAAAGATAAGCGCGTAGTCCGCCGCTGCGTTGAACAAGATCGAGCACGCCATCACGATCAACGGCGCGGTGGGGCGGCTGAGCGCGGTCGAGTAGTTGCGCAGCACCTGGTAGCCGAGCGTGAATGGCAAGCCGAACGCCAGCGCGCCGACGAAATGGCCTGCCCCTTCCGCCAATCCCGGCTGCTGTCCAAAGAAAATCAGCAGCGGTTTCGCGAACTGCAACAACATGAACAAGGGCAGCGAAACAATCCACACCGCCCACAATCCCATGCGTGCGACGGCGCGCACGCCGGCACTATTGTTCGGAGAGGCGCCGAGAATATGCGCCACCATCGGCGATACGGCTGAAGCGGGACCAAATCCCAGCAACCACGCGAAGAAGAAGATGGTGTTGCCCAACGTCGCGGATGCCAGCGCCTTGGTGCTGTAGTGCCCCAGCATGAACATGTCGGTGCCCATGATGGTCATCTGCGCCAGTTGGGTGAGCGCCAGCGGCCCCGCGAGCTTTAGGAGCTCCCGCGCTTCCGCGAACCAGGCATCGAGGCCATGGCCGGAAACGCGGCGGCCTGCGTGCACAATGTCGAATTCGGCAATGTCGGTCATGATACGGGCTTTTCGTTAGTACCCGGACCCGGGAAAGCACGCACGAAGGAGGCACAAAAATCCCCTCCGAAGCCTTGCCGGGCTCGGGAGGGGTGAAACCGTTGAACGGATTAGATAAATCTAATGCGCGTTCACCTCGCGAGCCGGTGCGACCGGCTGGACGCCAGAAGGCGTGAGCCGGGCGACAGCGATGAAGATGCCGATGCAATTCATCAAGACGACTCGCTGGTGTTGACGAGGACGGCTAGCTAGGCGTGAACTTCGCTCAAGTCAACACGCCCGCCGCGCACGCGTTCCATTCGGTGCACGCGTTGCTTCATCGCAACAGGGTGCCAGTGCGACCGGGTGCCTGTTTCAGAACAGGCGTGTCTACGACCGCGGGAAGGCTCGCAGACGGCTGCTCTTACGGTACGACGCGGGGAAGCGGTATTGACTTGAACCGCATTCGAGTCGGCAATAATCGGAACGGATTCGCGGAGAGCTTTGCGAGGCAATACCAGGCGGTGGCGGCAATGTGCAGGGCCGCATTGTAGCGGTCGTTCTGACCGTCGCCAGTTCTCAGCCCGTCTTTCGAAGCTGCAACGATGCCGCGCCCATCTGCATTCGGGGCACTTGCTTGTGCGTGTTCGATGCCGGCCAGGAGCAGGGAGGCGGCCGCTGTATCGCGCCTGCCGTGGCGCGCGCGTAGAGCCGCCGCGGCATGCGCCGTTCCTTCGAACCACACACCGCTGCGATCAATCGCAGCGAAGCTCAGGCCGCGAAACGGGCCATCGGCCGCAGAGAGGTTTGCCAGTGCCCAATCCACCGAACTCCCGTATTGCACCGATCCGAGCGCGAGGAGACTCCAAGTCTGAACGTCCTCAGGGATAGGGTCGAGCTTGTTGACGCTCTGCCCGTCCAAGCCAGTACCGATCCAGAAGAAACCGCGCTTGCCGCTCCACATTGCCGAGATCATCTTCAGCGCTTGACCAGCTCCGGCGTGCCAAACGGCATCGTGTGTCAGCTGCCCAAGAATCGTGAACAGGGCACAGAGATCGATGTTGTGCTCGGTGGACTTGTACCGAATCTTCGCCCCATTTGCCTCGATCCCACCAGTGTATCCGCCAATCCCGCGTGGATCGTAGAAATTCTCCTGGACAAAGCGGGCAAGATGTAACGCCCCCGTGAGATATCTCGCATCGTTTGTCGCCCGGTACAGCTGCGCAAACGCCAATGCGGTCCATGCGAGATTGCCCGTATGGCTGGCGTTGTTGGCAATGGCAGCCGCGCCTCCCCTGGTCAACCACTCTACATGGTAGGCATCCCGTACTCTGCCATCGTGCGCCGGATCGTGTGCCTGAAGGTA
>JAFAVP010000146.1 GCA_019242395.1 Alphaproteobacteria bacterium | reverse complement strand
GCCGGACTGCGCTCGAGGCTTAGCGGTTCGCCCCCGGCTTCCAGAGCACGTCCTTCGCGCCGCGCCCATTGGCATAGCGCGCCATTACAAAGAGATGGTCGGAGAGCCGGTTGATGTATTTGATGGCGGCGGGGCCGACCGTCTCCTGTTCCGACAGTTCCACCATCAGCCGCTCGGCCCGGCGTACGATGGTGCGCGCCAGATGCAGATAAGCAGCAGCCGGCGAGCCGCCCGGCAGTACGAACGAGTTCAGTGGCGCGAGTTCCGCATTCATGGCATCGATTTCGTGCTCCAGCCGCTCAACTTGCGAATCCAGAATGCGCAGGGCACCTTCGCTGCGGCGACCCCCCTGGGGCACGCACAGATCGGCGCCGAGATCGAACAGGTCGTTTTGGATGCGCGCCAGCATCTCGTCTTCGGGCCCCGTAGTATGCAGGCGCACCAGGCCGATGGCGGCGTTCGCTTCGTCGACCGTTCCATAGGCCGCGATGCGCAACGCGTGTTTGGGCAGGCGCGTGCCGTCGCCTAGCGCGGTTTGCCCCTTGTCGCCGGATTTCGTGTAGATGCGGTTCAGCGTGACCATGGCTCAAGTTCTAGCAACAGCGCTCTCCGTCGTCATTGCCCGGCTTGTCCGCGTAACCCATTTTCCGTAATTAAGGTCCCCCGGACCGCGCGGTGACAGACTGCTATCCTACGAGAAAGAACATGCCCATCGAAGTGCCTGAAATCACCGAGTGTGACGAGACGCGCGTGGCCTGTGACGGCGGCGGCGTTCTCGGCCACCCAAAAATCTATCTGGAAATGGGAGACCAGACTTACGTGGAATGCCCCTATTGTGATCGCCGCTTCGTGCTGCGCGAGGGAGCTCAGGCGCATTGAGCGCAACCGCCGCGCCGCAAGCTGTCTCCAAAGGCCGCCCGATCGCGCAAGGTGACCACCTCTATCTGATCGACGGCTCGGGCTATCTGTTCCGCGCCTATCACGCGCTGCCGCCGCTCTCGCGAAAATCCGACGGCCTGCCGACCAATGCGGTGTCCGGATACTGCAATATGATCTGGAAGCTGTTGCAGGACATGAAAGGCTGGGAGAAGCCGACGCATCTGGCAGTGATCTTCGATGCCGGCGCCCGCACCTTCCGCAACGACATCTACACCGAATACAAGGCGAACCGTTCCGCGCCGCCGGACGATCTCATTCCGCAATTCCCGCTGGTTCGGGAAGCGACGCGCGCGTTTGGCGTTGCCTGCGTTGAAGAAGCGGGGTTCGAGGCTGACGATCTCATCGCGACCTATACGCGTCTGGCGCGGGAAGCGGGTGCGCGCATCACCATCGTGTCCTCTGACAAGGACCTGATGCAGCTGGTGGAGGACGGCACCGTGGAGCTGCTCGACACCATGAAGAACAAGCGCATCGGCGGCGCCGATGTGATGGAGCGCTTTGGCGTGCCGCCGGAGAAGGTCCGCGAAGTGCAGGCGCTGGCGGGCGATTCCATCGACAACGTGCCGGGCGTGTCGGGTGTGGGCGTGAAGACGGCGGCCGAACTGCTCAACACTTATGGCGATCTGGAAACGCTGCTCGCGCGTGCCGGCGAGATCAAGCAGCCCAAGCGGCGCGAAACCATTCTGGCGAACGCGGAGAACGCGCGCATTTCGCTGAAACTGGTGACGTTGGACGACAATGCAAAATTCTCCTGCCCCATAGACGAGATGGAAGTGCAGCAGCCGGAGCCGGTGCGGCTGCTGGGGTTCCTGAATGCGCTGGAACTGGGGGCGCTGGCGAAGCGCGCGGCGTCGCGCCTGGGGATTGACGATCCGGATTCCATCCAAGCCAACGATCCGGTGCAGCGCGATTTGCCTGCGCCCCGCGGCGTCACGCCACTGCGGCTGCGGCCGGAGCCGGTGCCCGAGCAGAAGGCGCTGATTAAGAAAGCCGAGCCGGGTGTCATCGTCGACCGCAACACGGTGTTCGGCGCCCTCGATCTCAGCAAATACGAAACGGTGCTGACGCTGGAGCGCCTGCACCACTGGATTGCGCGCGCGCATGAAACGGGGCGCCTCGCCCTCAAGCTGGAAAGCGCAGCGTCCGATCCCATGCGCGCGAGCCAGTGCGGCATCGCGCTCGCCGTCGCGCCAAGCGAAGCCGGTTACGTGCCGTGCGGCCATCGCGCGGGCGAAGGACTCGATCTAGCCGACAACAAAGGCAGCGTTGCCCAACTGAGCGAGGCCGAAGTGCTGCAGCGGCTTGGGCCGCTGCTGGAAGACGAAAGCATACTGAAAATTGGACACGATCTGAAGCGCGACTACCTGATGCTGCTTCAGCACGGCATCCGCATGGCCGCGTTCGACGACACCATGCTGATGTCGTACGTGCTGGAATCAACGCTGCACGCGCACGATTACGGCGCATTGAGCGTGGCGCACCTCAATCATACGCGCATGACCCTGGAGGAACTCACCGGCAAGGGCCGCGACCGCAAGGCGTTCGACTGCACCGATGTGAAACTCGCCACCCGCTATTCGGCGGAAGATGCCGATCTGGCGCTGCGGCTGCACGCCATCCTGAAGCCGCGGCTTACCGCCGAGCGCAAGCGCACCGTGTACGAAACGCTCGAGCGGCCAATGGTGCGCGTGCTCTCCGACATGGAGCGCGAGGGCATCACCATCGATCCGGATTTCCTGCGCAAGCTTTCGAACGATTTCGCGCAGAGCATGGTGCGGCTGGAGCAGGATATCTACAAAGCCGCCGGCGGCGAGTTCAACATCGGTTCGCCCAAGCAGCTCGGTGACTATTTCTTCGGCACTTTGAAGCTGCCCGGCGGACGCAAGACCAAAACCGGCGCCTGGTCCACCGATTCCGATGTGCTGGAAGAACTGGCGGCGCAAGGCCACGACATTGCGCGCAACGCACTCGACTGGCGCGGGCTGGCGAAATTGCGGGGCACCTACACCGACGCGCTACCCACTTACGTGAATCCCGACACCGGGCGGGTGCACACCTCATTCGCGCTGGCGGCGGCGAGCACCGGGCATCTGGCCTCCGTCGATCCCAACCTGCAGAACATTCCCATCCGCACGGAGGAGGGCCGCCGCATCCGCCGCGCCTTCATCGCGCCGCCGGGCAGGAAGCTCGTCAGCGCCGATTATTCGCAGATCGAGTTGCGGCTGCTGGCGCACATAGCCAACGTGCCGGCGCTGAAGCAGGCCTTCGCCGACGGCATCGACATTCACGCGCTCACGGCCTCCGAAATGTTCAACGTTCCGGTGGCCGGCATGCCGGGGGACATCCGCCGCCGCGCCAAGGCGATCAACTTCGGCATCGTGTACGGCATTTCGGCGTTCGGGCTAGCCAATCAGCTCGGCATCGGGCGCGAGGAAGCGGGCGACTACATCAAGAAATACTTCCAGAAATTCCCCGGCATCCGCGACTACATGGAAGAAACCAAGGCGTTCGCGCGAAAGCACGGGTTTGTGGAAACGCTGTTCGGCCGCCGCGTGCACATCCGCGAGATCAATTCGCGCATTCCCGGCCATCGCGGCGGGGCCGAGCGCGCCGCCATCAACGCGCCGATCCAGGGCGCGGCCGCAGACATCATCCGCCGGGCGATGATCCGCGTGCCGGATGCGCTACTGGCCGCAAAGCTCAGCGCGAAAATGCTGCTGCAGGTGCACGACGAACTGATCTTCGAAGCGCCGGATGCAGAAACCGATGCCGTCTGCGCCACCGCGCGTGCGGTGATGGAGCGCGCCGCTCTACCCGCCGTCGAAATATCCGTGCCGCTGGTGGTGGACGCCCGCGCCGCCCAGAACTGGGACGAAGCGCATTAAATGCCGCCGATCGAGTCGCTATAATGAACGCCGAGAGTCTAAACGCGGCATGATGGCACGTAAGGAATTTACAATTAGCCGCTGGTGGCTGATTCCAGCTGTTGGCTGTGGTGTTGCCGCATACGTCTACGCACAATCGTTAGGATGGCCAGCTTGGGTTTCTTTAATTTGTGCGACGTGCGCTGGCGGGCTTTTCACGACGGGACCTTACGTCATCCTCGTTTTCTATACCGCGTGGAAAGTTGAGAAGAACAAGAGCGGCTGGCCCTATGATGTCCTCTAAACCTAGAACTGACAGTTCTTCATTGATATGGCCGAGCTGTAACGCCGTCTCCGACTATGCTAGGATGCTCCCATGGTTGAAAAGGTCAGGATAGAAATATCCGAGGAAGCCTTGGCAGCAGCCGAGAGAGGAGCCGCCGAGACGGGCATGTCGTCTGCAAACGAATACATCGAAGCACTGCTGACGGACGATTACGACGCATTCTTCAGCCAGCCCTGGGTCCGGGAAGAGATCGAGGAAGGTCTTGCATCGCCGGACGCTGGGCCGTTGACCCGAGAAGTGCTATCGCAAATCGTGCAGGAAGGTTTGGCGCTCGCGAAACGCGGCAAATGACCGTTCGCGATGTCGTCCTGAAAGTCGCTGCCCAGGCCGACATTCGCAATTGTGTTCGTTATATCGCTACCGACAGTCCCTCGGCCGCCGCAAAATTCGAGAGCGAGATTTTTGGCGCGGTTAGTCGTATTCAGACGTTTCCCGCCGCCGGCGCACGCGTCAGAGGTTATCGCAGCTTGCGGTTTGTTCGGGTGTCGTCGCGATTTCGACGCTATCTGATCGTTTATCGTGTCGATCGCACGGAAATTCGCATTGTCCGGGTGCTTCATTCCGCTATGAACGTTCACCAAGAGCTGTCGAGATCGAGCCGGAATTGATCCTCGTACACGAACTCGATGAGATACACCTTTTCGCCGGGGCCGTGTTTGGCGGTCTTGAGCAGATCAACCACGCCGGAAAAGCCGGAGCGGCGGGCGAGCTCCGGCGTGATGTCCTGCAGCGCAATCTGCCGCATGCGGGTCACGCGGATGAAGCCTTGTTCCATGCGATAGCGGCCGCCCACTTTCACCTGCGGCCGCTGCCAGATGCGGACCGTGCAATCGATTTCGCCGCGCGCGATCGGCCCGCGCAGCAGCTTCAGGAAGCTGATGCCCATGAGAGATCGCGAATGGTGGGATGTTCGCCGCACAGCGCGCAGGCCGGATCGGGGCGCACACGCACGGTTCGGAAGCGGGTGGAGAGCGCATCGTAGATCAGCAGCTTCCCCGCGAGGGTTTCCCCGACACCGATGATCTCCTTCATCACCTCCAGCGCCTGCAAGGTCCCCATCACACCGGCCACGGCGCCGAGAATACCGGTTTCGGAGCAGGATGGGGCAGTGCCGGGCGGCGGCGGTTCGGTAAAGAGGCAGCGGTAGCAGGGATAGTCGCCCGCATGCGGCTTGTAGGTCGCGAGCTGGCCGTCGAATTCCGTTACCGCGGCCGAAACGAGCGTCTTCTTCGCGAAGAAACAGGCATCGTTGATGAGGAAGCGCGTGGCGAAATTGTCTGAGCCATCCGCCACCACATCGTATCGCGCAATCAACTCCATCGCGTTTTCGGCGGTCAATCGCGCAGGATGCATTTCAATCGTCACCCCGGGATTGAGCGCAAGCGCCGCCTCCCGCGCCGAGTCCGTTTTCAGCCGCCCGACATCCGCGGTCCGATGCGCGATCTGGCGCTGCAAATTCGACAGCGACACCGTATCGAAATCCACAATCCCGATGGTGCCCACGCCCGCTGCGGCCAGGTACAGGATCACCGGTGAGCCTAGGCCCCCCGCGCCGATCACTAGCACCTTTGCCGCCCGCAGCAGCGCCTGGCCGGGTCCGCCCACCTCCCGCAGCACAATGTGGCGGGCATATCGTTCCAGTTCTTCGTCCGAGAGAGCCATTGCATTTCTCTAGAGCAGATCGGGCTTTGCGAGAATTGCGTGCGCGGCCAGCGGAGCGGAAACGCCGGAATTCCTTGCCTTTTCATACGAAATCTGGTGGGAACTTGGCGGCAGGCGCGCCCCGCGCCTAAGCTGGACCCAATAAGAACTGCCGGATCGCGCGCGCCTGCGCGCGGGCGGTGGGGTGTTTGCAGGAGCGATCATGTCGAACGGGCAGGCCTTCGGGCTGGAACAGCAGGGTTTTCGCAACTTGAAGGCCGTGAACTGGAACCTCTCGGCGCCGGCGCTTTATGAACAGGCGGTGCGGCGGGGCGAAGGCCATGTGGCGAAGAATGGCCCGCTGGTGGTGCTCACCGGTATCCACACCGGCCGCTCCGCGAACGACAAGTTCGTGGTCCGCGACGC
>JAFAVP010000041.1 GCA_019242395.1 Alphaproteobacteria bacterium | reverse complement strand
CGGATAAAATCGCCGCAATTCGATCGCGTGTATTGGGACACAGATACCAGCGGCCGCACCTCAGCCTGCGGCAAGGACCGGACGTGCAAAGGCGCAACAGGATTGACGGATGTGCAGCTGAAGACCGGCCTGCCCGACGGCTTCGATCCGAAAATCTGGGCCATCGATCCCAAGATCAACAACGGCTATCCCTACCTGCGCAACAACCCGCCGCAGTAAGCCGCAATCCCCCGCTACCGCTGCCCGGCTAGCCGCGCACGTATTTGCGCTCGCCTGTGGCAGGCTCAAGCCAAACTGTTACCGGCTCGCCCGTGGTGTCGTCGATGAAGCGCTCGTTCGTCGGCGTCCATCCCGCCCCTGGGACGCCGCTCTCGATCGGCTTGTATCGCACCTTCTCATAGATCAGAGACAGCACGATCAGCGCGCCCCACATTGCGAACACCCATCCCGGCGGGCAGCCCGCCAACATCGCGATTGCGCCCCCTGCAAGCGCCAGCGCGCCGATCAGGAGAACAGACCTACGCAGCATCGCCCGGCTCGACGATGGCAGCCGTGCCGTAGGCCACGATCTCGCTCATGGTCTGGCCGATTTCCGAGGAATCGAAGCGCATCATCAGCACCGCATTGGCGCCCATCAGGGTGGCGTTCTTCACCATCCGGTCCACCGCCTGCCGCCGGGTTTCTTCCAGCAGCTGCGTGTATTCGTGGATCTCGCCGCCCACCAGCGAGCGCAATCCGGCGACGATGTTGCCGCCTAAGCCCCGCGAGCGCACCACCACCCCGAACACCTGCCCCAAGGTCTGCTTCGTGCGGTAGCCCGCCACCCGCTCCGTTGTTGCCACCAGCATGGATTTTTCGACTCCCTCGCCTGCCCCATTATGCGGCAGCGGCGCCGGGCAGTGCAATTTCAGCCTGCTGGCATACACTCCGAGTCGTTAATCCCGGGGAGGATTGCCATGCCGCTCGCCGCCGACTGGATCGGTTCGGTCCTCACCAATGTGCTGGCCTCGCTGGTGCTGCTCGCGGGTGGCTTCCTGATCGGCCGTTTCCGTGAACGGAAGGCGCAGCAGGGTAAGGCGCTCACCGAATACGATTTCTACCCCTACGTCGCCACGCCGGAGCGCTTCGCCGAATTCAGCCTCAAGGATTTCCGCCTGGGCATGCACTACTTCCTGCGCAACAGCGACGTGCGCGCGGCGCGGCAGCTGATCTTCATCGGCGAGCAGAACGCCGTACGGCAGCAGCTTGGTGAAGCAGAGGGGAAAACCTATGACCGCCTGCTCGCCAAATATCAGGGCGCGGGCATCGCTGACGACGCACAGGAGTTCCTGGAGAACTACCGCAACATTGCCCGCCTGATCGGCCGTACCTTCCCCAACATGGGCATCGAGGTGCTGATCCACGATCTTTCCAACCCCACGCACTCCATCACCACCATTGAGAGCGGCGAGGTCACCGGCCGCGTGGTGGGCATGGGCACCACCACCTTGCTGGTTGATCTCATGCGGCGGGTGAACCTGAAGCAGGACAAGCTGAACTACGAGCTCACCATCGGCGCGCGGCGCTTCAAATGCACCACCGTGCCGATTCTGCGCAAGGATTATGGCGTGGTGGGCGCCATCTGCATCAACATTGACATCAACTACATCCGCGATTGCGTGCTGCCCTCGCCGGAGCGCATCGCGGAGTTCTTCCAGAACTACTGCCGCACGGACATGCGGCTGGACGAAAACATCCTGAGCAAGGACGAGTACGCCCGCGCTATCGCCGGCAAGCGCCACTTCCGCGATTTCGCAGCGCAGCGAGCATGAGATAGGCGGAGATCAATGATGGCGCTATCCGTCTGCAACGTTCCGGCGACGTATAGCGTCGCCGGACTCACAGACATGCGCGAGCCTCAGGGCGGCGGCAACGCACAGAGATAGGGATAACCATTGTTGATCCTGGCACTCTGACACCAGATTTTCGGAGAGAAGCCATTTGGCAATCCGGATTTCAGCTGCGCATCCGTGAGGCCAGTGATGCCAGGGTCATTGTCGATGTTACCAGCGCCCTGCGCAGGATCGTTCACTCCGGTGTCCAAGTCCCAGTATGATGCCGACACGCTTCCGGGACTCGCGCTATCGAACCCGATGAGCCCTCCACCTGTGGCCCCGCTTCGCTTGGTATGCCCTGTTTTTCCCGCCGCATACGACGTAGATACTTCAGCGCCGTCCAAATTCTGACCCACCAAGCCTCCATAATAGCCGCCCCCTCCGCAACAGTTGCCCTTCTGGTTCACTTTTGCGAGGGAATAAGTATTATTTATCCTCCCCCCATTATAACCGGCGATGCCACTAGGGCTGTAATTTCCCACGGCGCTCTTCAATTTCCCTGTAGAAAATGACTGTTCAATAAGTCCATAATTGAGACTTGCTATACCGCCCACAATACCTTCGCCCCCTGCGCTCACGTCAGTTGACGTATAGCAATTCAGGATTGTTCCTTCATTGTCACCGACGAGCCCGCCTGTGAGCTCATTCGTACCTAGCGGCACGGAAACAGTTCCGCTTGCGTATGCTCTCTTCACATGGCCATAGTTGACGCCGGCAAGTGGTCCTACGCCACCGTACGCGCCATGATAAACTGTTCCCTCCAACGTCGCATTGACCAGTCCAACTTGTGATACCACGCTTCCAGAACCAAGCCGGTCGAAAAGGCCGTCTGTGCCGCTGGTGGGAAATTTTATCGTCAGATTAGACACTGCGTTCCCTAAGCCCTCCAAGGTTCCGTCCAGCGTCGTCGCGATCGGTGAGGACGAATACGCCCCATCCGCGCTTGCGTCGTAGGGTTTGGCCAATGCATAAAAGCCGCTTGGGTTGGCAGCGATGTCGGAGGCGAGCGTCTTGATGTCGTACACAAGCGTGTAGCTGTTGCCGTCGATGATCAGGCTGCTGGCGGTATCCCAGAACTGCACACTCCCGCGCTCCGGCACGATGATGAACTCGCCGCCGCTCTTGCCTTTCGCGGTTCTGCCATTGCTGCCGATATCGTTGGTCGTAACCGTCAGCGATCCCTGACCGGCGACGGTCACCTGCTTGTTGATCTGCACCGAGCGCCGTGCATCCAGAGTCAGGCGGCTGCTGCTGCTCCAGGTGAGTGGCTGCGCAATGACAATATCTTTCGCCACCGTGCCGGTCTTCACCGCCACGTCGCCGCTCGCCAGCATGGTCTGAAGATCGCCGACGTTCAGCACGGCCTTCTGCGCCGTCGCCGTGCACACGCCAGCCTCGCAACTCATGTTGCTCGTCGGCTTGCTGTTGATCTCCACATCCGCCCGCGCCGCCGCGCTGGACAGCAACAAGCCTGTGGCAAGCCCTGCCAATGCGCTCGAATGCATGGCTTCTCTCCCATCGAGATTTCGGCAGGCTACCATTGTCCGGGGGAGAAAACATGCTCAGGCGAACGGCTGACGGCAGGGATTCCCGTCTGCCCAGGCTCCTTACGTCGGCTTGGGCTTCTCCTCGCCTACGAACGTCACAGGCATGCCCTTCTTCACGGCCTTGCCGAGCGCAGCGGCATCCCAATTGGTGAGGCGAATGCAGCCGTGCGACGCCGTCTTGCCGACAAGATCGGGATCCGGCGTGCCGTGAATGCCGTAGGTGGCGACGCTGAGCGCGATCCAGCTTGAGCCCACGGGATTGTTGGGGCCTGCCGCGATCTTCAGCACCCCGGCCGATTTCGGCCCGAAGGTCACGCGCTTCGGGTCATAGGTGTAGGTGGGATCGGGCGCGACGGAAACGACGGTGGCATTGCCGCTCGGCGCCGGGCGATCCGTGCTGCCGACCGTTGCAGGAAACGCAGCCACGATCTTGTTCGCGTCGTCATAGGCGCGCAGCTGGTTGGCGGATTTGTCCACCTCCACGCGCGCGACCTGCGGCAAGTCTTCGCTGCGCGGGCGCGCCACCGTGATTTCGCTGCCGGGTTTGCTGAAATCGGCATTGGGATTGAGCGTATGCAGCAGCGCCGGGCTCATGTGGAATTTCTCCGCGAGCCCCTCCTGCGGGTTGGCGTAACCGATGCGCTTCAGCTTGGCCATCGCGCGGAAATCTTTCGGCACGGTGCCGAGGAAGGGCCCCTTCGCGTCCTCCGCCGTGATAGTGTAGTGCTGCAGCACCGGCTGCTTGTCCGTCTTGGTGAGCCCCTGCAGAGCGGCATCGTCGAGCTGCCCGGGATTGGGAATGTGGTACGTCTGCTTGTAGGTGGCGAGCGCGCGCTTCAGATTGTCGCCATTGCGTCCGTCGATCTCGCCGGGCGAGAACCGTGCGCGGTCGAGCAGCACCTCGATCCGCACCAGCAATTCGCGCGAGCCTTCCGGATTGTTTGGGTCCAGCTTCGCCGTTTCAATGGCTTGTGCGTTGATGGGAGCGTTGGGGTCTGGCGCCGGCTGCCCGGGTTGCGGCTCGGCCCA
>JAFAVP010000289.1 GCA_019242395.1 Alphaproteobacteria bacterium | reverse complement strand
GACAAACAAACCGAACAATCCCTCCTCCCTCACGAAGGAGAGGGACCATCGGGCGCAGCTCGATGGTGGAGGGGGCGAGAGTTGCGCGGCGTTGCGCCCCCCTCGTCGCCTTCGGCGACACTCCCCCCGCAGGCGGGGGGAGATCACACAAGGCTCAACACCCTCACCACCACGCCGGAAGCCTGGCGCCATGTCTTCGAGGTGAACTTCTTCTCCACCATCTGGCTGGCGCAGGGGTTGGTGACGGAGCTCGCCACTGCCCACGGCGCCATCGTCAACGTGACCAGCATCGCCGGTTCCCGCGTGCACCCCTTCGCCGGCAGCGCCTACGCCACCAGCAAGGCCGCGCTCGCGGCGCTCACTCGCGAGATGGCGGCGGACATGGGGCCGCTCGGCATCCGCGTCAACGCCATCGCGCCGGGCGAGATCGACACCGCCATCCTCTCGCCGGGCACCGAGAAACTGGTGGAGAGTATCCCGATGCGAAGGCTGGGCGCGCCGGAGGAAGTCGCCAAGGCGATCTACTATCTGTGTACGGAGCAAAGCTCCTACGTCACCGGCGCCGAGCTGCACATCAACGGCGGCCAGCATGTTTAAGAGCGGAAGGGCTCCATAAGCGTATGACTGTGAATCCCAGCCGTCAGGAGCCCGCGCGTGAGTGCGGCGAATGCACCATGTGCTGCAAGTTGCTCGGAGTGCGCTCCATCGGCAAGCCAAGCGGCACGTGGTGCACGCATTGCACAGCCGGGCGCGGCTGCGCCATCTACCATGCGCGACCGCAGGAGTGCCGCGATTTCATCTGCGCCTGGTTGAAGGGGCCGGCTCTGGACGGCCAATGGAAGCCGTCAGTGTGCAAATTCATTGTCTTCGCGGAGCACGGCAAGGGGCTGAAACTGAAGGTGGCGGTCGACGCGGCGCGGCCGGATGCCTGGCGCAAGGAACCGTTCTATTCCTATTTCAAGAATTGGATCGCGCAGAACGCGATGCAGGACGCAGCACTGTTGGTGCTGATTGGCAACCGCGCCATCGCCGTGCTGCCGGATGAAGACGTGGAACTGGGAGGATGGAGCGACGATGACCGCGTCGTCGTGACCCGGACCATGACACCGTTCGGAATGCGCCTCGGCGCGCTGAAAGTGCATAAGGACGATCCCCGCATACAGGCGGCAGTGGGGGAGTAGAGCGTAGAGCGTAGAGCGTAGAGCGTAGAGCAAAGCTCTGCGTCACTGATGAGCTTCAACGTGCTCGGAAGCAAACGACTTCGCCACCGCCCAGGCGGCGGCGGTGACGGCGAGTGAGGTGCAGAGCTCCGTCCAGTCGAACGGCTTGCACGTACCAAGCACCGCCGGCACCCAGATGAGTAGGGTGAAGAGGCTCACCATCACCGCTTCCAAGGTAGCGGCCAGCAGCGGCACGATGCCAAACAGAATGCTGAGGCCCGCCGCGATGTGTGCCGCGCCCGTCGCATACGCGAGCGGCACATGGAACGGGATGTAGGACGGAATGAGCGGCGCCGTCAGGCTCATGTAGAACATGTGCGCGAGCCCGAGCGGGATCAGCGACACGCCAAACACGATCTGTCCCGCCCGCACGTGGCCGAGTTTCGCCAGCGGGTCGCCGGGCCGCGCCGGCTGCATCGAGAAGATGATCCACGCGCCGGAGACGAGCGTCAGCGTTTCGCCGAGCGCGTACCACGAGCCTTCGACCAACGGATGCATCAGCACCGGGCGGATATGCAGCGCGAGCGTGAACAAGAGCAGCAGGACAGCGAGCACGAGCGCGGCGACGCGCGCGGTGCGCGGCACGAACAGCGCTGCGCCGCCGGTGAGCAGGATCGCGGCCGACGCCATCACCAGCGCGTCGTGGCCGGCGATGGTTTTCGGGACCTCGCCGAATGCCAGCGCGAAATCGTGGAAGGCGAAGCTCAGGGCGCTGGCGAGCACCATGCTCACGGCGAAAAGAATTCGCCCAACCTGTACGCTGCGCATCGCAAAAATCCCCGGCTCGCTGGGCCATCATCCCGCAGCGCCCTCCGCAAGCCCAATCACCTGCGCTTGAGGACGGGGAACTCGGCAGCAGGTGTTTACGTTCTGTTCTGAGACGCGAAGGAGCAAAGATGAGCGAAAATCCCAACCCCAAGCTCGATCCCAACCCCGCCTCGAACACCGAGAAAGACCCGGACGACTGGGTCACTGGCGAGGAGCCGATGACCGGCGCGCAAGCCTCCTACCTCACCACGCTCAGTGAGAAAGCGAAGCAGAACCCGCCGCCGCCGGAGCTCACCAAGGCGGAAGCCTCCAAGCGCATCGACGAACTGAAGCGCACGCTCGGCCGCTGATCGCGGGGCTACGGCGCCTTCTTCACCTCGGGCGGGGATTTGGAGAGATCGATGCCCATGTCGTTGCGGCTCCAGGTGAAGACAAACAGCACCACGCCGTCCCGCTGCTCGCTGAAGCCGTAAGCCGGATCGGTGGAGACGATCAGCTTGCCGCTATGGGGATCGAAAACCGTGGCGGCGAACTTCGCAACGCCCTTGGCCACGCTCTGCTGATACAGCGAAATCGCGGGCGTCACGTAAGGCGTCGACGTGCCCGCAGGCGTGGGAATCGGCAGGGAGGGAATGCCGAGCAGCGTGTTGCGCTCGTCGGTGGAGAGCGCGCCCGCGCGCGGCACGATCACTGCGTCGGCATGTGCTGCGTCCGGCGCCAGCCGCGTTCCGTGACGCAGCAGTGCGTCAGTGACGGCCGCCAGCGCGTAGGGCTCGTCTTCCGCCGGCACGCCCATCGGGTCCACATAGGCGGACAGGTTGGGCGGAATTTGCGCCGCGAGCGCCTCGGCGGCACGGTCGGCCGCGGTGGAGACCAGCAGCTCCTGCTGTGCGCTTTTGGTGGGGCCGGTGGTGCGCACGGTGGTGCAGGCTGCTAACGCCAGTGCCGCGACGCCGAGCGCTAAGGAACGATAAAGCATCAAATCCCCGAATTGTTGCTCACGCAATGCAGGAACCGCGTTCCGAGTTCCTGAAGCTGAGGCCCGCTCGGCGGGCCTGCCGTCCTGCCATTCTTTCGCCTTTCGAAAGATGCAGATTCTTTCACTGGCGAGCGGTGTGTGCGCCGCGTAGGATGCCAGAAGGGAAGGGCCCTCGGCAGAGGGAAGGGCAATGGGGTCGGTTTCACTCATTCCGGACTTGCCGCCGGCGCGCACGCATCCGGGGGATTGGACGTGGCCGCTCGCGCCCGCATTGGCGCAGGCTGCGCTCGAGCAGGCGCCGACCATCATTTACATCTACGATGTCCAGGCCGGGAAAAGCATTTTTCAGAACCGTCCGTTCGGGCAGTTGCTGGGGTATGCTCCGGATGGCGGGAACGATTGGCAGCGCTTCATCCACCCTGAAGACGCGGCCGCATTTCCCAAGCACCACCAGAAGCTGATGTCCATTCAACCAGGTGAGGTGCTCACTTGGCACTTCCGCATGAGGGATGTGAAAGGCGACTGGCAGCACTTCCTGAGCCGGGACGTGCTGCTGGAGACTGACGACACCGGCGCCCCGCGGCTGATCGTGGGCAACGCTTCCAACATCACCGACCAGAAGGCGGCGGAAGAGCGCAAGAATCTGCTGCTGGGCGAAATGCGCCACCGCGCACGCAATCTGGTGACGTTGATCGATGCGCTGGGGCGGCAATCCATGCCGCGGGACAACGCCGCCGTAGCGCAGTTCTTCGATGCCTTCATGGGCCGCATGCGCGCGCTGTTGGAAACGGCAGAGACGGTGCTGTCGTCCGAGCAGCGGATGGCGGACTTGCGGGCGGTGGCGGAAAAAGCGTTAGCCCCCTTCGTAAACGGTGAAAACCCGCGCGTGCGGTTGCAAGGCCCGCCCGTCTTCGTGGGCGAGAGCGCTGCGGCGAATCTCGCGCTCGTGCTCCATGAACTTGCAACAAACGCCACCAAGTACGGCGCGCTGAGCGGCGCTTCCGGCGCTGTGTGCCTTCAGTGGAGTGTGGCCGAGCCCGAAGGCGCTCGCCGCGTCGCGTTGGAATGGCGCGAGACGGCCGGACCTGAGGTCAAGCCACCGACGCGCCAGGGCTATGGGACGCGTGTGATCCGCAACGCACTTCGCGGCAGCGATACGGACGTGGCCTTGAACTTCGAGCCGGAAGGCGTCCACTGCCGGATCGCGTTCGCCTTGCCGCAACAAAGCTGAACGGCATACAGATGGGATCAGGCCATGAATGTCCAAAACGGTGCTTGTTCCTGCGGCAGGGTGAAATACCAGCTTACCTCCGCGCCTATGTTTGTGCACTGCTGCCATTGCAATGATTGCCAGCGGCAGACGGGATCGGCGTTCGTGCTGAACGCGCTAATCGAAAGCGATCGCGTGCTGATCCTTCAAGGCGAAACGCGCAGCTTTCCGCAACCGACGGACTCTGGCCGCCCGCATGTGATCCATCGCTGCCCGGACTGCGGCACGGCGCTGTGGAGCAACTATGGCGGGCGTGAAGAGCTTCGCTTCGTGCGGGTGGGAACCCTGAACGACCCGCGCGCGCTGCCGCCCGACGTGCACATCTACACCCGCTCGAAGCAGCCTTGGTTCAAATTGCCAACAGATTGTGTCGGTGCAACGACAGGTGCTCCGGCGCAAGTGTTCGAAGCGTATTACGATTCGGCAAAGTTATGGCCGGAGGAGAGCCTAGCCCGGCGGCGGGCCCTTTTCGCTTGACGAAATCGGACCGGCGATGGTGTCCACCGCCGGTCCGCCACGCTTCTGCTAATTCGCTGCCTGGATCAGCCCATAGAGGCCATGAGTTTCGTCGTCCGGTCCAGCGGTGAAAGCCACATTGGAGCCTGGACCGGCGTCGATGGTCCAGAGGCCATCGATCTTCAACGTCTTTCCGTCGGCCCCTTTCAGCGTCGCCACCTCGGCACCAGAGTCGACATCATAGGCGTGGATGCTGCCATCGCCAAAATTGCCGACCAGCAGCTTGCCATCGAGTCCGCCGAATCCTGACGGCGCGATGGTCATGCCCCAGGGCGCATTCAGATCGCCAGTAGCAATCAGCTGCTTCTGGAGATTGCCGCTAAGATCGAACACATCGACGTATCCAAGGCCCTTGCCGTGCTTTTCGTCGCCCGATTTTTTTCGCTTGGCGAACGCGACATACACCTTGCCGTTCAGCACGGCGACATTGAAAGGTGCGTAATTCTTCGGCAGATTTTTATCGGTGAAGCTGCCCGTTTCCGTGAAGGTGTTGTCGTAGACAGAAACCTCATTTTTGGTGAAGTTGGCCGCATAGAGATGCGTCAGCGTGCTGTCGATGGCCAGGCCGGTGTAGACGGCGCCTTCACCGGAATCGTCTACGGCGATGACGGCATTCTTGCCGTCGACGCTTGGGCTCCAGCCCTCAATGGTGCCAGTGAGGGTCGCGAAGATGAACAGGGCAGCGCCGCTCTTTCCATTTTCGGTGACTTTGAAGCCGCTGCTGGTATTGGCAACCTGCCCCGAAGGGGCTTGGCCGGGAATGTTCACCACCAGCGCACTGGGATTGCCTGTGCTTCGGTCATACACCGTGGCCAGATTTGTGCCATTGTCGGAAATCCATGCTGGACCACCTGGGACGTACGCGAGCCCCCACGGATTGATGAGGTTGGGATCCGTGTGGGCCGCGATTCCCGCTTGGTCGGAAACCAACGGCACCACGTTGAACTTCTGTCCGGCGACTGCGGCGGATGTCATCAGTGCGGCGCCCAGGACAATGGAGATACTCAGTCTCATTCGAAACCCCTTTCGTTGTGGATCATCGGGGCTCGTGCGGCGTCCGGCCGGCTTTGCACCCCTCCCGACCACAGACGCGAACAAGGGCCCGATATTCCATGAGATCAGACAAATCGCCATTTTCGGCGGGATCGGCCGCTTATTGAATTTCCCGTCCCGAGCATCTATACTCATTTGACGTGGTTCTTACGTCCCGTCAGGCGAAGCGCTTCTGTACCTCCGACCCGCTTCTTGGCGAGCCTGAACAGAACCTTCCGAAAAGCTGATGTTCTCGTTTTCCACGTCCGCGTGCGGCGGTGGTCGCCGGCGCGGAACTCTCGTCGACTCAAGGAAAAAGATGACCATCGGTACTGTCAAATTCTTCAATACGACCAAAGGCTTCGGCTTCATCGCCCCGGAAGGTGGCGGCAAGGACGTGTTCGTTCACGTGTCGGCCGTGCAAGCTGCCGGGCTGCGCAGCCTGAACGAAGGGCAGAAGGTGTCGTTTGACATCCAGCCCGACGCGAGGGGCTCGAAGGCAGCCAACTTGAAGGCTGTCTGAGGCAAATAGGGGGGGCGGCGATTCTTCGCCGCCTCTCTTTTATTTTAGACAAAAGGATTCCGCATGGCAGACACAAGAACGGGGGCAGACCGGAACGCGGCGCGCACGCGCGCCCAGAACCATTTTGCTGCCTCCGAACAGCGGGACACGCTGGTGCGGCAGATGATCGAAACCGAACGGGCCTCCGTTGCCGCCCGGACTGACAAACTGCGTGCCCTGCGGCTGGCAAAGGAAGAAGCCGACCGGCAGGCTGCCGCGAATGCGCCCAAGCCGGACGCTCCTGCCAAAGCGCGAAAGCGCGTCCGCAAGGCAGTCTAATACCCTGAAACGCGACTGCCGGGCCAACCATTCATTCAGTGCGCGGCAGTGCCATACCCTCGCGCCATCGCCGCCGCGAATAGCGGAATGAAGGCGAACACCAGCGCCTCCAGCCATAAGATGCGCCTGACGTCTCTCACGTCCTTTTCGGGCGGAACATAGGTGCTGTCTGTCCGGGCCGCGCGGCGCCAGCGCAGGTAGGCGAGGGTGGGAAGGATCGATAGCAGGCCCACGATCGCGAAGGCGCCGATCTTGGCCCAGAAAAACATATTGGCGGAGTAGTACCCCCATCCCTTGGCAGCGAAGACTGAACGCGAAAATCCAACCGCGAGGATCGCTGCTGCAAGAACGCCGTACCAAGCGTCCGCGCGAGCGAGGCGGGATATGTCTTTGGCCGTCATCCCGCCGCGCACGGCACCGAGCTCGAACGCGAGTACGCCCGCCAATGCAAACACCAGCAGGTGATGGGCTATGGCAAAATGCAGATCGCGCGCCGCGAAATCTGTCATGGGCTGCACCCTCCGCACCAGCTTTCCGCATTTTGAATGCAGCGTAAAGGCCGCAGCCCTAGACGCCGTTTCCGGTGCAGAGGCTAAGAGCTAGTGCCTAAACCAGATCCGTTGATCGCCCAGGATTTCGCGCGCCGCGTTGTGCCCCGGAATGCCGCTGACGCCGCCGCCGGGGTGTGTTCCCGAACCACACATGTAAAGCCCGCGGATCGGCGTTCGGTAATTGCCGTGGCCGAGCACCGGGCGGGCGGAGAACATCTGATCGAGTTCCAGCCGGCCATGCATGATGTCGCCACCAACCAAACCGAACGTGCGCTCCAGATCGAGTGGTGAGAACGCCTGCATGCCGAGCACAAGTTGGCGAAAGCCTGGCGCGAATCTTTCGACGGTGTTCAGCATCAGTTCGGCGACTTCATCACGGCAATCATCCCAAGAGCGGCCATCCAGCAATTCCGGCGCGACATGCTGGCAGAACAGGCTGGCCACATGCCGCCCTTCCGGTGCCAGGCTCTTGTCGACATAACTGGGCATCAGCATTTCGACGATCGGCTCTTTCGACCAGCCGTGCGTGCGCGCGTCTGTATAAGCGCGCTCCATGTAAGCAAGCGTCGGGGCCATGATGATACCGGTGTGCAGGTGCGGCCCAGGTTCAGGCTTGCAAGCAAAGCGTGGCAGATCGGCAAGCGCCACATTCATGCGGAAGGTGCCGGAGCCGCAGCGGTATCGTTCCATGCGTACGCGGAAATCGTCCGGCAGGGCTCCCGGTCGGACCAGCTTTGTGAACAGCAGCTTGGGATTGAGGTTGGACACTACGATGCGCGCCTGGTGTTCCGCCCCGGCTTCGGTGGCAATGCCCACCGCGCGGCCGCTTTTCACCAATACTTCGCGAACAGGATCTTCAGTCCGTATGTTGACCCCATGCTCGCGGCAAGCGGCAGCCATGGCTTTCGTAATCGAGCCCATTCCACCCATGGCATGGCCCCAAACGCCCTTCTTGCCATTCACTTCGCCCACGACGTGGTGCAACAGCACGTAGGCGGAGCCGGGCGTGTAGGGGCTCGCGTAATTGCCGACCACGGCATCGAAACCGAGCAGCGCCTTTATAGGATCGCTCTCGAACCAGCGGTCGAGCCAATCACCGCCCGATTGCGCGAACAACGCCAGCATGTCGCGTTTCGCGGGGAGGCTAAGCGAAGAAAGCCGCTTTCCGATCACCGCACTGCGCAGCAGTTCCGGCAGCGCGTCGCGCCAAGACCCGCCGCCGATGTTCGGCGGGGTTTGCAGCATGAGTGCCCGGACCGCATCTGCTATGATCTGCAATTCCTCTGTATACGGTCCGATCGCCGCTGCGTCGCGCGCGGAGAACTTGCCGATTTCTTCGGGGGAAGTGCCGAGCAGGTAGCGGCCATCCTCGCTCGGCACGAAATTCGAAGCGTACCGTTCCACGATCGCGAGGCCATGGCGCTTTAGCTCCATCTCGGCGATGACCTTTGGATGCAGCAGCGACACCGAATAGCTGGCGATCGAATTTCGGAAGCCCGGATAAAACTCTTCCGTCACGGCGGCGCCGCCCGGGATGTGGCGGCGTTCGAAGATCGTGACGTGGTGTCCGGCTCGCGCCAGGTAAAAGGCACAGACGAGCCCGTTATGCCCCCCTCCGATGATAGCAACATCGGTGCGTTTCATTTATACCTCAAAAGGCAGAATTCTGCCCGAATCGGGATATATTTCATTGCAGCCAGCGTTAGTATCGCTTGGTCGTTGATTCCACGGAGAGGCTTACCTTTTGCAGGAAGGAGCTCACATGAGCAGCAGATATGTCAAAGTGGCCCTAGCGGCCAGTGCCGCCGCGTTGCTGGCGTCCGGCACATTCGACCCCGCAGCGGCGCAGTCCGGCTATGCACCCCCGCCGGGATACGACAGAGATCCATCGCCCCCCTCGGGGAGCTATGCAGAACCGCCTCCAGGCATGGATCAAGGCGGTGATTATGACGAACAATCCCAGCAGCAAGACGAAGAATACGCGCAAGCCTACTCCGACTGGGCGGCGCGCAATTGCGTCAACCAGGCGAACAACACCGCTGCGGGTGCTCTGATCGGCGGAATCCTGGGCGCGGGCATTGGCGCAGCCGTCAGTCATAACGCTGGCAGAGGTGCCCTTGTGGGCGGAGCGATCGGTGCAGGCACCGGCGCTGTCGCGGGTGCGGCGTCTTCCCAAGGATCCTGCCCGCCCGGCTATGTGGTCGCAGCGGGCGCCCCTGCCTTTGCCTATGGCGGTGGTGCGTATATCACTTACGCGCCCGGCTGGTACCGGCCTTGGATTTGGGAGGGTGGCCGCTGGGTCTACCATCCTTACCGGCACTGGTATTGGGCACATAGGGCTTATTGGCGTCCAGGCTGGCATGGCCGGCCGGTACGCTGGCATCGCCGCTGGTAATCGGGAAGAAGCCGCCTCCGGGCGGCTTCTTTTTTACGGCAGATCGGCGCCTTCGTCTGGTTCTTCGGCCGTCAGCTTGTCCTTGTCCGGGATCATCACCGGCTTCTGGCCGGCGCGCGCCAGCGCGGCATTGAGATTGGCGAGCGAGCCCGCTTTGGCGTCATCCCATGCGCGCTGCACGGTTGCGAGCTTCGCGAGCGCATTGTCCACGAACTGCTGTTGCGCAGGTGTTGGCGCGGCATCGGCCGATTCCAGCGCCCGTTCAACGCCGGTCAGCATCTCTGCCACGGATTCAAATGTGGCGGCGCCTTCCGCCGGTTCGGCGCGCAGCGGCGCGACGGCCGTGCGAATTTCCGCGCGAATTTGCGCGGCCTCAGGAAAGCGCGCATCGAGCATTTTCTTCAGCGCCCGCTGCTCCCGATAGCCGAGCGCGGCCTGCGCGAGCGCCGGAATGATTTTTTGGGACAGCGCAAGCGATGCTTGCAGACTCGCGGTAGCAACCTGCACGCGTGGATCTTCGCTCACGTTGAGCGGAACCGTATTTCGCTGGCCGTTCACCGTCAGCACCACGGTGTAAGTGCCGGGCAGAACCCACGGGCCTTGCGGCTCGACCGGCGTGCCATGGCCCCACACGGCCGCGATGCTGTAGGAATATTCCGCGGCGTCGGGCCGCGCATATCGCAGACTCCATATAAAGCGATGCATCCCCGATGTGGCGGCGAGTTGGTCGGGCGGATTGATCCATGCTTTCGCGAAATAACGTTCCGCCGGTGGTTGTTGCGGAACGTCGCTGCTGGAAAACCGCCGAACCGGTTGGCCGCTGCTGTCGAGAATCTCCAGCGTTACCGGACCGCGCGCGCTTGCATCCAGCCAATAATCGATCACAGCGCCCGCGGGCGGGTTTTCCCCCACCGGCGTTTCCGGCGGCAGCGGCGTGTCATTGTTGTTGTTGGGATGCACCCGCCAGGCGCGTGCGGGCGTGAAGAGGTGCGCGCCGGAGAATTGCATGGTTGCGATCTCCCGCAACGGTTCGACATCGTCGAGCATCCAGATAGCGCGCCCTTGCGTGGCCGCGATCAAGTCATCGCCATGAATTGCCAGGTCTCGTACCCATGCGCTTGGCAGATTGAACTGCAACGCTTGCCATGCACCCCCGTCGTTGAAAGACACGAACACGCCATTGTCGTTGCCGGCGTAAAGGAGCCCGCGCTTGACGGGATCGGCACGCACCACGCTGATGAGATGATCCCGGGGCAGGTTGCTGCTGATCTCTCGCCACGTCTGGCCGTAGTCGCGCGTCGCCAGAACGTGCGGCTGGAAATCATCGATGCGGTGCCCGTCGATCGCCGCGTAGGCAACACCATCCTCCAGCGGCGAAACATCGATGTTGGAAACCTTCGCCCACATCGGCAGCGATGGTGGCGTGATGTTGCTCCAATGGGCGCCGCCGTCCCGCGTAAGCTGGATCAGCCCACTATCCGTTCCAACCCAGATCTCCTGTGCATTGCGCGACGACGGCGCAATCGTGGAAATCGAGCCGTAGCCACACGGCCGTGCGGCAGCGAGCGGTACATCCCCGTCGCAGTTCTTTGCATCTGCGGTTTTGCCGGTGAGGTCGCCGCTGATTACCGGCCAGCTCTTCCCCTGATCCTGGGAGCGGAACACGACATTGCCGCCGAGGTACAGCGAGGGCGTTCCGGTGTGTGAGGGCACCAGCGGCGTCACCCACATGTAATGGTATTTCGTGAGCGTCGGCCGCTTGCCATAATTGCTTTCCGGCCAAGGTGTGACGTCTTCCACCTGTCCCGTGCGCGCATTCCATTTTGTCACGTGCCCGCCGAGACCCGAGCCGTAGACAATATTGGGATCGGCTGGATCAGGCACGTCATAGTCGCGCTCCTCACCGCCGACCGGATGCCAGTCGCGGAAGGTGAGTTGCCCGTAATCGCTGCGGCTGGCGATGGCGACGGTGCCGCTGTCCTGCTGGCCGGAATAGATCCAGTAGGGAAAGCGGTTGTCGGTTTCGAGGTGGTAGAATTGCCCTGTCGGCTGATTGTACCAGCTGCTCCAGGTGGCGCCGCCGTTCACGCTCACCACGGCGCCCTGGTCTGAGCCGGTGATCATGTGATCGGGATGCAGCGGATTGATCCAGATATGATGGTAGTCGTCACCGCCCGGCGCGCCCTTGAAGATGTCGCATCTGCCGCCGCCGTTGGTGCAGCGGCGGATGGATTGCCCAACCTCAAAAACGACATCCGGACTGTCGGGCGCAACCGTCAGCCGGGAGAAGTACATGTTGGCGACGGCTTTCAATGTGTTCGCGAGCACCCAATGCGTCCCGCCATCATCGGAACGATAGAGGCCACCCGCTTCCTTTGAATCGACGCTCGCATAAATGCGGGTGCCTTTCGCGGCGTGTGTGACTGCAAGACCGATCCGGCCCAACGGCCCCTTCGGCCAGCCTCCGCCTGACAGGCGCCGCCACGTCCTTCCTTCATCGGTGGATTTGTAGATGGCGCTGCCAGGTCCGGCCGGCGGACTGAAGTAGCTTAGCCAGGGATATTGATGGGCTTCCCATGCGGCGGCGAACAGCACGCGCGCATCTCTCGGATCGCTCGCAATATCCACGACACCGGTCCAGTCGCCGGGCTGCAGCACGTGTGACCATGTGCGTCCACCATCGCTGGAGCGGTAGAGGCCGCGGTCCGCGCTGGGTCCGAAGAAATGTCCCTGCGCGCCCACCAGAACGATGTTTGGATCTTTCGGATCGACCCAGATGCGGCCGATATAGCGCGTATTGCCTAAGCCGAGCGGTTGCCAATGCGTGCCGCCGTCCACGGACTTGAACACGCCCATGCCGGCGGCCACGTCGTAACGCGGCTCCGGCTGCCCCGTGCCGATATAGATGACGTTCGGGTTCGAGGGCGCCACCGCAAGCGCGCCGATGGATGATGCCGGACCGTTCTGGAACAGGGGCGCCCAGGTGCGCCCCGCATCGTTCGTCCGCCACACGCCGCCGCCCGCGGCCCCGAAGTAGAACGTGTTGGGCTGCGCCGGCACGCCTTCGACCATCGTGGCCCAGCCGGCGCGAAACGGACCCAGCTGCCGCCAATGCAGATCGCTGTAAAGATCTGGCGTACGCGTCTGCGCCGCAACCACCCCGCTCAAGCCGGTGAAGCCGGCCAATCCAAACACTGCTGCGGCACACAATCTCATCGCATCTGTCTCACAAAGTAGGGAAGCTACTGACCGTCTGGCGTGAAATCCAGTTGCCAAGCAATGATGGATCAGAACTTCAGACGACTTGCACCACCTCCGACCCACACTGCTATTTCGCCGGCTAGGTTCTCCACCGGCATCGTAGCGTCGAGTAGCAGCGCGTGTTCGTTCGCGGCTGGCGGTTCCAGTTGGTCGCACTGATCGGCAACAAGGCTCGTTGGCATATAGTGATCGGCGCGGGCACGAACCCGCTCCTCGAGAACGGCACGCGGCGCAGTCAGGAGCGCGAACCTCACGCCGGAGCCAGCTTCGCGCAGGCGGTCGCGATAGCTTCGCTTGAGAGCGGAACAGGCGATCACGATCGAACGGTGTGCGGCCGCGTGCTCGCTGAGCAGTGCTGCTACGCGGTCCAGCCACGGTGCGCGATCGGCATCCGACAGCGCTTCGCCACGCGCCATCTTCGCGATGTTCGCGGCAGGGTGGAGTGCATCCCCATCGACGAATGGAATCCCATGCCGCGCAGCGAACAATTTGCCCACAGTTGTCTTGCCTGATCCCGCCGGTCCCATCAGCACGAGACGGAAAGCCATCAGCGCCAGCGAAGCATCCGGGTCAGCAGCGGCGCCGGAGAAGTGAATGTGATTGGCTGGTGCCCAGAAGAGGACTCGAACCTCCACGCCTTGCAGCGCTAGTACCTGAAACTAGTGCGTCTACCAATTCCGCCATCTGGGCACGAGGCGCGGATACTTAGGAACAGGGCGGCGCCAAGTCAACGCAATGCCGCGGGGCTCACGAATTCCCAATGCCAAGGTTCGAAGGCATAATTCATCAGGCCGAAGCGCGCGCCGTTTTTCACCAGCCAGCGGTATAGGCCGGAGCGCGAGATGAAGAGCCGGTTCGCATCAGCCGAGGAATCGGGGCTGAATCCCGGCGCTGCTCCCAGGTACAAATCCACGGCGTAGCCGGTGCGATGTGCGGAGCAAGAAGCGCGCACCACGCCCTGGCAATTGTGCTGCGTGGCGCAGCGCGCGGCATCGTAAGCCGGGCTGCGATAGGCGGAGAAGATGGTCAGCAGCTGCTTGTCGTTTGCCAGCAGTCCTTCTGCGCGCGCGGCGGTCACCATCTGACGGTAGGCGGCCAGCGCTTCGCTGCGCAGGAGAATCGCTTTGCCGCCGTAGCTTTCGGACGCGGTGGCGCGCGCGAGCGTGGTTTCGTTAGGGGGCGCGGGGCAGGCGTGCTTGCTCTGGATGACGAACGGGCGGCGGCTCTGCCAGAGCTGCTTCATCGGTTCCAGCACGGCCTGCGCGACGGCGCCGGACGCTGCGAGGTGGTGCGCGGATTGCCATGCGGCGAGCGCGCGCGCAAAGCCCGGAGTGGTCGCCTCGCACACAGTGCCGATCTCGTTGGTGATCAGCGGCTCGTAGAAGGCCCAGCCGGCTTCGGCGCGGCCAAACAGGTTGAGCGGCAAGGTGGTGAGGGAGGCGGCGTTGGCGGCGGCGCCTGTCTGCGGTCCCGCCGTGCAGTCTTCAGCCTGGGCCGCGGGTGCCGCAGCCGCGAAGATGAACAGGAAGAGCGCAGCAAAACCCGGTCGTTCATGGAACTGGACGCGACACCAAGGCTTGTGCATAGCGGCAGACGTGGAGATTGCAGCGTGCGTGTTCATCCAGCCGTGCTTGGCGCAAGTGTTTCGTTCATCCTGGCCTGGGCCGCATGGGCCGAGCCGCAACCCGGGCAGCCGGCGCCAGACCCCAACGCTCCCATCAACGCACAAGCCATTGAAACGGCGAAGCTGGACCCAAACAATCCGGAAGGCTCGCGCGAATTGCTGGTGCGGATCGAGGTGCTGCTCGACCGCGCA
>JAFAVP010000198.1 GCA_019242395.1 Alphaproteobacteria bacterium | reverse complement strand
AGGCGATCACCACCCACGGAATCCCGCCGTGGTCTTCGTGCTGCGGCTGCGGCGCCTCCGGCTCTTTGCTGAGGTCCACGCGGCCGCCGCCCAAGAGGCGTACGATCTCCACCGTGCCCTGCTCCACGCCCGCGTCGACATTGCCGGCGCGGAACTGCGGCAGGATGGCGTTCTCGATGATCACGCGGGAGAGCGCGTCGGTGAGCGTGCCTTCTAGGCCGTAGCCCACTTCGATGCGCACCTTGTGCTCGTTCGGCGCCACGATGAGGATGGCGCCGTTGTTCGTTTTCTTCTGCCCGATGCCCCAGGCGCGGCCGAGCTGATAACCGTAGGCCGCGATGTCCTGCCCCTGCAGCGACTTCAACGTGGCGACCACCACCTGATCGCCTGTTTTCTGTTCCAATTGCGCGAGCATGGCGTTCAGCCGCGCCTTGGTGTCATCCGAGAGCACGTTCGCCTCATCCACCACGCGGCCGGTGAGCGGCGGGAAGGTGAGCGCGGCGTACGCTGCTGCGCCCGCGCACAGCAGCGCGAGCAGCAGCAACAGCGGCCCAAGAACGCGCGAACGTAAGCGCAGGCTAGGCGCCATCAGAACGGTCCCCTTTCCGCTATAGATGATACGCCGGAGGGGGAACGACAAGCGGCATCTCGCAGCCCCCCACTGCGGAGGAGATGAGCCGGAGGCGCGAGTAGTTTATCAGGCACCCGGTGGGCTGAGGCGGCGATATCTTTTGCCCGGAACGGGCCTATACTTGCGGAAGACTGGCGGGAGAAGCGCGATGTTTTCCATCAGATTGGGGTTTGCGGCGGCGCTGTTGCTGACGAGTGCGGCAGCGCGGGCGGATGTGGAGATCAACAACAAGCCGACGACCAACATGGATTGCGAGGCCGGGGTGTGCACGGCGACGGCGAAGAAAGCGGTGCTCAATGTGAGCGATCTCGCCAACATGCTGGCCAGCGGCGATGTGGCGGTGAAGACCGGCACAGTGGCGAAAGACATCGATATCGATCAGCCGCTGCAGTGGACGAGCACAAGCCGTCTCACGCTGGACGCGCAGCGCTCGGTGCAGATCGACAAGCAGGTGACGGTGGCAGGTCAGGGCGCGCTGACCGTCACGACCAATGACTCGGGAACGCCGAAGAAGAATGATGGCGAGTTCGTCATCGTGCCGGAGCGTGGCAGCGTGCAGTTCTGGGATCCCTCCAGCAGCCTGATCATCGACGGACACACGTACACGCTGGTGGGCGACATCAAAACCCTCGCATCCGCCATCGCCGCCAACCCATCCGGCTTCTACGCCCTCGCCAAACCTTACGATGCGAGCGTGGATGGGACGTATTCGTCATCGCCTATCGAAACCACGTTCTACGGGGCGTTCGAAGGCCTCGGCAATGCGGTTTCGAATCTGACTGTTCACCCGGGTCGCGTGGATGCGGCAGGACTGTTCACGGCAATCGGAGGGTCAGTAAGAGACCTCGGCGTGGTGAATGCTGACGTCGGCGGCGGTCAACCCGGTGAAATAGGTATCTTGGCCGGCGTGTCGGCCGGTGAGATTAGCCGGGTTCGGACGACAGGAGTCATGAAATTCTTTGCAGCAGGCAAGCAGTCCGCCGGCGGTCTCGTCGGAGTGAATAACGGCGTCATCGAGGATTCGTTCGCCGATGTGAGGCTGTCAGCCGAGCAAGGGGCCTTTTCAAGCGGTGGCGGTCTAGCAGGTTACAACGGTGGCTTCGTGAGCAATTCTTATGTCCGGGGCTCTGCCATCTACCGCAGAGCTTATGACGTCAACGTCGGCGGTCTAGTCGGCGAAAACGTGGGCACAATCCAAAATACCTACGCGCGAAATTCGTTACATGATGGGAAGCAAAATTGCTGTGAAACCAGCTTCGGGGGGCTCATTGGAGAGAATTATCACCAGGGCCGCGTGACCAACTCGTATGCCGCCGGACAAATTAGGGAGAATAATGCCGACACAACTAGGATCGGCGGCCTGATGGGCACTGACAAATCCCACACCGGGAAGATCAGCAATACGTATTGGGATATCGACATGGGTGTCAGCGATCCGAAGCGCGGCGCGGGCAACAGAAAGAATGATCCCGGCATTACAGGCCTGACGGACACGCAGCTTAAGTCCGGATTGCCAGATGGCTTTGATCAGAAAATCTGGTGTCAGAGTGCCAACGTCAACGACGGTTATCCCTATCTTTGTGCGCTCCCGCCGCCCTGAACATGCCGCACGCATGGCCACGCAATTAGCCGCCAGGTGTCGGTCTATTGCGCAAAGTACGTAAAACGCCTATTCTGCAACAAACGGGATTTAAGCATGGCCGAAGGGAGCGATCTGACCGCTTCTGCGGGCGAGCTGGTGCGCCAGTTCTCCCATTACAGCGATGCCGCTCTGGTGCGGCCTGTGATCGTCACCAAGAATGGCCGCCCCCGGAACGTGTTGCTCTCGTTCGGCGAATATGAGCGCCTGAAATCCCGCGACCAGCAGGCGTTCCGCGCAGCGGAGACGCCGGACCGTTTTCTCCGTGGAATCCGGGATCTCGCCAAAGACAAAAAGTGAGACTCGAGCCACCGGCGCGCGGCTCCGTCATCCGCTATGCGTATCTCTGGGCGGACGAACAGCGCCGTGGTCATGAAGAAGGCCGAAAGGACCGGCCCGCTCTCGCGCTGGCACTCGTGGTCGTCGATAGCGAGGGGACAGCCGAGGTACTTGTGGTGCCGATCTCCCATGTTCCGCCTGCGCGTGAGAGCGATGCTGTCGTTCTGCCAGCCGGTGTGAAGAAGCGATTCGCTCCGGCGGGCTTTTTCGCTGCCTCGATGCCGCCGGCGCAAGAACGCCGCGAAGATACTCCCCGCCGTTGCCGCCATCAGAAGGAAACGCGCGGCGCGGTCTGCGCGGGCTCTTGCGCGGTGAACGTCTGCTTCGGCTTGGCATCGGGATAGAAGATGCCGGCGATCCAGCGCTGCGGAATGGTGCGCAAGGTGGTGTTATAGGTCTGCACCGAGTCGATATAGTCCTTGCGCGCCACCGCGATGCGGTTCTCCGTGCCTTCGAGCTGCGATTGCAGCGCCAGGAAGTTCTGGTTCGATTTCAGGTCCGGATAGCGTTCGCTCACCACCATCAGGCGGCCCAGCGCCTGCGTCAGCTGATTCTGGCTCTGCTCGAATTTCTGGAAGGCTTCCGGATTGGAGGTGACGTCCGGCGGCAGGTTGACGGTGGTTTGCGTCGCCTTGGCGCGCGCCTCGATCACCTCGCGTAGCACCGTGCGCTCCTGCTGCGCGTAACCTTTCACCGTGTTGACCAGATTGGGGATGAGGTCGGAGCGGCGCTGATACTCGTTCTGCACCTGGCTCCAGGCGGCCTTCACCTGCTCGTCCTGCGTCGGCACCGTATTAATGCCGCAGGCCGACAAGCCCAACGCCACCGCGGCCATGGCCGCCATCTTCCCAACCCAGCCGAACGTCTTCATCTGCCCATCCTCCAGAAGCGCGCGAGCGCGCGTCGCCATTCTCGTCGCGCCATACATGGTATGCCGTGACCGAAGGGGCAAGACAGCCGCTCAATCCGCTCGCGCTGGGACGAAATTGCTGACCCTCCCAACGTCTGATTGCGACCGACTCGCATTGAACCGGCGACGGCCGTGTCCTAGGACTTCCGCCGGAATCAAAGCGCGCCGGGGCGAGGGTGAGACAAGTCTTTCGGGGGGCAGCTGCGTGCTGGCTGCTCTTCTCTGCGAACATGGCGGCCGCGGAAGAGTCCATCGAGACTGTGCAGGTTACGGCCACGCGGCTGCCGGAATCTGCCGGCGATGTGCCGGCAGACGTCTCCATCATCTCCGGCGGCGAGCTGCGGGAACGGCAGGCGCAAGACCTGTCCACGGCGCTGGCGCTGACCGCCGGCGTCGAAGCGCCAGCCGGCGGGGATGCCGGGCCTTCCAGCGCGGTGCCTTCCTTCTGGGGCCTGCACGAGTTCGACGCCTTCCTGCTGGTGGTGGACGGCGTGCCGTGGGGCGGCGCCTTCAACCCCGCCATTCCCGACCTCGATTTCAACGATGTGCAGCGCGTGGAGGTGCTGAAGGGCAGCGCGCCGGTTGCCTTCGGCGCCACCTCCTTCGTCGGCGTGATCCAGATGCTGCACTATCCGGCCGGCGAGGCGGCAAACCACGCCGAGCTCGCCTACGGCAATCATGATTCCTGGCGCGGCGCGGGTTCGATCGCGCTGCCGCAATGGGGCGACTGGCGCCATTCCTTCGTGGCGGATTGGGAAGACCGCCGCTTCGCCGTCCAGCGCGAGTCCGTCGCGGCGGGGCATTTTCTCTACCGCGCGGAAACGCCGCTCGGGCCCGGCACCTTGCGTTTCGATGCGGACATTTCGCTCACGCATGATGTCCCGCCAAGCCCCATCGTGCGCGACGGCGATGCACTCACCGATCGGACCCCCATCAACGCGAACTACAATCCCGCGAACAGCAAGATGGATGAGAACCGCTACCACGCAAATCTCGGGTATGTTCTGCCAACAGGCTGGGGCGACTGGAGCACGCTCGTTTCCTTCGCCCATTCCGACATTCGCGACATTCGCGGCTTCCTGCGCGCCGATCTCACCGACACCGGCGATCCCAATGCGGATTCGTTCGATCAGCACCGGCGGATTCAAGATGCCTATGCCGACACGCACCTCACGCATAAGCTGGCCGAGAACGCAGAACTGGTGCTGGGCGCGGACCTTCTGTACGGGCTCGGGCGGCAGAGCAGCGCCAACGGCGAGTATTTCGTTCCGCTCTCCGGCCTCGTGCTTCCCCCGCCCACCACTGCCATTCACGTGGACGAAACGAACACCATCCGCGACAAGCGGGTGTTCGGCGGCCAATATGCCGAGATCGACTGGCGGCCTCTCTCCGCGCTCGACATTCTCGCCGGCCTGCGGCTGAACGAAACCTTCGAGGACAAGAACTCGGGCCATCTCGACGGCTTCAATTCCGCGGACGATGAATTCGCGCAGGACGAAAGCCGCACGACGCGGCTTTCCGGCATGATCGGCGCCAGCTACCGCGCCTGGAAAGAGGGCGGGGATGAAGCGGTGATCTATGCGAACTATCGCAACGCCTTCAAACCCGCGGCCATCGATTTCGGATTCGAGTTCGAGCCGGATGTGCTCAATCCGGAAACCGCGGACAGCTACGAGGCGGGGATCAAGGGGGCGCTGGCTGGCGGGCGCATCGCCTATGAGGCCGATGCCTTCCTGCTGAACTTCTCCAATCTCGTTGTGGCGACAACGAATGCGGATGGCGAACCCGAGCTGGTCAACGCCGGCGGCGAGCGCCTGAAGGGTGTCGAACTGGAAACGCGCTTTCTGCTGACACCGGATTTATCACTGGCTGCGAATATTGCCTGGCACGATGCACGCTTCACGCATTTCGTGTTCGATGAGGGGAACGGGCCAGATGACGTCAGCGGCAATCAGCTGACGCTTGCACCGCATATTCTGGCCTCCGCCGGACTGCTCTACACGCCGCCGCAGGGCTTCCACGGCTCGGCTGTCGTGAACTCTGTGGGCCGCCGTTTCCTCGATGAAGAGAACGAGGCGCCGGCGCCCAGCTACACCACCCTCGACATCACGGCGGGTTACCGTTTCGGACGATGGGACGTTGCCTTCGCCGGCACCAATCTCACGGACGAACGGCCGCCCGTGACTCAAAGCGAATTCGGCAGCTCGTCCTACCATCTTCTTCCGGGCCGTACCCTCTGGCTTCAACTCGGAGCGGCGCTGTAAGCCTCAGCAGAGAACCTGGCGCGGATGGCCCCCGCTTCTTGTAATCCCCTCTTGGAAGGAACACTGTTGCCCCTCTTCGCGAAAGGGAGGGGTATCATGTCTAGATCGGCGTTGGGTCTGCGCGTTGCGTTGGTAACGACCGCGGCAGTTGCTGCATTGGGTGCGGCGCTTGCAACCGGCGCGGTTGCCGGACAGCCACAATCCATAGTTCGTCTGGAGAGAAGTCCGCTATCCGGCGGCGTGCTCATGGCGCGCGCGATCCGCAGCGGCGCGGTGCGGCTGCCACTGGTCAACAGAGGCGCGCAACATCCGGCGCTGAAGTGCACGCCTGCGCCGTGCACACTCCCGAATGTGCAGGCCTCGGAGGGCGGAAGCCCTGTCGACGAAGATCCGATCTCGATCGATCCCAACAACGCCAAGCACATCCTCACCGCAGGTAACGATTACAACTGCAGCTCTAGCCTGCAGGGCTATTTTGCCTCCACCAATGGCGGCAAGACGTTCACCCATTCCTGCGGCACGCTCGCGGCGGGCGCCAGCGGCGGCGATGGCGATCCGGTGGTCGCGTGGGATTTGAAGAGTGTTGCCTATCGGGGCGGCATCGACTCAGCTTCCAATCTGGAAATCGTCATAGGCAGCTCGCCGGACTTCGGGGCCACATGGACCACCCCGGTTGTCGCGGTGGCTTCCGCCGGGGTCGACATGGACAAGCCGTGGCTGGAGATCGACACCAACGCGAGCAGCCCGCGCAAGAACACCCTCTACATTTCCAACACGGAGTTTTTCTCCAACGGCGATTCGCAAATCGGAGTCTCCCATTCCACCGATGGCGGCAAGACCTGGGCGCTCGTGAACGTCAGCACGCGGCAGGTCTGGCCAAACAGTGTGGACCAGTTCAGCGATCTTGCGATCGGGGACGACGGTACGGTGTATCTCACCTGGCAGCGCTGCCCCGTCACCGGGCCGACGGGTGACTGCGGTGGCACCACTGCGAAGATGTATTTCTCCAAGTCGGTGGACGGCGGGGTTACCTGGTCCAAGGAGAAGAAAATTCACAGCGTGCACCTGGTGCCGGATACGTGCGGAGCCTTCTATGGCTGCCTGCCGAACACCAGCGAGCGCATCGCCAACATTCCGGTGGTGGCGATCGACAACAGCACTGCGCAGACCCATGGCCGCCTCTACGTGATGGATTACGACTGGAACGGCACCTACATGCAGGAACGCGTGAGCTCATCCGGAGACGGCGGCGCCACTTGGAGCGCGCCCGTCGCCGTCACCCCGAATAGCGATAAGCACGACCAGTTCTTCGAATGGATCAACGTGAGCCCCAGCGGGGTGCTCGGCGCCACTTGGCTCGATCGCAGCCTCGACCCCAACAACATCAACTACGATGCGTTTGCCGCGACGTCAGTCGATGGCGGGGCAACCTTTGGGACCAACTACCGCTTGTCCACGACGTCCTCCAATCCGTTCAACGACGGTTTCGGGAGCATGTTTATGGGCGATTACACGGGAAATGCCTGGGATGCAGGGAAGCCAACGCTCTTCATGTCCTGGCCCGACACGCGCACTGGGAGCGCAACGCAAGACGAGATCGGCGGGCTTCGGCCGTAGCATCAACGGCTCGTCCGGGGCGCAAGGGTAAGCATCATCGGCGTACCATTCAGGTCCGCCGCAGCGGAAAGGCCCCGCGGCGAAGCCGGCCGGCATTCTGCCTGCAATGGACTGCTGACCCAGCGTCGAGATTCGAAAATTGACGATCGTCAATGCGGGCGTGCCTTCGGCGGCGCCCAATGGCGTATCGGAAGAGGGACTCAGGATGTTGGGCATCAATCCGGAGAAGGTTTCTCACATCATCTTCAAGGCCCGTATGTTCGATGCCAAAGAGGAGATGACCGATCCCGATTCCGGATCGGACGGGGCCGACGACGGCATGGTGGACGTGCTGCAGGACTCCGCAGGCGACGCGACCTATCAGGAGCTTGTGGAATACATCCGCAGCCTCGATGAGGAAGAGCAGGTCAATCTGGTCGCATTGGCGTGGGTCGGGCGGGGCACCTACGCGCTGTCAGAATGGGCGGAAGCCTTGGAGGAAGCGCGGCACGCACATAACCCGCGCACGGCAGAGTACCTGACCAGCCTGCCACTGCTAGGGGATTATCTCGACGAAGGACTCGCCGCTCTAGGCGAAAGTAGCCAGGAATTCGCGTCGCGGATCTGACTTGCTGGAGCGGAGCAGCACTGAACCTCCCCCCGCAGGTAGGCCCAATTTGTGCGGCTGCGTCAGTGCGCGGCTAAACACCGGACGTGCAACAAGGTTAGCTGCGTGCCGCGACGGCTTCGAGCTTCTCCATATTGTGGATCAGGATGCGATGGCGGTCCGGCGTCGTGATGATTCGCGCCGCCTTCAGATCGCTCAGGGAGCGGCAGGTCGTTTCGATGGTGAGGCCGAGATAATCCGCCATGTCCTGGCGGCCCATCGGCAAGGTTATGACGCACGGCCGCTCTTCATGCCCCAGCGCCAGCCGCAGGAGATAACAGGCCACCCGCTCCCTGGCGTTCTGGTGACCCAGCATGGCCACGTGGTCCTGCGCGGCGCACATCCCGCGGCTCAGCATGGAAAGCATGGCCTGGCGGGTTTCCGGCCGCTCGTCCTGCAGCTCGGCAATGCAGGCGCGGGGACAGCGAAGCACGATGACCTCCCCGATCGCCTCTGCCGTTGCAGAATAGGTGTCGCTGGTTTCGAGCCCGAACGTTTCACTCGGCAGACAGATCTCCAGAATCTGCCGTCTGCCGTCTGGCAGGACCCGGTACAGGCGCACCGCGCCTTCGATCAGCCTGTAGCAGAAGTGAGCGGGCTGCTCGTGAGAGTAGATCGTGGTGCCGCGCGAAACCTTCAGAAGCGGACCCTCGGGCCTTCCCTCCTGCGATTGGCATTCTTCGCGAAAAAACCGGCAGTCGTCGTCGCAAGCGAGAGGGACATGCGAGGCGCCAAGCCGCGTCTGCTGCCCCTTGTCCGGTGTGGTTCGCATAATCGTCCGAGCCCGATGCCAAGGGCACGAAGGTAAGCCGGAGAGGCATTGGCGGCAATGGCCCATCTAGCCCCGGCTCGCAATCCATCCATCGTGGCCCCAGACCAATCCTGGCAAGGACCGTTTGCTGATTTTCGTCAATGAACCGGCCGGGCAAGAGGCGTCCGATGGATGCGCTTCCAAAAGGGGTGAGCCCTCATGTCAGAAGGCCAGATGATCTACCTTGTGCTCGCGGTGAGTGCGTTCGTGGTGTTCGGTCTCGTTCTCGCCGTCACGAGTTGGTACGAGCAAGCAGACGCGCGTGTCCAGGCGAGCGACAGACCGAAAGCCACGCCGCCACTGGGAGCTCCCGTCGCGCCTGTTCACAATTTCGCGGCGTAGCAATCCAGCGAACCCGGATGCGTTGCGTGCCCTAGCGCCCCGCGCAGTTGCGGCGCGCTAAGGCCTGACCATGATCGTCATGTGCATCTGCGGATGAATTCTGCAGTGGGCCTGGTAGGCTCCCGCCTTGTCGAACTTCACGACGATGTGCTGGTTGTACTCGGCCATCCCCTTGTCTTCCGAGGCTCCGCCAGGACTGTCGATGGTGACGTCGTGGGCAATGCGATCGGTATCGGTAAACCGGATTGAATCCCCGGCCTTCAGCGTCACTACATCGGGCACGAATTTCAGATCCTTCTGATCCACGGCGACTTCGGCTCCCTTGGCGCCGGAAACGACTCCCGCAGCCGCGACTGCCGCCATCATGCACGCTTTCCAATTGTTCATGCGGTCCTCCCTCGATTCGGCTAAAGCGCAACCCACAGGAACAGCCGCAGCGTGTTGTTGTCGGACGCGTCGCGGCCTGCACCGTCGTAGTTCGAGCTTGCGCCATTGAATTTTGTGTAGAGCGTGTACTGTGCCCCCAGGCGGAGATTGAGCCTGCCGTCCAACGGCGCCCCTTCGCCACCGAAGGGCGTATAGTCCACCTGGAAGATCAACCCGGAGCTATTGGGCGTGAGCGTACGGTCGCCGCCGTACAGCAGTGGATCCTGCGATCCCCATGTGTCGAACGCCGCAACGGTGCCTCCCAGCATGGCCTTCCATGAGTAGGCGAGATCGATGCGAAAGTCGTTCAGCTGGTCGTGACGATTGGCGGCACCGCCAAGCAGAAAGGTCGCGTTCAGATCCTGGCTCTCATGGGTGTAGCGCGTGTTGACGGTGTACACATTGCTGCCGTCACCCATGAACTGGTACGAGGCATCGAGACCGAGGTCTGTGTAGTTGTCGGTCGTGCCCGTGCTCCTGTCCGCGCCGGGAAACAGATCCGAAAAAAGCGCGTACGCGCCGATTTCGAAGTTCTGATCCCCATAATCCTTCTGGTAGGCGAGGCGAAGATACGGTGCCACGCCATCGAGGATTCCACTATCGGCCGGATTCACGCCCATCGCGCGGAGAAATCCGTGCGAGGGCGTCCAGTAGATGCCAGCCTCTGTGTAGAGCGACGAATTCCAGTAGGCATATGCCGTCGTGCCGAGCACGCCTTGCGCGAGCACACCATCGATCACAGTGCCCGCGTCCGGCCCTGGCGCGAGGTCGGAGCCAGTGTAGGGGAAGCCCCAAGCCGCCAAGGTATTCCATGCATCCTCGACGCCGGGCGAATTGTTGAAACTCACACCCAGCAGCAGATCGTTGCCGTCCCACGTTTCGTGTGTCGTAGCGCGGAGATCAACATTGTCCCAGGCGAAGGCGCGGCCGATGCCGTCATATGTCCATTGTGTGAAGCCGCCGAAATGCTCGCCGATGCCGCCCGCCACAAAGGCGCTGATTTGATCGATGGCCGTGTTGTCGTTGGTGCCGTAATGATCGGCGGGGGGCGCGGCCTGATCGGTCCGTGTGTGAACGAACGAAGCAACCGCCATGGCCGAAACCGGCAGCGTGAATGTGTCGGTGGCGCGCAACGTGTAGCCTTCCAGCTTGAATTGCCGGCCGAAGGGCGTGAGCTGCGGTCCGAATCCCCCTACGTGGCAGGCGCTGCACGGCTGTGCCGTCTGGACAGCGAAGGCCGGAACCGCCTGCGCCCGGGTGGCAAACAAAGCCGCCACCGCGAGCGCTGCGGAGAATCTGCAGATGCGCATATTTGCCCCTTCCCGTTCCGCTGCAGCGGCCAAGCCGCTGCTGTTTGGCGATCATGCGCAGATTCGCCGGGGCCTGTATTTGACAACAATCAAGGAAGCGGCTGCCCAAAGAGCGGCAAGATGGACCTTACCGCGGCAAGCGGGCGATGGAGGCTGCTATGGAAGATGCCGGCAATCGGCATAGTGCCGATCTTGAAGGGATCAAACTCTCACGCAGGCAGATGCTTCGAGGCACCGCGTTGGCGGCTGGCACAGCTGCCACATTGTTGGGCACAGCCGGGCGGGCCGAGGCCAAAATGTCGTACCAGGCATCGGGATACCAAGCTACACCGAAGGGCGATCAGAAGTGCGCCAATTGCTCGCTGTTCAAGCCGCCCTCCTCCTGCATCCTCGTGGACGGCGACATCAGTCCGGAGGGCTGGTGCCGTTTCTATCGAAAGAAGTGAGCGTTTGAGAGCGCCAACATTTCCGGTGGCACGGAACAGCGATGCGCTGTCCGTTGGCCCTCAGCACGGCAGGCCCATGTCCGTATAGAGACGGTTGCTGAGTCTGATGGCCGCAGCATCGAGCGGTTCGCCGCCCAGCAGATCGCGAAGATGTCCCGCGGCGCTGACGCAGTACGCTTCGAATGATTCAATCTCGAACGGCGTGGGGCGATGCACCCGGGCGAAGTGGGTGGCGACAACGCCCATGAAGTAGCCGTCGGCGGCGATCAGCGGAGTGGTCGCGACGCTGCGATAGCCTGCCTCGCGCGCGACGGATCGGAAGGGCTCGAACTCAAGGTCCGCTTCCACATCTTCGATCAGGACAGTCTTCCGGGTTTTCAGCGCGCGGCCACACGCCGATCCCTCATCGTTGGCGACGGTGCGGAAGGCGCGAAGAAAAGGTGCTTTGAAACCACGCTGAGCCACGATCAGAAGCCGTGACCCCGAAAGCAATTGAAAGCTACCGAATTCAGCCCCGTTCAGCGCGCGCGCGTCGTCCAGGATTGCCTCCACTGCCGATTCAAAAGTCGGCTGTGCCCGCAATCTTTGATGCATCTGCGTGAGCATCGCCCCGCGTCCCCCGAACGCGAACACCGAACTCAGAATTTAAGGCCTGCGGCCAGGACGGTCTACCGTCAATCCACGGAGGGGTGGCCGTTGCCTTTAGCCACCGGCGCTAAGCTGCCGCTCCGGTGCCGTTCGACTCATCGGCTTCGGCTTCCCCGTGCAGGTCCGCTTCCGGATGCTCGACGAAGAAATCCAACCGCTCCTTGGCGAGCTTTTCCCAAACCACGGCCAGCTCTTCATAGTGCCTCTTTAGCTCCGCGTTAGGCGCCCTGGCCGCGGACTCCCTGCATTCCCTGGCACGCTTCCGGAACTCTTTGACCTTCTGCACTTTGCCCTCCGGCGCTGACCCTCGGCCAACGCCTTGTTTTCCGACGTCGTTCCTTAGTTCCATAGATATGCCCCGCGATGCCCAACGCTTCCCCCTTGCGGCAGATAATGCCTTCCTCGAAAACAAGGATCAACAGGGTCGGGGAGTAAGGGGCTGCCCGTGGGCAGGGCGCTTGCCGATATCGATTCGTCCGCGTGCCTGCTGCGCGCCAAAGAGGCTGAGCAGCGGGCTGCAGCGGCGCGCTCCACCTTGTTTCGAGAGAACTGGACCGAGATCGCCAGGAGCTGGCGCGCCTTGGCGGAAGCGGCGCGGCAGCAGGAGGCTGAACCGCCGAAGCGGTCAAGACTATCCAGACGATAGCAAAACTTTCGGAACGCGCCGGGAGACCACGCGTTGGAGTTCTGCGTGGCAAAGCGCATGGGAGCCTCAACCCTCCTCCGCTAAGGCACCGTGCGTTCGCAGTGCGGCCTACTTTGTGGCGATAGTTCTACTCGCATACTACCCGCCGCACTCGAGAGCGCCCCGGCCCGACGGCCAGGGCGCTCTCTTATTTTTCGATGTCGCGAGTTCTTCCGATCAGCGGTCCGGGTACCACATGGCCGGGTTATTCTTGGCGTGCAGAGCGGCACTCGCATCGAGGACGCCCACAGATGCGTACGTGCCGCGCGCCACCAGTGCCTTGCCGGTCTGCGGCTGCGCCTTGGCATGCTGCGCCTCTGCGCGCCACGCATCGACAACAACCACGCTGCCGTCGCGTTTTTGCACCGTGAGCTTGTTGCCTTCGATGGCGCGCACCGTACCGTAGATTTCATGCTCGCCGGGTGCGAGCTTTACGCGCATGTCAGGAGCCGCGACTTTCTGCAAAGCAGCAGCCCCGCCTTTGCCGAGCCCGAAGATGGCCAGTTGCTTGTAGCTCGCGACGAACACCCTTCCGTTCGCCGTCACCGGCATGACGGTCGCGTTGTTCTCCGGAAACGGCCAGGTGCCGGCGTCACCCTTGAACAGCACATGCCCGGTCACCGCATCGAACGCATAGAGCTGAAAGGTGCCGGGATCGAAATCGACCGGCTTGCCGGTTGCCCAGATCACGGTACCCTTGTGGTTGTCGGACGACACCACCGTGAACACCCCTGGGTCCTGCCCATTCTGGATTTCTGCCGTGCTCTCCACTTCCTTCTGCAGCTTGGGCACAGGCCCGCCCTTCACCTTCCAGATGCGGATCACATTGTCGCCGCTGCTGACCACGCGGCCGATGCCGTCTTGCCCTTCAAAGTAAGACTCGGCGCACCAGCAGGCGCCGCCATTCACCACGTCGTACGCCTTGCCCCCATCATGTCCATGATTGTCGAGGTCATCGGCGTTGAGCAGATACATCTTGCCAGCCTTGCCTAACGCAACCGCGAGGTTGGAAGGCTGGCCCTTTTGCGCGGGCAGAAGCAACACGCCGCCGGAGCCGAAATCCTCGTCCACCTTGTCAAGCGCGCTGGCGTTGAGGCCGGGGCCCGTGGGCCGGAATAGCCCCGTGACATCCAGCAAATCGTCAGAAAGCTGCACCACGCTTTCGTTGATGTTGATAGGGCGATTGAACGTGCCGCCGCTGTAATCGGAATTGCCGGTGACGAAAAACACGTGCCCATCGAGCGAGGCGGCCGGCCCCGCGCCCGACATCCACACCGATGTCAGGAAAAAATTGTTGGGCGAGGTGGCGCGCGCATTGGTGAGTTCATTTCCCGGAAGCGGCTTCAGATCGTCGATGCTGAAGCCGAGCATCCACCCGCGCGAGCGATCCGCGGCGCTGTCGCAGAAACTGCCGAACCCCGCATAAACGGTATCGCCCGAGATCAGCAGTGCGGGGCGCTGGCGGGTTACTGTGGGATCGAAGCGGTAGGTGCTGCCGTCCGACAATCTGGCGGACGCGGTGATCGTCACCGGCTCTACCGTGTCTTCCAGTGTCGCCGGATCGACGCGATGGATTTGGTACGTGGGCTCGAAGTTCGGATAGGTGTAGGTGATCAGGTACATCTTGCCATTGAACTGCAGGAAGGCCGGCGTGGAGGTGATGCCGAGGTTCGGTCCGTTGTTGGTGCACTGGTTGGGCAAGGCTGTGTAAGGCACCGGCGGGCCGAAATTGTGCTGGCGCAGAATGGCGCCGCTCTTCGCATCGATGGCGTAAAGCGTGTTGCTCTCGGTGGCGACGTACACGACGTCATGCGTGCCTTGCACGCCGCGGACGCGCGCATTGGTGAGGTACAGGGGCTGCGCGTGCACAAGATCGTCGAGCGGAACAGACTTCAACCGCTTGAAGCCGCCGCTGCGAACGGTTTTCGGCGTCAGCACGCGTTCGTTGAAGTTCCAGCCGGTGCGCAGATCGTCGTAATGGTAGGTCACGACGCGCTCGGTGCTGGGGACCGGCGCATGTTGCGGGGCGGCTGCTGCGGCTGGAACAACGATAAGGGCCGCCGCGGCGAGAAGCGCGGCGCGCCTGCGGCTTGCATTCTTCCAAGACAGCATGTGGGTTCTCCTCCCGGTGCGATTACGGCAACGGGAGGAGAAGCGGCCAGTTCCAGGGTTCCGGCCGCCGCGTGCACGACGATTTTCGGTGCCCGCCTATTCCGCGCGGGCGCTTTTATTTCGCAGAGCGCGCGCGCCTACGGGCTCGTGTAATTCCCGGTGCTGCAGCCGTGCAGGCTGTTGAGGTAATACTGGGTCACCACCCAGCTTCCGGCCTGAGAGGTCAGCGTGCCGCTGTTGCCGCACTTATCGCCGATCTCATAACCGGCGGAATCGTTCCACGCTTGCGGAAAGTCGGGGTTCGATCCCGGCGTCGGCACATTATCTGTCGTCGCCTCCGCATATTCATGCGAGGCCGCGAAGGTGAGGAAGTCGAAGCCCGCGTTGCATTCCGGTTCGACGCTGTAAAAAACGTTCGACTTCGGGGCGATCTTCGCATCGTTGGTCGCGAAGTGATAGGCGCCGTAGCTCTGGCAGGAGACCAACCCGTCCAACGTGATGGTGATGTTGCTGGGGAAATAGATCATATAAAGCGTATTCGGATCGCGAGGCGGAAGCACGCCTTCGGCGATCTGCCGCTTGATCTCGGTTTGCACATCGGTGTCGCTCAGCGACTTGGAGCCGTTGTGCGGCGTGAGCTGGACCTGTCCCAGATAAGTTCCACGTTGAATGACCTGCTTGGTGCCTTTGTGACCGTTGATCGTGTGCACGCCCTTGGTGCTGTACTCCCGCATCTTGTCGACATAGGTGCTGTTCACAATGGCAGCGGAGAACAGCGGGATCTGATCTTTGGTGGCCTGAAGCACATCCTTGTTCCAGATGACGCTGACCAGTTTCACGCTGGAGAAGACCGAACCGCCGTAATAGTTCATGTCGCTCGCCGGCGGCACCGGCATGTTCCGCGAGGCGAAAGAGGTGGCGGGGAAGATATGATAATGGCCCGCGGCTTCAGCAGCCGCTGAGCCCCCAAGTGCGAAGAGGGAGACAAGCGCCGTTGCGCCCCCCAGGAACCGGTAACCTGACATTCTGACACCCTCTTTGATTGGCGAGCTTCGTTTGGAATTCGGACATTGCAGCCAGAGCGGGCCCGCCGCAAGCAGCCTCTACAAGCAGGCATCACGGCTGCTGGATTGTCCACAGCCACACAAGTCTTTCAGGAGCGCGGAGAGGAATTGGAGCGGGCGAAGGGAATCGAACCCTCGTATGCAGCTTGGGAAGCTGCCGTTCTACCATTGAACTACGCCCGCGTGGCCGGCTTTGGATAGCACAGCTGGGAAGGCGCGCGGAAGGGCGGCCGGAAATCAGAATAGGAAATCAGAAGCTAGAGGGGCAGCACGCCTAGTTGCGACGGTGTGGAAGTTTCCCCGGGGGAATCGGGTACTCGCCATCGTCGTCGTAATACTTCCACACGTAGTGCCCTCTGACGCCGGGAATTGGCTTTTCGCCGGCTGAACTGATGCGCTCCTGCCCGGCGGCCAGCAGTGGCGCGGTGGTCGTGTACATGGCTTCATTGAGCAGCCCGTTCTTAGGGGCCTTGGCCACGGCGAAGACGCCATAGGGATTTCCGTTGGAATAGGCGACCGCGAGATAATCCGCCACCATCAAGCCATTCTGCGAGGGGGCCAGCCAGCTCAGGTTCATCGGCCCTGCCAGTTGCGTGCCGTTCGTCCAGGTCTTGCCGCCATCCTGGGACATCGTAAAGCCAACATAGAGCTGGCATGCATTCCCGCAACTAGCCTTGGGATAGTAGTAGTACGTCATCGCCAGATGGGCCGTCGCTCCCGACGTATTGGGATCGACGCCGAGCCCCGGAATGAAGTGGTCCAAGGTCGTCTGGAGGCCATCGATGGGGATGCGCACCGGTGCCGTCCACGAAGTTCCGTTGGTCGAGGTGCTCATGACGATATCGTCCGTGGAGCAGCCGGAACGGAAGCTGCAGTCTGGCCAGGCGACGTAGATCTTGCCGGCTCCGTCCACCGCGGCCGACGGCAGTCCCGGACTGCGCAAGCCGCCATCCTGTCCGCGAAATTCCTGAAAGCCGATCGTCGAGGTGCTGCTCCAGCTCTGTCCGCCATTGGTGGAGCGGAAAGAAACCATGGCGCCAAAGCCGTCGATCGGGACCACCACTGTGCCGTTTGGTTGCACCAGAGGCTGGCCGCCCAGTCCGGAAGCCTGATCGGCGGTGTTCTTGGCCGCTCCCCAGTGTTGTCCGCCATCCGTGGAGGTACTCATGAAAATAAGGTCGCCGAGCCCGGGCGAATCCCATTCCGTGTAGCAATTTCCATAGAACGGGCTGGCCGGGGTGTTGTCGCAGACGATCCAGTTCTTGTCGTCGGACCCGCTGGCATCCACGATGATGGGCTTGCCCCAGTGAATTCCGTCTTTCGAAATGCTGGTAGCCACTGCCTCCGGGTTGTCATTCAGGACCGGCAGGCTGGAGATCATCCACACGCCGTGCTTGGCGTCGTAGGCCACGGCCGGATCGCTCGCGGCAGAGAAGCTGCCATTCTTGTAGTTCACGGTAAGACCCGGGAGATAGCCGCTGGTCCATGTCTGGCCGCCATCGGTGGAGGTCGCAAAGCCAATATCCGCGCCGCCTCCTCCGAACACGCGCGCGACCTGAAAGGCGCTGACAATGGTGGAGCCCCAAGCAAAGGTGTGTGGCTCGACTTCCGTCCTGTGCTCACTGTCTCCGTTCTTGAAGGTGTCCTTGCTGACCCTGGCCAGCGTGGACTGTGCCTGCTCTTCTGCCTTCAGGGGCATGAAAAGAGCCGCGGCAAACACCACAATGCTACATGCACACAACCATCTGAGCGATGAAGCGCGAGTCATGAAATGGCTCCCCTTGGGATATCGAGGCGCGCCGCGAGCCACCGGGCGGCATCAACGAGGCGGGGCAGTAGAACGCAAACGCACCGAGGCGGCAAGTCTTCTTCTGATTTCCGGCTTCTGATTCCGATCGCCGCCTACTGGCTCGACCAGGTCACCTGCGCGTGGGTCCCTTCGCTGTCCTTCGAAGCGAGAACCTGCATGGCGCGGCCAGCGAAGGTTGCCGAGTAGAGCAGATTGCCAGCGTCGTTCGCGTCCAGCTTTTGGGTAAAACCGGCAGATTGTGCTTTCTGCTTGTAGAAGCCGACCACCTCAGCCGGCGCTGCCCCGGTTTGCATCACCAAGGTGCCGCTCTGGTTGTTGCCTGTCACCAGCGACACCACTTTCGCGCCGGGATAGACGCTCACGAAACCCGGCAATTTGCCGCTCACGTTCACGCCGCCGGCGTTGATGTCCACGACCGACTGGCCGTCGCCCGCATGCATCGTCACATGATCACCATTGCCGGAGATGGTCACCTCCCCGTGGCTGCCGTCATTGCCCCTCATCGAAAAATGCTGCCCGTTCGCCGAGATCGTGACACTGCCGCCCTTGTCTTTCACCTCGATGTTGGCGCTCTGCTTCTGATCGCAGCCCCCGAGCAGGGCCAAGGTTGCGGTAAGCATTATCGGCAGAAATGCGCGCATGTGATTCCCTTTCGACGCGACACGGCGAGAGTCGCGCAACACAAACGCCAAGACAAGTTGGGCGGCGGGCTTATGGACTCGAATGGTCAGAAGTTGATGAGGCGGCCGGCGCCCTATCGCGCTGCAGCCGCCTCACCTCTGCCCCCTGCAATGCGGACCCTCTTTGACCACAAGGCGCAACCCTCCCCCACGCCTCCGGACCCGCGGCGGCGCAATTGTTCCGGGCGACGGGTTCCGCGCAACGGGGATTAAGGGTTGTCCATCTGATTCCGCAACAGTGTGGATTTGCGGCAACGCTTTGACTAAGCGAATGTTAATGACGGCTTGTCAGCCCTGCCGGAAATGCTTCGAGAGTCTTAGACCCTGCCGCTGGTAATTGGACCCGATGCCTTGGCCGTAAACTTCCGGCGGCGGGTCGGTCAGGCGCTCGAACACAAGGCGCCCGATGATCTGGCCATGCTCGATGATGAAGGGCACCTCGCGGGAGCGAACTTCCAGCACCGCGCGCGAGCCACGCCCCTGCCCCCTTTCATGCCCGAAGCCTGGATCGAAGAACCCCGCGTAATGGACACGAAATTCACCGACCAGTGGATTGAAGGGCACCATTTCGGCGGCATAGTCGGGCGGGATGGAAACCGCCTCGCGCGACGCGAGGATGTAGAACTCGTCCGGGTCAAGCACGATCGCGCCGTTGCGGCTGGCGGTAATCGGCTCCCAGTAGTCCAGCGGATCGAGTGCGTCTCGCTTGTCGATGTCGATGATGCCGGTGTGCCGCCGCGCCCGCCATCCCACCTGCCGCTGCGCATCGCCCTCCAGGTCGACCGTCAGCGCAAGGCCATTGTCGATGTCGGCAACGCCATCCACCAGCGGCTGTTCGTCATGCAGGCGCTTCAACTGGGTGTCGGTGAACTGTGGAGAGCCGCGGCGCACACGCAGCTGATTGAGCCGTGAGCCTTTGCGCGCCAGCACCGGAAACGTCCGCGGACTGATCTCGGCATAGAGCGGCCCGCGATAGCCCGGTTCGATCCGGTCGAACGCCTGCGCGCGATCGGTGATGAGGCGGGTGAAGACATCGAGCCGGCCGGTTGAGCTTTTGGGATTGGCAATGCCGGAGACGCGGAAGGAAAACTCCGCGCTTTCAAGCAGCGGCACGACGTACACGCAATGTGTTTCCAGCACCGCCCCGTTGGTGAGGGCGATCTCATGCATGGCGACGGAATCCAGCTTTTCGCGTACCGTCGCATTGGGACCGGGGAGAAAGCTCGCCCGCACCCGCCAAGCCACCGGGCCGAGCCGCAGGTCGAGGGAGGCCGGTTGGATTTGCGCCTCCTCGATTTCTTCGGCCGCGACGATCTCTCGCCGCGCGCGGATCAGACGCTTGAGCACATGGCTCGGCAGGATGCCGGTGGAGTGCCGGCCATAGCCTTCACCGGCCTCTGCATCCGTACCGCCAAACAGATTTTCCGCCGCCTCCACCATGCCGTTCTTATAGAGAGCGATTCAGGCGCGGTCACGCTGCAGCCGCAAGAAACTCATGGGCTTATGCGGATGCCACGCTGGTCCTGGCCGCCCTGATGCCAGACTGCGGCAATGGCCTTTCCGTTCTGCCCGGTCTCGAACGTGACCTGCGCATCGATGAGCTTGAAAAAGAAATCGCGCGGACCCTCGGCGAAAAGTTCGTATCTGTCCTGTCCCGGTTCCTGCGCGAAGAGGCGGTTGCCTTCGCGCGAGACCGTCATGCTGTCGGTATCGGAGTATTTGTAGGTGCCCACATAATTGTCGAGCACCTTCGGCTCAATCGCCACTTCAGTGTGCGGGTGCGGGACATTGAGATCGACCGGGAGTTTCGGATCGAGGATGTGCAGCCCGATATCATCCATGCCGGTTGCCGTCTGCGCATTGGCGAGCGCGATCAATCCGATCCGCGCTGCCGCGTCGTAGCCGATGAAGGCACGGAAGCCGCCGACACTGCCATTCTTCCACACGATCTCCCGCCCATCTTGATCGAGGATGTTCCAGGCGAGCGCGATGGCAGTTGCGGGTGTCATGCCGCCGGGCCTGCGTGTTTTTGTCATCGCAGCGAATGCCGGTGCAAGCGGCGATTTGCGATAGCCAAGGATCGCCTGAAGGAATTTCGCTATGTCGGCGGCGGTGGAGCGATAGCCACCGGCGCCGGCGATGCCGTTGCCATAGTCCCAGTGTTCCGCTGGCGTCAGATCGGCAGAGCCGAAATCATAGGAATAGCCTTGCGCCATTCGGCTGCGGAGCGTGGGCGTCGCGGTGCGTATCGTGTCGTCCATGCCGAGCGGCTCGAGAATGCGACGTTTGATCAGCGTATCGAGATCAGTACCGGCGCGATGCGCAAGTGCGACACCGAGCAGCCCAAAACCGGAGTTGGAATATTCGTATGTGGCGCCGATAGGGTTCGCCGGTTTGGCGTGCGCGAGATACTGGAAAAGATCAGCTTCGCTGTACTCCGCATATTTGTTGTCCGGGTCCTTGGGCGCGAGGTTGTCTGGCCGCAGTGGCAAACCGGCGGTATGCGTGGCGAGATCGGCGAGGGTAATCTGCCGCGCGCCGTCTATCGGCAACACGATGTCCTTCGGCAGATACTTCGTCACGGGATCGTCGAGTGCGACTTCGCCATGCCGCGCCATATCGGCAAGGACAAGCGCGGTGAACACTTTGGTGATCGAACCAATGTCGTACACCGTGTCGGCATCAACGTTCTGGGTCCCGCCTTTCGCCGTCGTGCCATAAGCAATCGTGTGCGTTCCTTGCGGCGTGATAAGGTCAACAACGATCCCGGTCGCCCAATGCTGAGTATCGACGCGCGTCGCCAGCAGTTTCCGGATTTCTGGGTCGGGCGGAACAGTCTGCGCAGATGCGACGCACGGAAGGAGCGCGGCCAGAAAAGCAATCGTCGAATAGCGGTTCATTGCGATGTTGTCCGTTCGATCAGCCGGGTTGGATTAGTGTCCGTCGCGGTCAAAAATGCGGCGATGTCGCCGATGCCCTTGCCCAGTCCGCAACGTTTCACCAGCAGCTGCACCACATAGACGCAATGCGTTTCCAGCACCGCGCCGTTGGTGAGATCGATCTCATGCATGGCAACGG
>JAFAVP010000225.1 GCA_019242395.1 Alphaproteobacteria bacterium | reverse complement strand
AAGCCGTTCTGGGTCGCGGTCCAAACGGACGCCAACTCTTCTGACACTTGGGATGCCTGGAACCAGTCGAATACCACCAACGCGCCGCTCGCCGAAAACGGCGGTTCCGGATGGACCAGTTATGGGAGCCAAACGGCTGGCGCCGTGACTGTTTACGGCAACCCGTAGTAATGCTGCCGGTGCGCCGCGTCCTGCGGCTTGCCGTTTAGTATCTCGCATGTCGCATCGTGGCCGGCGAAAGCCGGCCACGATCGTATCAGGCCGATTGCGTTGCGTCAGAGGACACGTACGGGGATCATGCCATTACCGGCGGGCGGGCCGCCTAAACTGTCCAATTCGTCGCATCAGTGGCCGCAGGGTCAAAACACCGTGCGCCGCGGTCGCGTTTTCAGCGATGGCTGTCGTGCGACACGGTCGTCGCCAGCAGCTGCTCGTGCGCTGGCGGGTTCACCAGCGGAACCTTGAAACTGCTTATCTTTCTATCCAAACGCCGGATGACTTCGGACGTGATGTCGAGTCCATCGATGCCGTCCGCCACCGCGGATTTGTCGAGCACGACGCTGGCGCCGCGCTCGAGCAGGATGGCATGCACCACGGATGTGACCGCCGCCAGATAGGCGTGCCCCGCGACGACCTCGCCGCCATGAATAAGATTTTCCCGTTCCCGGATTTTTTTTTCGTGAGCCGCCTGTTTCTGCTGGAGCGCCAGGGTTTTTCTGGCGCGCACATCCGGCGGCAGGGATGCCGACTGGCTCTGGAAGGCGTCCATCTCCTTCCTCAACGCCGTGCCTTCGGGTTCGAGATCGCTGTCGACTTTGTTTTCGTACGCCATGATCTGAGCGCGAATATCGGTTCCGAGCTTCGAGCGGTCGATGACCGCGTGACGGTCGACGACAAGAACGCCCGGGCCTTGGCTGCCTGCCGACAGCGCCGTTCGCGGACACAGCAATGAAATGGCGAGCGTCGCGACAGTGGCGCTGTTTCTGACGTTGATCATTGGTCCCGCGTGGCCCCTCGATTCGAAGCTGCAGCGACGCTGCCGCAGACAATCGAAAATACCACGTCGCGCGGTCTAAGAGAAATGCGCCGTGCAAATCCCCCAAGCTAAGGGCAGCGTGAGCAGGGGCCTGAGCTCGGCAAGGGGCGTTGCTGAAATAGGCTCGATGGACGGGACGACGGTGAAACCGCTAGCCTGCCCGCATGGGGCTCCTGATTCTTCTCGGCGTTGCGGTGGTGATCGGCCTTTGGGCCGTCTCCATCTACAACGGTCTGGTCCGGCGCAAGAACCTTGTGTCGGAAGGTTGGAGCGGCATCGAAACCCAACTCAAGCGGCGCGCCGATCTCATTCCGAATCTGGTTGAAACGGTGAAAGGCTATGCCGGACACGAGCGGGAGACGCTGGAGAACCTGACGCGGCTGCGCGGCCAGGGGCAGGCGCAATCCGATGTGGCCGCCCGCGCGCAAACAGAGCGGGCGATCACTGCGGCGATCGGGCGTCTGGTGGCAGTCGCGGAAGCCTATCCGCAACTGCGGGCCAGCGAGAACTTCCAGTCGCTGCAGAAGGAGTTGGCGGAGGTGGAGGACCAGATTCAGCTGGCGCGGCGCTACTACAATGGCGCCACCCGCGACTTCAATGTGATGGTCGAGCAGTTCCCGTCCAATCTGGTGGCCAACTGGGGCGGCTTCAAACCCGCGCCGTTTTTTCAGATCGAGGATGGCGCCGACCGCGCCGTTCCCCAGGTTTCGTTGAACACATGATCGGCCGCGCCGTCCTTGTAGCGGCGTTTCTCGCATTGTTCGTTAGTCCGGCCGCTGCTGACGAGCGCATCACGAGCTATGCGAGCAACATCGATGTCGCGCGCAACGGCGCGCTGACCGTCACCGAGCGGATTGCCGTGGTTGCGGAGGGCAATCAGATCCGTCACGGCATCTATCGCGACTTTCCGACCACCTACACCGACAAGTTTGGCAGGCGCGCGCATGTCGGCTTCAATGTGCTGAAAGTCACGCGCGACGGCCGCGACGAACCATACGATCTGTCGCGGATCGAGGCTGGCCAACGCATCAAGATTGGCAGCGCGGACGCTTACGTCGAACAGGGCCCGCACATCTACACGATCACCTATTCGACGGACCGCCAGATCGGGTTCTTCGGTTCCTATGATGAACTGTACTGGAACGTCACCGGCAATTTCTGGATATTCCCTATCGATCGCGCCGAGGCGACGATCAGCCTGCCGCCCGGCGCCATTATCACGCAGTTCGCGTCCTACACTGGACCTGCGGGCTCGCGCGCGAACAACGCCACGTGCCGGCAATGGAGCGGGCGGACGCTCCAATGCTGGACGACGGCCCCACTCAGCAGCAATGAAGGCTTGACCGTCGCGGTCGGTTTCGCAAAGGGCGCCGTGCTGCCGCCGACTGCTGCCGAACAGCGCGCGGAATTCATCCGGGACAACGCCAGCGCCGTGGTGGCGATTGCCGGTGTTATAATTCTGCTGATCTATTTCGCAGCGGCATGGTTCGAGTTCGGCCGCGATCCGCGACGCGGTGTGATCATTCCGTTGTTTGCGCCGCCGCAGGATGTGTCACCTGCCGCTGTGCGTTTCATCCACCGCATGGGCTACGACCGAAAGGCTTTCGCCGCCGCGCTGGTCGACATGGCCGTGAAAGGTTATCTGAAAATCAGCCAGGACGATGACGACTATACGCTGACCCGTACCGGCCGCACCGAACACGCTGCACAGCTGGATGCTGGCGAGGATGCGTTGGCGAGCAAGCTCTTCAGATCTTCGCGCGATTCCATCGAACTTAAGCAGACGAATCATTCCTCGATTTCGAGCGCGATTTCGGCCTTGAGACTTGCGCTGACGAATCAATACGAGCGCGTCTATTTCGTCACCAACCGGCATTGGTTCATCGGCGGTTTGGCGATACTGGCCGTCACGGCCATCGCTGCAGCGCTTCTCTCGGACGATCCAGGCCCCGCAGGCTTTCTGCTGGCGTGGTTGACTGGTTGGAGCGTCGGCACCTCTTTCCTGTTGCACAGGGCTGCCGATGCCTGGGCGAGCGTGGTAGCCGGCCCGGGTTCGCGCATCGTCAATTTCATTGCGGCCGTTTTTTCCTCTGCCTTCGCCATTCCGTTCCTGGGGGGCCTGGTGTTTGCCCTCTACCAGTTCGGCGGACTGATCTCATGGGAATCGAGCGCGGCCCTCATGCTCGGTGGTGTGGCCGCCTATGCTTTCTATCACTGGCTCAAGGCGCCGACGCGGCTTGGGGCGAAGATCTGCGATCAGATTGACGGTTTCCGGCTCTTCCTGGATGTGGCTGAAAAGGATCGCCTCGAAAAGCTCAATCCCCCGAAGGTCACGCCGGACGTGTTCGAGAAATTCCTTCCCTACGCCATCGCGCTCGATTGCGAGAACAGCTGGAGCCGGAAATTCGAGGAGGAGGCCACGGCAGCCGGAATGAGGCCCGATCATGGGAGTTACTCGCCCAGTTGGTATTCCGGCGGTTCTTTCAGCAATCTCGGCTCAGCCGCGTTCAGCTCCGCGCTGGGAACGTCGCTGGCAAGCGCCGCGGCATCGGCGTCCACCGCCCCGGGTTCCAGTTCCGGAAGCGGTGGCGGCGGCTCATCGGGAGGTGGGGGCGGCGGCGGCGGGGGCGGCGGCTGGTAGCCACAGGATTTTGATATACAATCTGCCGAAATTGTCGGGGTGAACGCCATGAGCTTGGCGAACCATATCTTGCGAAAGATGCCATCAACGTTGCAGGTGACGTCTTTGGTTGCATTCGCTGTAGCCCTGCCGGCGGGGCCTGCATTTGCTGCCAGCTATAGTGTCATTCACAATTTTACCGGAACGAGCATGGGCGATGGGGATACCCCCATCCCAGAACTTGTGCTCGATCAATCCGGCCGGTTGTACGGGACGACGGAGTTCGGCGGCCAATTCGACCTCGGCACGATTTTCCGGCTGACCAAACCGGCGAAGGGCAGCAAGGTCTGGACGGAAGATATTCTCCGCAGCTTCAATTCCAATGAAGCCAACAGACCTGAAGGCGGCGTGCTGATCGGCGCCTCAGGCGAACTTTACGGCACAACCCAAACCGGAGGAACCTTCGGAGGGGGCAGCGTCTACCGAATTGACAATGGCACGCTCACGACGCTGCACGAATTCGATCCTCACAACAACGATGGCTACTTTCCTATTGCGGGGCTCACTTTCGGCGCGAACGGCCTTCTCTATGGAACGACCTCCGGCGGCGCCAACCCGAACGACGGCACGGTCTTCAGCATCAGCCCGCAAGGAGATGGCGTCGAATACGCGCTCCTCCACAATTTCGGCAACGGCATTGACGGGGCCCATCCCATATACGGACGTGTCGTGGCGAACGGGAAGGGTGTGCTGACAGGAACGACCGAGGACGGCGGCGCAAATTCGGCTGGCACCATTTTCCAGCTCACGCCGCCCTCGAAGAAAAATCCCAACTGGACAGAAGCCGTGCGCTACAGCTTCGATCCTTCCGGGGGAAACGACGCGTCGCACCCGCTGAACGGCCTGGTGGCCGGCGCGGGTGGCGTTTTCTACGGTTGTGGCTCTGTCGGCGGCCATGGCCAGGGCGCGGTGTATGCGCTGACGCCCCTGGGCGGGAACAACTGGAGCGAGACGATCATCTACAATTTCGGTGACCAGGCAGGCGATCCGGTCGTTGACCGATGCGCGCTTACCGTCAATGCCGCTGGATCGCTGTTTGGGACCACCAATGGCGGCGGCCAGTTCGGCGCCGGCGCCTTCTTTGAGGTCGATCCCCCGGCAGGGGGCCAAACGTCATGGACAGAAAAGGTTCTGCACAGCTTCGGCCCGTTTTCCTCCGCCGATGGTGTGCAACCGGAATCAGCGCCCGTTCGCCAGGGCACGCACTATTACGGAGTTACCACGGGCGGCGGCACCAGCGGTTTGGGCACGGTCTACGAAATCACGCCTTAAGCGTCCGGGTGGCACACAGGTTCCGCTGCTAGGCCGTGCACGAGGAGAATAGTTAGTAGCGCGCATTACCCGGCGTGCGCGGGAATGGAATGGCGTCGCGCACATTCGCCAGCCCCGTCACATATGCAATCGTGCGCTCGAAACCCAGGCCGAAGCCGGCGTGCGGCACGGTGCCGTAACGGCGCAGATCGCGATACCAGCCGTAGTGCTCCCGATCGATGCCGTGCTCCGCCATGCGCGAATCGAGCACCTCCAGCCGCTCTTCGCGCTGGCTGCCCCCGATGATCTCGCCGATGCCGGGCGCCAGCACGTCCATCGCCGCCACCGTGCGGCCGTCGTCGTTGGCGCGCATGTAGAAGGCTTTGATGGCCTTGGGGTAGTTCATCACGATCACCGGCCGCTTGACGTGCTTCTCCGTCAGATAGCGTTCGTGCTCCGATTGGAGATCGACGCCCCACTTCACCGGAAATTCGAAGTTCTCGCCGGCCCGCTCCAGAATTGAGATCGCTTCACCGTAATCCATTCGCACGAACTCGGAGGCGACGATGCCTTCCAGTTTCGCCACCAGGCCCTTTTCAATGCGCTCGTCGAAGAAGGCGAGGTCCTCGGCGCGCGCGTCGAGCAGATGCCGGAAGGAATGTTTGAGCAACCTCTCGGCCAGAGTCGCATCGTCGGACAGATCGGCAAAGGCAATCTCCGGCTCGATCATCCAGAACTCGGCGAGATGGCGGCTGGTGTTCGAATTCTCGGCCCGGAATGTCGGGCCAAAGGTATAAACCTTGGAGAGCGCAAGGCAGTACGCCTCCACATTGAGCTGCCCTGAAACCGTCAGGAAAGCTTCGCGGGCGAAGAAGTCCTTCGTGAAATCGATGGCGCCTTCGCTGGTGCGCGGCAGGTTCGCCAGGTCGAGTGTCGAGACCCGGAACATCGCGCCGGCGCCTTCGGCATCCGACGATGTGATGATCGGCGTGTTGACCCAGTAAAAGCCGTTCTCGTCGAAGAAGCGATGAATCGCCTGCGCCAGGGTGTGGCGCACCCGCGTAGCGGCGGCGATGACATTGGTGCGGGGCCGCAGGTGCGCGACGTCGCGCAGGAATTCCAGCGTGTGCGGCTTCGGCTGGATTGGGTAGCTGTCGGGATTGTCCACCCAGCCTATGACCTTCACGGCGCTCGCCTGCATCTCGAAGGGCTGCCCCTTGGCCGGCGAGGGAACGATCCGGCCTTCCGCTTCGAGGGCACAGCCGGCCGTGAGCTTGAGGATTTCGTCGGCGTAATTCGGCAAGGTGTTCGGCGCCACGACCTGCACGGGTTGCAGCGAGGAGCCGTCCACCAATTGGACAAAGGAGATGCCGGCCTTGGAATCGCGGCGGGTGCGTACCCAGCCTCTTACCTTAACCGTGGTGTCCTGGGGGGCCTTCCCCGCCAAGATGTCGCGGGCACTGAACACGGGATCTCTCATGGGCCGCTGGGTACCGGCTCCGGCTGAAACTTTCAAATGGGCTGCCTTTTAGCAGGCGGGTGAAGATGCCGTAAGCTCGTCGGCCATGAACCGCGCAGCAGCATCCGACAATTACTACCGCGCCAGCTTGGGCGAGGGACCGGAGCGGCGGAAGCTGGCCGGGCAAATCACAGCCGATGTGTGCGTCATCGGCGGCGGCTTCACCGGATTGTCGGCAGCGCTGCATCTGGCGAATGCCGGCGCGCGCGTGGTGCTGCTGGAAGGCGAGACGATCGGCTTCGGCGCCTCCGGGCGCAATGGCGGGCAGATCCACACGGGCTTGCGGCAGAGTCAGCAGCATCTGGAGCGCTGGCTGGGCGAGGCGCACGCGCGCGATCTGTGGACGTTGGCGGAGGAATCAAAGGCGCTCATGCGCGAACTGGTGGCGCGGTACGCCATCGATTGTGCATTGAAGGATGGGTTGGTGATCGCCGCGCACGATCGGGCGGCCGCGCGCGAGCTAGTCGAAGAGACGGAGTATCTCCGCTCGCATTATGGCTACGCGGCTGCCCGCATGATGGATGCGGACGAAACGGCGCGCGTGCTCGGCACGAACGTGTATCCCGCCGCGCGCTTCGATAGCGGTGGCGGGCATCTGCAGCCGCTGGCGTTCGCGCGGGCCATCGCGGAGGCTACTGAAAGGGCGGCGGCGACCATCCACGAATTCACCCGCGCTCTATCTCTGGAGCTTGAGAGGGACCATTTGCGCGTGGTGTGCGAGAGCGGCGCCGTCGAATGCGACCGCGCGATTCTCGCCTGCGATGCCTTCTCCGCGGCGCTCGCACCGGAGCTCGCGCCTTACATCGCCCATGTCGAAAGCTTCATGACCGCCACCGAGCCTCTATCGGACGATCTCTACAACGCCGTTCTGCCGTGCGATGCCGCCGTGGCCGATACCCGGCATGTGCTGGATTATTATCGCAAGAGCGCCGACCGGCGCATGCTCTTTGCCGGCCGGGAAACCTACTGGAGTATGCCGCGAGATATTGCCCGCATCGTGCGGCCCCGCATGGAACACGTGTATCCAGCGCTCAAGCAGGTGCGCAGCGAATATGCCTGGAGCGGCACCGTCGGCATCACCGTCACGCGCATGCCGCATCTGGGGCGCTTGGGCGAGCGGGTGCTTTTCGCGCACGGCTATTCCGGGCAAGGCGTGGCGCTCGCCAATCTCGGCGGCAAGCTGATGGCGGAAGCAGTGCTTGGGCAGCCCGAACGTTTCGAAGTGTTCGCGCGCGTGCCGGCGAAGCGCTTTCCGGGAGGCACGCGGTTCCGCAAGCCGCTCGTGACGGCAGCACTGACCTGGTACAAGGTTCTCGATTATCTCTAGCTTGAGAGCTGTCCAGCGTCCGCTTGCTTTGTCCGGCGCGAGAGCAGCACCGCGATGACGAACACCACCAGCAGCGCCACGACGATGACCGCGCCGGTCGGCCAGTCGTACAAAGCTGAGGCAAGGAGCCCGAGCAGGTAGCCCGCGATTCCCGTCCCGTAGCCGATAAGCAGACGCAGGTGTTCCGGGAAGCGCCGCGCCGCAAGCGCAGGAATGATCAGGCTGGCGAAAACAAGATAGACGCCGACGAGCTGCACCGACTGCGTGACCACCAGCGCGAACAGCACATAGAATCCGATCTGCCCCAAGCGGGCGCGCATGCCGAACCACAGCACGAGTAGAACCGCATAGAGAATGGCGACCGGAATCAGGCTTTTGGGCGAAACCCATAGAATTTGTCCTACCAGCAAGTCCTTCAGGTGCTCGCCGCCATGCGGATTGTTGGCGAGGATGAGCAATTCCACGCATGCTGCCACCACGAAAAGGACGCCGATCAGCGCTTCCTGCACCTCAGGCCATTTCTTCTCGGTCCAGGTGAGCACCAGCGCCCCAAGCAGCGCTGCAATCACGGCGGCCGCTTGCACACGCCAGCCCTGCGGCTCGAAGCCCAAGGCGTCCGCCGCCGTCACGCCAAGCCCCGCAACTTGCGCGATGGCGAGGTCGATGAAGACAATGCCGCGGTTCAGCACCTGCTGCCCCAGCGGCACGTGCGTCGCCAGCACGAGGACTCCGGCCATGAAGGCGGGAATCAGAATCCCGATTTCGATGTTGCCGAGGCTCATTTCTTCAAGCCTCCAAGCAGGCGATGAATTGTGTCTTCGTAGAGGCTGAAGATGTCCTTGGCGCCTTCGGTGCCTCCCACCGTGAAGGGCAGCACGATGGCGGGAATGCTGGCCTTCTCGCCAATGAAGGTCGACGGACGATCGTCTTCATACGCCGCGCGGATCACGAACTTGGCTGGCTGCTGCTGCAGCTTCTGCAGCACTTCCGCCAGATAGCCGCTAGAAGGCGGCACACCGGGCTTCGGCTCCAGCGGCACCACTTCGTGCAGCCCCAGCCAGTTCTCCATGTAGATCCAGGCGTGATGCTGCACGGCAATCGGCTGGCCCTTTAGAGGAGCCGCTTCAGCGGTCCACTTGGCGATGGCTGCCGTGAAACGCTTCGCGAAATCCGCCTCGCGGGCATTGTACGTGGCCGCGTTCGGCGGATCGAGTTGCGCAAAACGCTGCGCCAAGGCTTTCGAGACTGTCAGCATCATGCGCGGATCGGTCTGAATATGTGGATTGCCCGCGGCATGAATGTCGCCTTGGGCGCGATCCAGCGATGTTGGCTGCTCCAGCAGGCGTACGTAGCGCGTGCCTTCGAAGGAGCCCGGCTGTCCTGGCTGAATCTTTGCATTGTTGGCCTGCTGAATAATCATCGGCAGCCAGCCAATCTCCAGCTCCGCCCCCTCGCATACCGTGATGTCGGCCGTGCGGGCTTTGGCAATGAGGCTTGGCCGCGCCTGGATCTGGTGCGGATCTTGGGCACCCGTGGTTGCCGTGTAGATCGACACTTTGTCGCCGCCGACCTCGCTCGAGAGCGCGCCCCATTCCGGCTCGCACGCGAACACGTTGAGGTTTGCGTAAGCGGGTGTCGCGGCAAATGCCGCCAGCAGCGCGGCACCAATCCATAAATTTCGCATGATTGTTCTCCTTCAGTAGCGATGGGCGCCGTGCGGCCCGTAGATGACGGTGTATTG
>JAFAVP010000101.1 GCA_019242395.1 Alphaproteobacteria bacterium | reverse complement strand
CGGACCGAGCGTCGGCTTGTGAATGAAGACCGGCCGAAATGGAGCGCCGCCCCACAAGATCGGATCTGACCCGAAGGCGATCTCGGCCTTGTGGGCCGCCGAGCCCAAACCTATTTTAGTCTGTGGCTGATCTGCGCGGGATGCCCCCCTTCATCGCGTAGTGGCCGGGCGGCCCCGGTTCACCAGCCCCCAGCCCCAGCCACTTTTCGATCAAGCTGATCTTCCCTATTGCGATGCCATTTGCAATAGCACTGCCGATGCCCAGCAATTCGAAAAGGTCACGTCATGAGCAAACGCGAAAATGATGCCAGCAACTTATTCCGTCCATCGGATAGCCCGCTGACCGAATACGAGAAGGAGCAAATCGCACTGCGTAAAAACTTGGAGCGCCTGAAGGCCGAACGATTAGCGAGAGAGGCTGCTAATTCGAAGGACGACTGATCGGTCTGCTCGCGCGTCGATGCAACGGAGAGAGCGATGAAGAATGAAGAGTGCTGTTCCTGTTGAGGAAAAGTGTCAGGCCTGCGATGGCGCGGGACATCAGGCCGTGAAACAACCGTCCCAACTCAACCGCAGGATATATCCGCCGCCTTGCAAGGAATGCGGCGGGAAGGGGCGGATCACGAAGAGCTTGTTAGGCGGCTGTTGAGAGCGGCGGTGCTCCGCGTCGCCCAAGCCTTGCGCCACTCCTGCTCATGTGAAGGGTTTCGGACGACGGCCCGCGGAGGACGGCGCCGCTTGCGCATGGGTCGTCGTCGGAAAGCCTCCAGGGAAGGAACCCGCGGGAAATTGAGGTGGAGCGGAGCCGCGCGCTATGGGGATTTGGTGTGGACGGTGCGCGTGAGAAGGCACTGTCGAAGCGCGGAGATATTGTGAAGGCGGTCGTTGGCTTGGCGGACGAGCTTTGCGAGAGCCGCGCTGAGGCCGTGTTTCGGCGCTGCATGCAGCATCGAATGCAATGCTGGGCACCTATCGGGCCGTGCGGTAGCGTTGCCGGTCGTTGACCGGCTCGGGATGTGCGCGATGGCGGAGGAGATCGTGTTCGCACTCACGAGGTATCGATCCTGATTGCGATGACAGGCCCTGTCGGCTGATGACGCGGCTGGCAGCCGGCTTCGAAGGTCTCGATGATGAACATTCGTCCGCCGCAGCAAGGGCATGGATGCGCGAGCGGCTGGGCCTGATCGGTGTCGCTCGCTTGCTCGGCCGCGGCTGGAGCCATGTTCAAGAGCTTGCGCAGCTGTTCGATCGTTTTGGCGCGATTGTTACCCGCGAACAGGCCGTAGTGACGGATGCGGTGAAAGCCACGTGGCAGGACGTGGATGAGAAAGCGGCGGATGAACTCGGGGATGTCGAGCGTCATCGTAGTGTAACGGCCGGGCCCCTGGCTCCGGTAGTCCTTGACCTTGAAGGTGACGCGCTGCTCGTCGAGCGCGACCAGGCGGCGATTTGAGATGGCGACGCGGTGGGTGTAGCGCGACAGATAGGCGAGCACGGCCCGAGGTCCCGCGAACGGGCGCTTGGCGTAGACGAACCAGCGCTTGGTCCTGAGCGGAGCGAGGAACGCCGCGAAGGCCGCGGGGTCAGCGAGAGCGGCTTGAGTGCCGAAGAACTTCAGCGCACCGGCTTGATGAGCGGCAAGGAGCTTCTCCAGCATCAACCGTCGGAACAGCTTGGAGAGCACGCGCACCGGCAACAAGAAGTTCGGCTTGCATGAGATCCAATGGCCATCGCTGGCGAGCCCGCCACCTGGCACGATCATATGGATGTGCGGATGGTGGGTCATCGCCGAGCCCCAGGTGTGCAGCACCGCGGTGATGCCGATGCGCGCACCGAGATGCTTGCGATCTGCCGCGATGGTGAGCATCGTCTCCGCCGCAGCCTTGAACAGCAGGTCGTAGATCGTCGCCTTGTTGTGGTAGGCGATGTCGCCGATCGCCGCAGGCAGCGTGAAGACGACGTGGAAGTAGGCGACCGGCAGCAGCTCTGCCTCGCGCGCCGCCATCCATTGGCGCGCCGCCGCGCCCTGGCATTTGGGACAGTGCCGGTTG
>JAFAVP010000079.1 GCA_019242395.1 Alphaproteobacteria bacterium | reverse complement strand
GTCGTGTACCAACCAGGGCATCAGGGCCGTTGCAGCCGAGTGCTCCCAGGCGCGACGCCGTCTGAGATTACGACTGTTCAGTCCTAACCGCAGCTCCAAATCCAGGCGCGGGCATCTCCACCACGCGCGCCGCGTCGCAACGGTGATCCGGTGCCGCTGCAGCGTTAGTCGTTTGACGCGCTTGTAGTCGAGGGCAAATGTTTCGTAATCGCACTTGCGGGATAGATGGTGCGTCGCGATACACGCCCGTTGACGATGGCAACTATGGGTCATTCGCGACCAGATCGAGCCAGCGGCAAGTCCGGGTATTGTCCGCTATGCCGCCGGAAGCGGAAGTGACCTTTGCCGCCGCCTTTGGGACGTTGCGCCGCCCCCGTTGTGCCCGTCGCTCCATCGACCGCAATCGGTAGCGGCTTGCCTGCCCCGCGCCGGTCGGCGCATCTTCCCTCGCATGGGCACCAAATCCCGTGACAGACTTTACGGCACCTCCGTCCGAATGGCGGCCGAGCGGGCTGCTGAGGCACGCAGAGGAGCCGACAAGCTGGCCTGTGATGCGTGGAATAAGCGCATGCTGGCCTTTCAGGGACCGGCGCAGCCGTCACCGACGCTCGGTGACGCACTCAATGCGGGCTACACCTATCTGGAAGTCCGCTGTCTGGGCTGCGACACGCACCAAACCGTCGCGCTCGACATCGTGCGGAGGCCGAAGACGACGCCCGTGCATGAGCTGGAGCGCTATATGCGCTGTAAGGACTGCTCGGGGGTGCGCGGCTATCCATATAAGCGCAGCCATCTGGTGGCGCTTCGGCGCACCAAGATTTCGGCAAGCGATCCGCCGTCGTATTGGTGGCCGGGGGAGCGGTGACAAGGTTGAGGAGGGCGAGATGAAGCAGGTGCAAATAGCTGCCTATGGCATGCCAGAAACCGTCGCTCAATGCGTTGATGTTGAAGACGTAGGCGTGCCAGATGCCAGCGAGGTAGTATTTGAGGTGCTTGCGTTTCCTATAAATCCTGCGGATATCAATTTTTGTCTTGGCATCTATAGGACAAGACCACCCTTGCCTGCGGTACCCGGTGCAGAATGTGTCGGTCGTGTCTTGAGAACTGGCGCTGGTGTCACGAGCGTCAAGGCAGGCGACCTTGTCATTAACCTCATGCGGGAGAATTGGGCGCAGCGGAGACGCGTGAGTGAGCAGGACATTATACGATTGCCCGACGACATCGATCTTCGTCAGGCAGCGATGGTCCGCATCAATCCGCCGACTGCTTATTTGCTGCTCAAGGACTTTGTTGCGCTAGGACCGGACGATTGGATCATACAAAACGCAGCAAATTCCGCTGTCGGGCGGCTCATTATCTCCATGGCGAAAAAACAAGGCGTCAGAACGATCAACGTAACCCGCCGTGATGACGTATTCTCCGAACTCAATGCGCTTGGTGCTGACATCTGCCTACTGGACGGCGACGACTTAGCAGAAAGAGCATCTCGCCGGCTCAAGGGCGCACCAATCCGGCTCGGCTTCGATGCCGTGGGGGGCGAGTCTACCAAACAAATCGGCCAAGCGATTTGTGACGAGGGTGTTCTCGTGAGCTACGGCTCAATGAGTCACTCGGCACCGACCGTCAATCTCGCCGATCTGAGTTTTCGAGGTATAACGCACAAGGGCTTTATGCTTGGACGCGCGCTGGCGAGACGTGACCGCGCAGGCGTTCAAGCGATCTATGACGAGTTGGTTGCTCAGATACTCGATAGGACGATATACGCTCCGGTCGAGGCGGTGTATCCGATTGAGAAGATACGGGAGGCGCTCGCGCATTCGCAGAGACCTGCGCATGGCGGCAAGATACTTGTTGCTCCGAATGGAATGGTCTGACTGTCTTGGCTATGTGCAACCTCTACAGCATCACCACTAACCAAGCCGCGATCATCGCGCTATTCCGCGTGATCAATCGCTACGTCGGCAACCTGCCGCCAATGCCCGGCGTGTTTCCCGACTATCCGGCCCCGGTTATCCGCAACACTGACGCGGGCACCGAAATGGCGACGATGCGCTGGGGCATGCCGCCACCGCCACGCACGGGCGGGCCGCCCGTCACCAACATCCGAAACACATCTTCCCCGCATTGGCGCATGTGGCTCAAGCCGGAGAACCGCTGCTTGGTCCCGGCCAACAGCTTTGCCGAATACGCGCCCGAGCCTAACCCGGAGACCAAAAAGAAGGATGTGGTGTGGTTCGCCCTTAATGAGGACCGACCGCTGTTCGCTTTCGCGGGCATTTGGACCACGTTCAATGGTAATCGCGGCACTAAGTCGAAGCCGATCCCGAGGCCGCATTAGGTCTACCGCTTCCTCACGACAAATGCAAATGCGGTGGTGAAGCCGATCCATCCGAAGGCGATGCCGGTGATCCTGACGACCGATGAGGAGCGCGACGTTTGGATGCGCGCGCCATGGGACGAGGCGAAGGCGCTGCAACGACCGCTGCCGGACGAGGCGCTCAAGATCGTGATGCGCGGCGAGGACAAGGAGGACAAGGTCGCAGCTTAGGGCACGTTTGATGTCCGCTATGCCCCTAACAGCGGCGCGATAGCGGACATCGCCGGTGGTCCGAGTCGGGCCAAAGAGGACGCTCCGAATTCCGCGGCAGGCTCAAGGCCGCGTGCCCAAGACGTCAGCACCTTCTTGCCAGATTCGCGTCGCTACGCCTTCAGCTCGCGCCTCAATTCGTTGAAGAAGCGCCAATCGGTGTTCTCGGCGATGATCCGCTGGGGCGTCGACTTGATCAGGCCGTTTTCATGGAGGCGCAGCGCGTAGAAGCGGATCGTGTCGTCGGGATCGTATTCGCGCCATC
>JAFAVP010000167.1 GCA_019242395.1 Alphaproteobacteria bacterium | reverse complement strand
CCGCTTCTGAGGATAGGCATCAGGTCAGCAGGCGGCAACATCCGGCAGGGCGCGACTTGGGCTTAGAGCGATGGATTGACGAGGTATTTCTATCGACACCACAAGATTGTCATCACCCGGTCGCGCGAGACAGCGCGATCCGGGTGACCCACTTTTGGGTGGATAAGAAGAAAATTGGGTCGCCCGGACAAGCCGGGCGATGACGACAGAGGGATTGATTCGATCCCCAACGACCATGCCCCGGTGGCGGTGATACTGATGGCTGCTCAGCCCTGTGGCGGCTTGTGGATTTCCGGAAGCGCTGTGCCGGTTTCGAGCAGGCTTTTGAGGCTCGACAGCACCTTCGGCCAGCCGCCGGAGACGGCTTCGATGAGCTTCGCGTTTTCCTTCTCGATGGTGTGCGTCACCACAAGCTTGGTGGTTTCGCCGTCCTGCTCCAGCTCATAAACGCAGCGCGAGAAGCCTTCCGCCTTCAACTCGGGGCGAAACTCGTTGCGCCACTTGAGCACAAGCCGCCGCGGCGGATCGCTCTCCAGCACTTCCCCGGCATCGGCGACGCGGCCGTCGGAGAACTTCATGGCCCAGGACGCACCCGGCTTCCATTCGCTCTCCTGCGTCATGCCGAACCAGTACTTCCGCATGAACTCAGGATTGGTCAGCGCGTCCCACACTTTCTCTTTCGGCGCGCGGATGTAGGTGACGTACACGAATTGGCTCATCTGGTTTCCTTTCTCTGTTGATGGGATCACGCGCGTACTCGCCAGCGATCAGAACCTTCACCTCCCCCAACGCGGGGAGGTCGGAGCGTTCCGAGCGCACGCGAGAAATGCTCCGGGTGGGGGGATCGCGACGTCATTCAGCCCCCCACCCGCTGCAATTCGCTTCGCTCATTTGCATCGACCTCCCCGCGTCGGGGGAGGTGAAAGCAGGTGTCCTCCGCGTCTGCCGTGTCATTCCTCCCCCTCCAGCCGTGCCTTGAGGTCCGACAAAGCGTCGAGGTGCGCGCGCTCGAACTTGGCCACCCAGCGTCCGGCGATCTCGTGGATGGGGACGGGATTGAGGAAGTGCAGCTTCTTGCGCCCCTCCTTCCGTGTACTGACGAGATTTGCGGCTTCGAGAATCGCGAGGTGCTTGCTCACCGCCTGGCGGCTCATCTGAAGCCCATCGCACAGCTCGCCCAAGGTTTGCCCTTTCCGCTCGAACAGCCGGTCCAGCAGCGCCCGGCGGCTCTCGTCCGCCAAGGCCCGGAACACCGCACCCATGCTCATGCCCTCACATATGCAACCATTTAGTTGCGTTTCAAGAGAAAATATAAAAGGAACATTATTGACGAGGTCCATTGTCACACGTATATTATCCTATCGCGAGGCATTAGAGCCCCACGCAACGAACAAAAGGACCAGTGAGATGGATCAAGATTTCGGACACCCCTTAGCCGCCCTACCCCCGCCCGAGCCGCCGCCTCGCTACGCCTTCGACAAGCCCGCCCACAGCACGGCCGACCTGCTTACGGTCCAGCTCGCGGAGTGCGTCCGGGTCGTGCGCGCGCTGTCGGACCAGGCCGTCGAGCCTTCCGCGCGCGATTGGGAGCGCACCCCAACCATTCATGCCATCGACAATGTCATCGGCTCCTCGGCCAAACTGGCAGAGTGGATTGACCGGATCGAAAATGGCGCGCCCCCGCAAGAGCAGCGGAACGCGGGGCGGAAAGGGCCGGAGTCGTGAGTACGAATGGTGCCGTGGAAATGGAGCCACAAGATGTGGCGCGGTCAGAGAAGAAGCGAGGCGGGCAGCCCGGCAACCTGAACCGCTTCAAGACCGGCCATCACAGCGTCCGCAATCGCGCCACGCGCTCACAGGTGCATGCGCTCAAGCGCGCCGTTCGCGAAACGCTCATGCTGGCCGAGGCTGCGCTGAAGGCTCGCGCACGCTAAACAGCGTCATGGCCGTATTGCGCATCACGGAGGCGATCACGATCGACGAATCCGAACTCGCCGAGCGCTTCGTGCTGGCTTCCGGCCCCGGTGGGCAGAACGTCAACAAGGTCGCGAGCGCCGTGGAACTGCGCTTCGATGCGGCACGCTCGCCGGCTCTGTCCGCAGATGTTCGCGCGCGGCTGAAGTCGCTCGCCGGACGGCGCATGACGAAGGATGGCGTGCTGGTGCTGCACGGCAATCGCTTTCGCGACCAGCAGCGCAATCGCGACGACGTCCGCGCCCGCCTGATCGATCTCCTTCAGCGCGCGAGCGTTGCGCCGAAACCGCGAAAGCGAACCCGTCCAACGCGCGCCGCCAAGGAGAAACGACTGGAGGAGAAGAAGACGCGTGGCCGGTTGAAGGCCGCGAGAAGCAAGCGGATCGAGGAGTAGCGTTGCATTTTGCGGTCAGCCGCGCCACGAACCGCCCGCGAAATCGAGGATTGCGACATGGAATACGAGAACATCATCGCGAAGGCCGAAGGCGCCGTCGGCGTCATCACGCTCAACAGGCCCAAGGCGCTGAACGCCTTGAATTCGGAGCTGCTGCGTGAGCTGTGCGACGCACTCGAAACCTGGGATGCCGATGATGCCGTTGGCTGCATCGTCATCACCGGATCCGAGCGGGCCTTCGCCGCCGGCGCCGACATCAAGGAGATGCAGCCGCGCTCCTACATGGAGATGTTCAAGGCGAACTTCTTCGCCGGTGCCGCCGATCGCATTACCGCTATCCGCAAGCCGATCGTCGCGGCAGTGGCGGGCTACGCACTGGGCGGCGGCTGCGAACTCGCCATGCTGTGCGACTTCATCATCGCGGCCGACACCGCGAAGTTCGGACAGCCGGAAATCAATTTGGGCGTCATGCCGGGGATCGGCGGCACCCAGCGGCTTACCCGCTTCGTTGGCAAGTCGAAGGCGATGGAGATGTGCCTGACCGGGCGCAACATGGATGCCGCGGAAGCCGAGCGCAGCGGCCTGGTCTCGCGCGTGGTGCCTGCGGCAGAACTGATGGCGGAAACCATGAAGGCGGCGCACGCCATTGCGGAGAAATCCATGCCGATTGCCATAATGACGAAGGAGACGATCAATCGCGCCTATGAGACGACCCTCGCGGAGGGCATCCGCTTCGAGCGCCGCGTGTTCCATTCCATGTTCGCAACCGAGGACCAGAAGGAAGGGATGGCGGCATTCAGCGAAAAGCGTAAGCCGGCGTTCCGGAATGCCTAGCCCTAAGCGGGTTGCGCCGTGCGGCGCGACCCGCTAAAAGCCCCGTCTTTCCAGCCAACCGCAGAGACTCTGATGCCCAATATCGCCTCGGCCAAGAAGCGCGTCCGCACCGCCAAAAAGCGGACTGAGATGAACCACGCCCGCAAGAGCCGCGTCCGGACCTTCACCCGGAAGGTCGAAGAGGCGATTGCCGCCGGAAAGAAGGAAGCGGCGGTGCAGGCGCTGAAGGCCGCCGAGCCGGAAATCATGCGCGGCGTGAGCAAAGGCGTTATCCACAAAAACACGGGCAGCCGCAAAGTTTCCCGCCTGGCCCACCGGATCGCGGCGCTTCCGGGTTGAAAATCAACGGCTTGCAAGAAAAGGGCTCCAGCTATTTGGGGCCCTTTTGTTTTTGCAAGCGGAATCTTTGGCCGGCCATATCTTTTTCTTTGTCTGTGCACGGAGTGCCGCAAATTTGTCGCGGTGGCGTCATAAAGGATTGATTCACCATAATCCGCGGCTCAATCCGTCAGAGGGCGGAGAGATATTCGGCGGGTGTCGGAGCTGGCACACCTTGATGTTCGGTTCCTGTTCTGGTTGTTCCGATTCGCGGCCTTGCTATTGTTGGCGGGCTGAACGGGGCACGAAGGGGAAGTTGAGATAGTCGGCAGAAAATCGAAGTAAAATCCGTCTAACTCAAGTCCTGACCATGTATCGACAGTAAACGGTGGAGTGAAACCACGGCGTGACGCCGCGCGGGTGCTTGCCTGCGCGGGCGGGCGAGAATTGTCCCTGGCGCGGATGCGTTCCACCGGGCCGGGGGAAAGGAGGTGGGGGAAAAGACATGACGATCGCGCCTAGCGGCGCAACGGGGTGATCTGAGTTCTCGAACAAGAACAAACGCCGGGGCACCCGGCAACAACGAGACAAGGCTAAGGGACGATGGCACAAGCAATAATCAAAAAAAGTCATCTTGACGGAACAACCATCTGGGCCTCCGCGCGGGAGAGACTACGGCGCGAATTGGGCGATCCGGTCTTCGATACCTGGATTGGAACCCTGCAGCTGCTCAGCATCGAAAAGGGCGATGTCAAAATCGGCGCACCGAAGTCTTTCGTGCGTAACTGGGTCGCCAACCACTATGTGGCCCGTATCGAACGGGCGCTCCGGGCGGAAGGGGGCGACCCGAGGTCAGTTTCCATCGTTCTGGCCCCGGTCCTCGGGGGCGGGCTGGACCGGTCCCCAGAGAGGGTGTCTGCCGTGGCGCAGCCATTGCAGGCTCCGAGCCACGACTCTGCCGAGCCGCGCCGCAATCTTTGGAACCGGGTTCTCCATCCCTCCCAGTCATTCGAGACGCTGGTCGTTGGACCGGCGAACGAATTCGCTTGCCAGGTTGCGCGGCGGTTCGCCGAAGGCGAAGAGAGCGCAGCCTCCTTGCTCTACCTCCATGGCGGTTTTGGCTATGGCAAGAGCCACATCTTGAACGCCACGGCCTTGGAAGCGCGACGCCAGGGACGGCGCGTCTTGTTTCTGGGCGCGGAAGATTTCATGCGCCAATTTCTGGGCGCCCTACACCGCCGCGAAACTCTGGCGTTCAAGGATGAAATCCGCGCCGCGGAGCTGCTGCTCATCGACGACCTCCAGCACATTTGCCGCAGTACCTCGACCATTTCCGAGTTTCTGCACACCGTGAATGCCTTCTCCGATTTGCGCCGCCGCGTTGTGATCGCGGCCGACCGCGCGCCGGAGGGCTTCGATGCCCTCGGCGCCGACATTCGTTCGCGCCTCACTGGTGGCCTCGTCATTGCGCTCGCCAAGCCCGATCGTGCCATGCGCTTTGCCATCCTGGAATCCCGTGCGCAGGAGTTTTCCAGGCAGCGCCCTCACGTCGTCATTCCACGTGAAGTTCTGGATCGCATTGCCGGACTCGAAGAGGCTAGCCCGCGCGAGCTTATCGGAATGTTCACCAAAATCGCGACCTATGCCGATCTGACGAAGAAGCCTGTGACGATCGAGTTTGCGGAGGACACGATCTCGCAACGCGGCTCACCCACGAAAAAGACCGGCATTGAGGACATCCAGAAGAAGACGGCGGAATTCTACAAATTGGATGTGCGTGATCTTCACTCCAAGGAGCGCAGCCGGCGGGTGGCGCGCCCGCGCCAGATCGCGATGTATCTAGCACGCGAGCTTACGATGCGATCGCTTCCGGAGATCGGCAGGCGCTTCGGTGACAGGGACCACACGACCGTACTTCACGCCTGCCGGCGTATTACCGAGCTGTGCAGCACGGACCAGGCGCTGAGGCAGGAAGTCGATTTCCTGAAGCAAGTTCTCTCAAAGCCGAAAGGCGCCTGAACATCGCGAACGGGGTTGCGGGATGACAGGTCAGGGAGCATGCCCGCAGCCCCCCTTTCCCCACGGCAAGCGCAGCAAAACCATGGGCTCTTTTCACCCCGCGCGCTGTTCTCTTTCGGCCCTGCCTGATATAGTAGGCAGATCGAGTCGAGCTGACAAATAGCACAAGCAATGAAGGCGCTTGGCAGTTCGCAAGGAGTACCCTCGCGGGTGCATTTGGGGCCTGCAATCCGGATTGAAACACATGAAAATTACAGTTGAGCGCGGTGCTTTCCTCAAGGCCTTGTCTCATGTTCAGAGCGTGGTCGAGCGTCGCAACACAATCCCGATCCTGTCGAACGTCATGATCGAAGCGGCGAAGGGCAGCTTAAAGTTAACCGCGACCGATCTCGATATCGAGATTGTTGAAACGCTGTCGGCGGACGTGCTGCGCAACGGCGCCGCTACCGCGCCCGCGCACATGCTTTACGATATCGTGCGAAAGCTTCCGGAAGGCGCTCAGGTACAGGCGGAACTGCTGACCTCAGAAGGCGGCCGCCTAGCGGTTTCCTCGGGCTCCGTGCGGTTTGAGCTTGCCTGCCTGCCGAAGGAAGATTTCCCACAGATGTCGGCCGGGGCGCTGCCGCACAAATTCCGGCTCAGTGCCGAGGACCTGAAGCGGCTCATCGACAAGACACGCTTTGCGATTTCCACCGAGGAGACGCGCTTCTATCTCAATGGTATCTACGTGCACGCAGCAAAGGACGGCAAGGATCGCGCGCTGCGGGCGGTTGCAACCGATGGGCACCGGCTCGCCCGATTCGAGTTGGAGTTGCCTGACGGAGCCGCCGATATGCCGGGCATCATCGTGCCGCGAAAAACCGTCACCGAACTCCGCCGCCTGTTGGACGACACGGAAGATGCGATCGAGATCTCGCTCTCGGACACGAAGATTCAGTTTATCTGCGGTGGCGTCGATCTGACGTCCAAGCTGATTGACGGGACCTTCCCTGACTATCAGCGCGTCATTCCGGCGAACAACGACAAATCCCTTTCACTGGACGCGAAGGAATTCTCGCAAAGCGTCGACAGGGTATCCACCATCTCAGCCGACAAAACCCGCGCCGTGAAGCTAAACATCGGAAGGGACAAGGTGGTGCTGTCCGTCATTAATCCGGATTCGGGCACGGCCACGGAAGAGCTGGGCGCTACCTATGGTGCCTCCCCTATCGAGATCGGCTTCAATGCGCGCTATCTGCTGGACATTACCGGACAGATCGAAGGAAAAGACGTGCGTTTTCTGCTGCACGATGCGGGTTCTCCCACCCTGGTTGAAGATGCGGAAGATCCGCGCACCCTGTATGTGCTGATGCCGATGCGGGTATAAGCCTTGACGGCAGCTGCTCATTCCTTCGAGGCCCCGTCTCACGACTCACCTCAGGACGACCGGCTTCGTGCTGACGCCCGAACCGGCAGCCGAGCCGCAAAACCCGCCCTTGCCGTGAGGCAGTTGCAGCTGGCGAATTTCCGTTCCTACGCCATGGCAGAGGTCGTGCTGAGTGGCCGCCCCGTGGTCCTGGCAGGCCCTAATGGGGCGGGTAAGACAAATGTGCTGGAAGCAATATCCCTGCTGGCGCCCGGACGCGGACTGCGAGGCGGAGCGCTCTCCGAACACACCCGCAAGGGTCCCGCCGGTGCGGCGTCGCTCTGGGCGGTTTCCGCCACTTTAGAGCGGCGTGGCGAGAGCTACGACATCGGGACCGGCTTGACCGCTGGCGCGAATGGCGCATCCCGCCAGGTACGCTTGAATGGTGCGCCAGCGGCAAATTCCGCGGAGCTTGGGGACCTCGTGCAGATGGCGTGGCTCACACCGGCCATGGACCGTATCTTCATCGAGAGCGCCAGCGGGCGCCGCCGCTTCCTGGATCGGCTGACCCTCGGTTTCATGTCGAGCCATGGCAAAGCAGCGCTTCGCTATGAACAAGCGATGCGGGAGCGGGCACGGCTGTTGAAATGCGGTCCGCGCGATCCGGCATGGCTCGGCGCGCTCGAAGAGCAGATGGCAGAGCACGGCATCGCCGTTGCGACGGCGCGGTCCGCGACTGTTCGACGGCTCAACAGGGCATTGGCCGAGCGGCGAGAGGCCGGCCTATTTCCCTCCGCCCAGTTGAGCCTGCAAGGCGAAGCGGACACACTCGTGGCTGAGCACGGCGCAGATGTTGCCGCAGCGGGTTTCCGGGAACGTCTTGAAATATCGCGCGTGCGGGATGCGGTAAGCGGCCGGACCGGTTTCGGCCCGCACGTAAGCGATCTTCACGTGCGCCACACGGCCAGACGAATGGAAGCGCGGGACTGCTCCACCGGCGAGCAGAAGGCCCTGCTTATCTCCATCGTGCTTGCACATGCCCGCGAGCATTCCCATATGAAAGAAGGGCTTCCGCCCATCCTTTTGCTCGACGAAATTGTGGCACATCTCGATTCCGTTCGACGCACCGCATTGTTCGAGGAGCTCTTGGCGCTTGGCGCCCAGGCGTGGATGACCGGCACAGAGCTTTCGATGTTCGCGCCGCTCAACCGCCATGCCGATGTTTTCGATGTTGCGGACTCGCGCCTTACCCGGATTTCAGAGTGATGGTGTCTTCCCCCGCCCTGCCCGAACCGAGCGATTACGGCGCCGCCAGCATCAAGGTGCTGAAAGGCCTCGATGCCGTGCGCAAGCGCCCGGGCATGTATATCGGCGATACCGACGACGGCTCCGGCCTGCACCACATGGTTCACGAGGTCGTGGATAACGCCATCGACGAAGCGTTGGCCGGTTATGCCGACCGCGTGGACGTGGTGCTCAATCCGGACGGCTCCTGTACGGTCCGGGACAATGGCCGCGGCATTCCGACCGACATTCACGAAACCGAAGGCGTCTCCGCCGCGGAAGTGATCATGACGCAACTGCATGCCGGCGGAAAATTCGAGCAGAACGCCTATAAGGTCTCCGGCGGACTTCACGGCGTCGGCGTGTCGGTCGTGAACGCGCTTTCCGAATGGCTGGACCTGCGCGTCTGGCGCGATGGCCAAGAGCACTACATGCGTTTCACCGACGGCGATCCGGTTGAGCCGCTGAAGGTGGTAGGAAAGGCGGCAGGCAAACGCGGCACTGAAGTCACCTTCTTGCCCTCGCCCCGCACCTTCACCAGAACCGAATTCGATTATGCCACGCTGGAGCACCGCCTGCGCGAGCTCGCCTTCCTCAACTCCGGCGTCACGATCGTGCTCGCGGACAATCGCGGCGTGGAGAAGAAGGAGGTCACGCTCCACTACGACGGTGGCCTGGAAGCTTTCGTCCGCTACCTCGATCGCGCGAAGAACGCGTTGATTTCCGCTCCGGTGATGATTGCCTCCGAGCGCGAGAACATCAGCGTCGAAGCGGCGCTCGCGTGGAACGACAGCTATCACGAGACGACACTCTGCTTCACCAACAACATCCCGCAGCGCGACGGCGGTACCCATCTCGCGGGGTTCCGCGCCGCCTTGACCCGCGTGGTGACCAAATACGCGGAGGAAAGCGGCGCCCAGCGCAAGGAGAAGATCGCCCTTACGGGTGACGATTGCCGTGAGGGCCTCACCTGTGTGCTCTCGGTTAAGGTTCCGGACCCGAAATTCTCCTCGCAGACGAAGGACAAGCTGGTTTCGTCGGAGGTGCGCCCTGTTGTGGAAGGTGTGGTGCTGGAGCATCTCGGCCGCTGGTTCGAAGAGCATCCCTCCGAAGCCAAAACGGTGGTGGGCAAGGTCGTGGAAGCCGCCGCGGCACGGGAGGCGGCGCGCAAGGCGCGCGAGCTAACGCGCCGTAAGGGTGCGCTGGACTCCGCCTCGCTGCCTGGCAAACTCGCGGATTGCCAGGAACGCGATCCGGCGAAATGCGAGATTTTCATCGTCGAAGGCGATAGCGCCGGCGGCAGCGCCAAACAGGCGCGTAACCGCAATAACCAAGCGGTGCTTCCCTTGCGCGGCAAAATCCTCAATGTGGAGCGCGCCCGCTTTGACAAGATGCTTTCGAGTGAGTCTATCGCCACCCTGATCACAGCGCTGGGCACGGGCATCGGCCGCGAGGAGTTCAACCCGGACAAGCTGCGCTATCACAAGATCATCATCATGACCGACGCCGACGTGGACGGCGCGCACATCCGGACATTGTTGCTGACCTTCTTCTACCGGCAAATGCAGGAGTTGATCGAGCGCGGGCACCTCTTCATTGCGCAGCCGCCGCTCTACAAGGCGACGCGCGGCAAGTCCGAGCGCTACCTCAAGGACGAGCAGGAGCTTGAGGATTATCTGGTTTCCGAAGGCTCCGAAGGTCTGAACCTCACGCTGCATACCGGCGAAACGCTGGCGGGAGCCGATCTGAGCAGTGTAATCGAGCAGGCTCGCGCCGTTGCGGCGTCATTGAGAGGATTCCCGCAGCACTATCCTCGTTTCGTGCTGGAACAGGCAGCCATTGCCGGCGCTCTGAATCCAGAGATCATTAGCGATCGGGAAAAAGCTGCGGCGGCCGCAGGTTATATCGCCAAGCGCCTGGACTCCTTGTCCGATGAAATCGAGCGTGGCTGGCAGGGCGAACCGACCCCGGACGGCGGTCTAAAATTCTGGCGCGAGGTACGAGGCCTGCGCGAAACCGTTGCCATAGACGGCGCGCTGATCTCCAGCGCCGATGCCCGCAAGCTGGATAAGATGGCCGGCGACCTGCAGGCAGTATATCTTCAGGCGGCAAAGCTGCAGCGCAAGGACGAGACGCGCGAGGTTCGCGCGCCGTCGCAGCTGTTGGACGCGATCTTCGAATGGGGCCGCAAAGGGTTGGCGCTGCAGCGCTACAAGGGTTTGGGCGAAATGAATCCCGAGCAGCTGTTCCAGACCACATTGGACGAGAACGCCCGCACGCTTCTGCGCGTGAAGGTCGAGCACGCTGACGATGCGGAAGACCTTTTCACCAAGCTGATGGGCGAAGTGGTTGAGCCACGCCGCGAATTTATCCAGGACAATGCGCTCTACGCGGACTTGGACGTGTAGCCATGGGCCTTCGGTTTCAAAAACGTATCAGCATTTTCCCGGGCTTCCGTCTCAACCTGAGCAAGTCGGGCGTTTCCGGCAGCGTGGGGCCGCGCGGCGCGGATGTGAACATCGGCCGGCACGGTGTGACCACCAATGCCAGTATCCCAGGCACCGGACTTTCCTATCGGCAGAAGATGGGGTCGCGCGGCAGCAAGCTCGGCATCCTTACGCTCGTTGGCGCACTTGCCTTCGCCGCGTACAAGAATGCCGACAAGATCATCGGATTTTTCGGCTCTGGTCCGCATGCAGCGCATGTCACTCGCACAAATTCAGCTTCCATCGTGACGCAGAATGTGATCACCTCTGCCAAGGTGGCTACTGGCGTCCGCTACGTGCACCGCGGCGGTTCCGATTTACGGGACCTGCCGAAAGCCTCCGCTAAAGTTCTCAAGAAGGAGCCCAAGGGCCAGCAGGTACAGCTGGTCGCGATGTCTGGCGCATGGGCTGAAGTGCGCGATGGCAAGCTGACTGGTTGGATGCGCACCAGTGTGCTCGGCGAAGCGCCGCCGCAGTAATGTGCCCGCATCAATGATATTCCGGACGGTCGTCCATTCTGCGGCTAGGTTCGGTGTCGATGTTCGAGCATCAATCGAGCTCCCAGCCGAATGACGGCTTGGGCGGCCAGAGAGCGGCGGACAGGTCAGCTAATTCGGCTGTCCGCCGAACATATGTTCAACACCTCTACAACGGCCAGAAAGCTGTACTATCTGTGCAGGCTCACGTGGATAACCAAGAGCTATAGGTCCAAACACGCAACCTACATCCAAAGCATCAAACTGCCAGCTCTGGGTGAGATATTCGGTCAAAAGTATTCATCAGTGGCAATGGCAGTTGACCATATCGTCTCAGTGTCTCGGATCACCGCCGCTCGTGAGTTGGTGATGCAGCACACTGGCTTCACAAACACCTACAACGCATATCGAAATTCATCGAAGGATTGGATCGTCCAAAACTACAAAAAGTTGCTACCGTTGTTCAAAACAGCGTACGCCATGGACAGTGACGAAGAGCGACGTCGATTAGTAAGTAGAATAGCTAATTTGCCCCCAATACCACATCCGAATGACAACCGGGGTCCGCTGAAGCCCGAGTATCTACTAACTCCGGTATTTCGCGCTAGATCGAGGGTGCCGGTTTCCGATCTTGAATGGCAGACCGGGAGTCCGGCCCCTACTTTCCAAGAGAGGCGTCCGGTCAGCCACTCTTTCTGATCAATTTGACAACTTGGTAAGTTTGTACGGAACCAAGGGTGTTTCTGATGCCGCAGATCTTGATGTACTCGCCAGTAACCCGGCAAGACTGAAGGCCGTAATTGACGCGCGCCGAATCGAAACGCTTCTCCGCGTAAAGCTAACCGTCGGCAATGAGCTGCCGCTGAAGGACGAGGGTGACATTAAAGTCATTCGAGAAGCACTCATTCTTAGCCGTCGCCGAACCCACAACCGACTTACGAACGCCCTAGAAGAATTGCTTACGGGACATACGCTGAGGGAAGGCAACGAGCCATCAGCGATGTATGATGTCCTGATAGAGAATTATGATGGTAGAAACTCTGACCTGCTCGTCGAGGTGAAGGGTTCTGCACATCCAGCAGAGGTCAGAATGGCGATTGGGCAACTCTATGCGTACTGGTTTGCTCTGAAAGGCGATTGCGATCCCAATCTCGCACTACTGTTACCAAGTGCCCCGGAGGCCCAACTTGCCAACCTCTTGAGATGGCTTGGCATCGGGGTACTATGGTTTTCAGGCAGCTCGCTTCATAGCAGCACGCCCCGTCTACAGTGCCTGACACAAAGCAGGTGACCCGCACCTATCAATTCCGCGCGCTGACAAGCCACACCGCCGCGGGCGGTGTGATGCCGTAAGGTGTGCGGTATCGGTCAAACAACGGTTTGATTCGTGCGCGGATGCTTTTCCGCGCCGCGTCATCCAGTTCGGCGGCGGCACGCGCCAGCGGCCCAATGGTCAGTGCCTCAGTCACCGCATCCTCCGCGGTGGCGCCTAGATTTACCGTTGTATCAAGTGGCTTGACCACGATCTCCCGAAAGCCGGCGCCATCGAGAATGGAGCGAATGCGCGCCTCCTCCGCAAAAGCGAACGGCCCTGGCGCATGCGGGTCCGTCGGCTCTTGTGGGGGCAGCAGGTCAAGCGCCGACTGATATGGCGCAAAGGCCCAGTCATTCTCGCGGAATGTGCGCCAGCAGACGAACACCACCCGGCCACTCTTCACTAGCGCCTTGCGGATGTTCGCGAACGCGATCGGCGGATCGTCGAAAAACATGACGCCGAAGCGAGAAAAGACAACGTCGAACACCGCCTCGAATTCGTACACCGCCGCATCGGCTGCTAGGAATGTGACGTCGGCCATACCTGCGTGCGCGCGTGCCCGGGCTAGCGCGAGATTGGGCGCCGAGATGTCAATGCCGGTCACGGTGCCGTCCGGTCCCACGCGCTCGCGCAGGATCAGCGCCGTCGTGCCGCCGCCGCAGCCGATGTCCAAAATGCGCTCACCTTCCTTGGGAGCGGCGAAGGCGAGCAGCGCCTCGGTGATCAGCCCCAAATGATGGTCGATGCGATCCTGTGCTTTGGCCCATCGCTCGCCGGCCGGTCCATTCCAGTACTCGATCTGCTGCGCGTTTGGGCTGTTCACTGCGTAGGCATCCGCAGTTCTTGCGAGCGCAGCTGGGCCAGGCGTTCGCTGGCGCGTTGTTTGATGGACTCGCTTTTCAGCTGTCCGCAAGCGGCCATGATGTCTCGCCCGCGCGGTGTCCGCACGGGTGACGCATACCCGGCGCGGTTCACCACGTCGGCAAACTTCTCGATCTGCTCCCAGTCAGAGCATTCGTATGGCGCGCCCGGCCAGGGATTGAACGGGATGAGATTGATCTTGGCGGGAATGCCCTTGATCACGCGCACCAGCTCGCGGGCATCGGCAAGCGAGTCATTCACATCTTTCAGCATAACGTACTCGAAAGTGATGCGCCGCGCGTTCGACAGACCCGGATAGTCGCGGCATGCCTGCAGCAATTCGGCAATCGGGTATTTCTTGTTCAGGGGCACGATGATGTCGCGCACTTCGTCGCGCGCCGCGTGCAGCGAAATAGCGAGAGAGGAGCCGATCTCGTCCCCAGCGCGCCTGATCATCGGCACTACGCCGGCGGTGGACAGGGTGATCCGGCGCTTCGATAGCGCGAGCCCATCGCCATCGGCCACAATGGTAAGCGCCGCTTTCACGTTCTCGAAATTATAGAGCGGTTCGCCCATGCCCATCATCACCACATTGGTGAGACGGCGGTTCTCGCCGGTCGAGGGCCAGTCGCTCAATGCATCGCGCGCGACCATCACCTGCCCCACGATCTCGATGGGCGTGAGGTTGCGCACCAAGGCTTGGGTGCCGGTGTGGCAGAAGCGGCAGTTCAGCGTACAGCCAACCTGAGAAGAAACGCACAAGGTGCCGCGGCCGGGCTCCGGAATGAACACGGTTTCGAATTCCGCGCCGCCCGAGCCGCGCAGCAGCCACTTGCGGGTGCCGTCGTTGGAAATCTGCTCGGTCACAATCTCCGGACGCGCAAGTGAAAACTGCTCCGCGAGCAAGGCGCGGAAATCCTTCGCGAGATTGCTCATGCTGGCAAAATCCCGCGCGCCGTGCACGTAAATCCAGTTCCAAAGCTGCCGCGCGCGCATGCCGATGGCCTTCTCCGGCACGCCCGCTTTCGCAAGCGCCACCTTCATGCCATCAAAAGACAGGCCGATGAGATTGGTCAGCGACATCTTGCTCTATATAAGTGATGGCCCGCCGTTTTGCCTAACTCACATGCCGCAGGCGTCATGAATACGGTTCATGGCCTCACCGACGCCGGACAGACCGTACACATCCTTGGTGTTGGTGCCGCGCTTCGAGGTGCCGGTGACCACTGCGGTAATGCCACTGCGCAAGGCCCGAAGCAGATGTTCCTGGTCCGCGGGGTTCAAGACCCACGCACCCCCGGCCCTGCCTTCGTTCTTGGTAAAGAAGATGAACTTGTCTGTACCGATCTGAACAGTGACCGTACTTCCTTCCTTATATGTGTAACCGGGAACAACCTCCGCCTCCGCCTTGGACTGGCGGCCCGGCCAGTCGTTCACCAGAAAGTAGGCGGGATCGCGTCTGATTCCGGCTGGCTCTTTCGCCTTAGGCGCCGACAACGCGTAACAGACTCTCCGATCTCCGTCTCCGCGCGAATAAGCCGACCAGTCCTTATAGACACCCAACACAACCGGCCGGTCGCCGACGCCACTGCGGCTTTTCGCAGAGGCGGGAAGGCATCCCAGTACAATAAGAAGGCAGGCGTAAAGCCGCTTGCAGCGCCTCTGGCGCGTAGGGTCACGATCTTTCATACGCGCCACTCGTTGCAACTGGCCGCAAGGGTCAAGCGTTACCAGATTCGCAGCCGGAACAAGAGCACCGGATGATTCGCCGCTTGATCGTCATGGTCGCGCTTACCCTTGCACTGTTTCCCATGTGCGGGGATGGGGAAGGCTATTCCCGTAACCCATAACCTCGCGAAAACAGCTGCCAGACAACAGCTGCCAAGAGGGTAGCCAATCCCACCGTAATGCTGGCTCCCAGCCATTCCGGAGCTTCCGTGAAGCCGATCATGGAGTGCCTCACCCCATTGATGAAGTAGAAGAAGGGATTTGCCCACGCGATCCAACGTAGCCATTCCGGGAGCATGTGCACGGTGTTGAAGACGCCGCCAACGAAAGACAGCGGGGTGATGAAGAAGATAACCGGCATCGTAAGCTGCTCGAAGTTGTTAGCCCACAGCCCCACGATTACGCCCAAAAAGCCGAAGATTGTGGAGACGAGCACAATCCAGAAAATGAACTCCGGAAGGCCGGATATCGACGTGGCCCCGAATGCCGTCCCAATGATCAATATGCCGATGGCCGTGATGACACAGCGGACGACAGTCATCGCCAGCAGTCCGACGATCATTTCCACATAGGAAAATGGGGCAACCAGCGCCTCTTCGATGTACCTGAGGAAACGCTGGAAATAGATCTGCGACGAGGATTGCAGGAACGCAGCGTTGACCACATTCATCATCAGAATACCTGGCAGAACGAACGATATGTAGCGTTGCCCCTCGATGAGCTTTATGCGGCTGCCCACGACAAAGCCAAATACGAAAATGAACATCAGCGCAGAAATCCACGGCGCAACGAAGGCCTGGGTCGGCACCCGCATCAGCCGCGAAAGCTCGCGGCGGATCATCGTGCCGAGACCTACCCAGTTTATGGACATGGGCGCCATTGGCGCCCCAAGATCCTGATCGCCGTGGATCCTCATGCTGCACCCGAAATGTGATCAGGCTCCGCGCCGGTGGCGGCAAGGTATGCGGCTTCAAGATCGCCGCTGGCGAGAAATTCGGCCTTTGGCCCTTCCCTCACGATCCTTCCACCGTTGATAATGGAAATGGTGCGGCACAGCCGCTCAACCTCCTCCAGATAGTGAGAGGTAAGCAGGATGGTCTTTCCGTCCCGGTTCAGCTCCTGGAGATAGCGCCAGAGATCGCGCCGCAGCTCGACATCCACGCCGGCCGTGGGCTCGTCCAAGATCAGCAGCTTAGGGTCGTGTACCAATGCACGGGCCAGAATGACCCGCCGCTTCAGCCCGCCAGACAATTCGCGAAACTGCTTCTTGGCATGCGGCCGCAGCTCGAAGCGATCGATCAGCATCTCGACCCGCGCCTTCCGCTCCGGCGCGCGCAGGCCGAAATAGCCCCCCATCCAATCGATGATCTGTGTTACCTTCGCGAAGGTATCGACGTTGAATTCCTGAGGGCTCAAGCCCACCAAGCGGCGTGCTTCGCGGTAGTCCTTCACGGCATCAATGCCGAAGATCTCGATTTTCCCCGAAGTCGGCCTGGCAATACCCGTGATGCAATGGATGGTGGTTGATTTTCCTGCGCCATTGGGCCCGAGAAACCCAAAGAAATCTCCCGGTGCGATGGTCATGGAGAGGTCGTCCACGGCCACGGTGCCACGGCGGTAGACTTTACGCAGATGGGAAATAGAAACGGCCGGTGCGGTCATGGGCGCGCGGACTATAGCGGCGCAATTTCAAAACAGAAGCCGCAATTTGCTTCGGCGATTGCTATAAGCGGTGCATGAAAAACCCGATTCTGGTCGAAGTGACGCGCGGGCCGTTGGTGGAGAGCGTGCATCGCGGCGCTGTGGCGGTCGCAGGCGCCGATGGCTCTCTCTTGTTTGCCGTCGGGGACTTGGAGACGCCGGTTTATCCCCGGTCGTCCCTCAAACCAATTCAAGCCCTGCCGCTAGTGGAGTCCGGCGCAGCGGATGCTTTCGGGCTCACGGATGCTGAAATTGCACTGGCCTGTGCGTCGCATTCCGGGGAGCCGATGCACACCGGCCGTGTGGCAGCCTGGCTGAAGAAGATCGGCTGCAGTGAATCGGATCTTGCCTGCGGGCCCCATGCGGTTCGATACGAGCCAGTCTGGACCGATATGGTGAGGCAGGGTCAGCGGCCCACCCGTATCCACAACAACTGCTCGGGCAAGCATACCGGCTTTCTGACGGTCGCACGCCATTGGGGCATAGCAACGGCGGGCTATGAACATCCCAGCCACCCCCTGCAGCAAGCGGTGGTAAAGGCACTAGCAGAGCTCGCCAATATCCCGGTCGAAATCCCGTGGGGGGTGGACGGCTGTACGGCCCCCAACTTCGCATTGCCGATTTCCGCATTCGCACGTGCTCTGGCCAGTCTGGCCGATCCATCGCAGTTGCCCCGCGGGCGGGCGCAAGCGGCACGGCGTATCTTGCGAGCGATGACAGCGCATCCAGAACTGGTCGCCGGTACCGGCCGCAGCGACACGATTCTAATGCGGGCTGGCCGGGGCCGTTTTGCAACCAAGGCCGGTGCAGAGGCATATTACGCTGCCATTATCCCCGAAATGGGCATCGGCATCGCGCTTAAGATCGACGATGGCGCCGGCCGCGCTGCCGAAACAGCGATTGCCGCACTCCTTGAGAATCTTGGCTTGCTTGGAGAAGACCCCGACGCCCACAAACTTGTTCGCGCGCCGGTGTTGAATACCCGCAATGACGTCGTAGGCGAACGGCGCCCCGCCCGGGCGCTGAACGATTCAGGAATCAAGACGTTAAAGGCTCATTGAGACTGTGTCCTGGTGGCCTCATCGGCTTTCTGCATCGCCCCGGTGTATGGCTCGACGGATTTGATCAGGCAGCGGTTGCCCATTCCGTAACCACGATGCACCACGACGTCGCCCGGCCGCACACAATCCAGCGCCGTATTGCCGTGAGAGACGATGGCCGCGCCGATGTTGTAGTCGATGCCCGGACAGGGACCGTACAACGTCACCTTGAACTGGCGGTGTATCGTGTCCTGCACAATCAAGGTCTTCCGGTTGAGCGGGTTCCAGCTCCAAATTTGCGCCGAAACAAGACAGTTTTGCTGCGCCAATGCCGGTGTTGGAAGAAGGCTCAACACCACTGCCATTGCGGTCCGGGTATTCATCGGATCCTCTCCTTCCATGAGAGCTGCCTTTCTACTGTCATCCTGCGCTTGCGGCAGGGCAAGGTATCTTTAGGTTAGAGCGCTCGAAATTGACCTCTGGGGAAGCATGAGAGCCGCACTTTGCACCCGCTACGGGCCGCCGGAAGAATTGGAGTTAAGGGAGGTGCCCTGCCCTTTTCCGGAGCGGGGGCAAGTCGTGATCTCGGTCAAGGCCTGTGGAGTGAATTTCCCGGACGTGCTGCTTATTCAGGATAAGTACCAGTTCAAGCCATCCCTGCCGTTCGCCCCCGGTGGAGAAGTTGCGGGTGTGGTCAACGAGGTTGGCCAGGACGTGATGAATCTCAGGACGGGCGACCGAGTTACCGCGTCTGTGGGCAGCGGCGGCTTCGCAGAGGAGACTGTCGCTGACGCGCGCCGTTGCCTCATCCTCCCTGAGAAGGTCCCCTTCGATGTCGCGTCATCCTTCATCGTCACTTATGGCACTTCGTGGCACGCGCTTACGGATCGCGCGAATCTCAAGCCGGGTGAAACTCTCGTCGTCCTTGGCGCCGCAGGGGGTGTCGGCCTTGCCGCTGTTGAGATCGGGAGAGCATTGGGAGCCCGGGTAATCGCCGGTGCGTCTTCACGCGAAAAGGTGGAGCTTGCGATGAGCCGCGGTGCTGATGACGGCTTCGTCTATCCCCCGGTGCCGCTATCGCGCGAGCAGCAGAAGGCACTCTCGGAAGAGATCAAGCGCCTGACGAACGGAGCGGGCGCGGATGTGCTCTACGATCCTGTGGGCGACGATTACGCCGAACCGGCTTTGCGGGCGATGAACTGGAATGGCAGGTATCTGGTCGTCGGTTTCGCCGCGGGCAATATCCCGAAGGTGCCGCTTAACCTCACCTTACTGAAGGGCTGCCAGATCGTGGGAGTCTTCTGGGGCGCCTCGACGGCACGCCATCCGCGCCACGCACACGAGTCGCTTCAAAAGCTTCTCGACATGATCGCGCAAGGCAAACTCAAGCCGCATATCTCGGCGCGCATTCCGCTTGCCCGTGCCGGCGAAGCCATCCGTCTCCTGATGGATCGCAAGGCACTGGGCAAAGTCGTCGTTACGATGGACTGACCCACTCCGACCAAAAGAGGAGCACGACCGCGACCGCCATCAGCGCCGCCGCCAGCCAGCCGAGCACCTTCAGCCATGAAGGTAACCGAAGGACCTGGTTCTCACCCGAGACGACCAGCATCATCGCGAACATGATAGGCACGGCAATGATGCCGTTGATCACCGCCGTCCAGAAGAGCATGGCGATGGGGTCGACTTTGGAAAGCGTCAATGCGGCGCCGGCCAAGGTCGCAGCGCTCACGATGGCGTAGAAGCCGATGGCGCGGCCGGCCGGCATCTCAAGGCTTCCCTTGAGTTTGAAAGCTTCGGCGACTCCATAGGCGGCGGAGCCCGCGAGCACTGGAACGGCGAGCAAGCCGGTCCCGATGATGCCGGCCGAGAACAGCGCGAAGGTGAAGGCGCCGGTGATCGGTCTCAATGCTTCGGCCGCTTCCGCAGCGGTATCGATCTTCATCACCCCGTGAGCGTGCAAGGTGGCGGCAGTAGTCACGATGATGAAGAAGGCCACAACGTTCGACATTGTCATGCCGGTCCATGTATCGACAGTGATGTGGCGGAAGGCGGCGGCACTCAACGGAGCCTTCGATCTCCGCTTGTAGCTCAAACGCGACTCTTCGGCCTCCTGCGCAGCCTGCCAAAAAAACAGGTACGGGCTTATGGTGGTGCCGAACAGCGCCACAATGGTCAGCATCGCGTCACGCTTCAGCGCGAGATCCGGCAGCAGCGTGGAGAACAACACGCTCAACCACGGCACGTGTATACTGAACGCCGTCGCCACATAGAGGAACAGCACGAACGTAAGAAACTTCAGATAGCCTGCGTAGCGGTGATATGGGATGACGATCTCCGCCGTCAGACAGAGAACGCCAAAGCCCACCGCGTAAGCGACCGCGGGCCCGCCAACAACAAGGCGCAGCGCGGCGCCCATTGCCGCAAGATCGGCGGTAATGTTGATCGTGTTGGCGATCACCAGCAGCGCGATCAGTGCTAGCAACACCGGGCGCGGCAGGCGCTTCCCGAGACTGCTCGCCAAGCCCTCGCCCGTGCACCACCCGATGCTCGCACTGATGATCTGGATGGCCGCCATGAACGGAAGGGTGAGAAACATCGTCCAGGTAAGCGCGTAGCCGAACTGCGCGCCGGCCTGGCTATACGTGGCGATCCCGCTTGGATCGTCGTCCGCCGCGCCTGTGATCAGGCCCGGCCCAAGGACACGCCACAGATCGCGAAACCCGTTCTTCACGCAGTACAATCCCTTGCCCAACAAGCTATGAGTACCTAGCCTGACCTAAAGGCGAAAGGTCGAGAAGATGTCGATAGTGGGCTGGATTATCCTTGGATTGATCAGCGGTTTCATTGCCAGCAAGGCGGTGAGCGGGCGTGGCTCCGGCTGCCTGGCAGATATCGCGCTGGGGCTCATCGGTGCTCTAGTAGGCGGCTGGCTGTTCTCCCACTTCGGCCATCACGACCCGATGGAGTTCAACCTGGTCTCGATGGTAATCGCCATCATCGGAGCGGTCATCGTGCTGCTTGTCTGGCACGCCGTCACCGGCCGCGGCCTCAGGCGCTAGCGGAATGGGCCGGACGGGCAACCGGAGTGCTGCCCCGAATCTTGAAAAGCCTAAATGTTCGCTGAAGACGGTTGTTGAACGACTGGCCCGTGTCTACGCACCCAGTCAAGGGCTGACCGATCCGCTCGCGCTGATCGTCTGGGAGAACATCGGCTACCTGATCGACGACGGGCGGCGCACTGCCTTGTTAGAGGAGTTTCGCGACCGGATCGGCCTGGAAGCCGCAAAGATCGCCACCGCGCCGAACGCCATCCTTTCCGACATTGCGCGCCGCGGCGGTATCAATGCCCTGGCCCGATCAGAACGATTGCGACGGATCGGTGAGATTGCGGTTGCGGAATGCGAGGGTGATTTATCTTCTCACTTGCGCATGCTGCCGGTGCCGAAGGCGCGGGCCCTACTGAAGAAGTTTCCGGCCATCGGCGATCCAGGCGCCGACAAGATTCTACTCCTCAGCGGCATCGCCCCGCTCCCGACTGTGGATTCGAACGGCCTTCGGACGATGGTGCGCCTTGGCTACTGCCTGGAAGAAAACTCCTACGGCCAGACCTACAAGTCAGCAGCCGCCGTTCTTGGCCTGGCAGGCCAATCCGACAGCGACTGGCTAGCACGCGCATATGGCCTGCTACGCGAACATGGCAAGGCACTGTGCAAGCGCGCCGCTCCAGTCTGCGAGCCCTGTCCGCTCGATCATATTTGCGCGCACCGCATCACTCCCAAACTGTAGCCGGCAGTCTATTCCGCCGCCGGGTGAATATTACGTGTACGGATGATCTGCAGCACTTTGGCGGCGGCTTCCGGGATGTTGGTTCCGGGGCCGAAAATGGCTGCCACGCCGGCGCTCTGCAGGAAGCAGTAATCCTGCTGCGGGATCACGCCGCCTACGATCACCAGAATATCGTCTGCCTTCTGATCCTTCAGCGCGGCGAGCAATTGCGGCACCAGCGTCTTGTGCCCCGCCGCCTGGCTGGAGACTCCGATCACGTGCACATCGGACTCCATCGCGTTCTTGGCGACTTCCTCCGGCGTCTGGAACAGCGGCCCGATATCCACATCGAAGCCAAGATCGGCAAAGGCGGTGGCGATGACCTTGGCGCCGCGGTCATGGCCCTCCTGCCTCATTTTGGCGACATAGATGCGCGGCAGTTGCTCCACT
>JAFAVP010000118.1 GCA_019242395.1 Alphaproteobacteria bacterium | reverse complement strand
TCGCCGAGGAGGGGTTCACGGATAAGACGCTGAACTATGGGGCAGCGGCAGCCAATGTGGATGTTGCGACGCTAACCCGGCTGTTCCCCCGCCCGGGTCAGGATCTGGTCGAGGCGTTTTCCGGCTGGGCGGATGAGCAGATGGATGCGGCGCTGAAGAACACGCCGCTATCGGAGATGAAAATTCGTGAGCGGATCAAGGCAGGGGTGAATGCCCGCATTGTCGCTCTGCGCCCCTACAAAGAGGCGGCAAGACGAGCGGCGGCTTTTCTGAGCCTGCCCCAGAATGCGCCACTTGCGACCACCCTGCTCTGGCGCACGGCCGATCGCATGTGGCGGGCGGCCGGGGACACTTCGACCGATTTCAACTTCTATACCAAGCGCGGCATCCTGATGGGCGTCTATTCGTCCACCATGCTGCGCTGGTTCACAGATGACACCGAGGATGAGAAGGACACTTTCGAATTCCTCGATGCGCGGATCGAGAATGTGATGCAGTTCGAGAAGTTCAAGGCGGGAGTGCACGAGCAGCTCTCGAAATTACCCTCGTTCTCTGACATCCTCAGTCAGTTCACCGGACGCCGGCCTCCGGCTTAAGCCAGGTGATGTGGCCCATTTTGCGGCCGGGCCGGATCTCTGACTTGCCGTAAAGGTGCAATGCGCCGCCACGCCCGGCCAGCGCCTGCCAGTCGCAGGCGTCTTCGCCGATGAGGTTTTCCATCACAGCATTGGAATGGCGTTCGGTCGAGCCAAGCGGCCATCCAGCGACGGCGCGAATGTGCTGCTCGAATTGACTTACCAAGCAAGCATCGATGGTCCAGTGCCCCGAATTGTGCACGCGGGGAGCGATCTCGTTGACCAGGAGCTGACCGTCCTTGCATACGAACAACTCCACACCCAGGACTCCCACATAGTCGAGTGCTTCGGCAATCTCCCGCGCCATGCGTTTGGCTTCTGCAATCTGCCCGTTTCGGAGTCGCGATGGCACTGTCGAGCGGTGGAGGATATGGTGCCGGTGCGTATTTTCCGGCGGGTCGTAGGCGGCAAAATCGCCGTTAGTCCCTCGGGCGGCCACAACCGAGGCCTCGTATTCGAAGTCAACGAAGGATTCGAGCAGCAGAGGAATTCCTTCGAACCGTTCGCACGCTTGCGCGGCCTCTGTCGCGCTGCCGACGAGTACCTGCCCCTTGCCGTCATAGCCCATCCGCCGCGTCTTGAGCACCGCGCGGGAGGCGCCGAGCTGCTGAAAGGCGCTCCTCGCGTCCGCTGGGGAATTCACCGGCAGAAAGGCCGCAGTCTCTAGCCCCAGTCGAGAGACAAAGGACTTTTCCTCGAACCGTTCCTGCGTCGTCGCGAGCGCCCGGGGATTTGGCCTGACGGGCTTCAACGGCGAGAGTAAAGCGCCTGTTTCGGCCGGTACGTTTTCGAACTCGCAGGTGATGACGCTGCAAGCGGCGGCAAACCTCTCGAGTGCCGATGCATCGCGAAAGCTTGCACAGGTGCGTTGCGCACTCACCTGAAACGCCGGCGAGTCCTCTTCATCGGAGTAGATATGCGTCCTGAGACCCAGCCGCGCAGCCGCGAGGGCCAGCATCCGCCCCAATTGCCCGCCACCGAGAATCCCAATGGTCCCTCCCGGCGGCACGGGAGCTGTAAGCTGCTTCAGGTCGCTCATTGCGACGGCGCTTCGGCGACCGAGTCGGTTTGCTGCTTGCGCCAGAGAGCGAGCTTTCCGGCAACCGCCTCATCTGATAGGGCAAGAATGGCAGCAGCGTGCAGCGCAGCGTTCTTCGCGCCGGCTTCGCCGATCGCGAAGGTTGCAACTGGAACGCCCCCGGGCATCTGGACGATCGAAAGCAAGCTGTCCATTCCCTTAAGGGCCTTGGTTTCAATCGGCACGCCGAGCACGGGTAGCACTGTCATCGACGCGGTCATGCCAGGCAGATGCGCCGCACCTCCGGCTGCCGCGATGATCAGCTTGAGGCCGCGTGCTGCGGCGCCCCGTGCGTATTTGTAGAGTCGATCGGGTGTTCGGTGGGCGGAGACGATGCGCGTTTCGTAATGGACGCCTAGTGTATCGAAAATCTCGGCGGCACATTTCAGCGTGGGCCAATCCGATTCGCTACCCATTATGATGCCGACCATCGCTGTCATTGGCCGGCCGCCGTGTCGCCGGAGGTGAAGAAGCGGCCGGTGCGTGAGATGGCGCGGGAAATTTGAGGCTCCCGCAGCCGAAAGCCCGCGCTCTCCAATGCGGTTCGGATTTCATCGGCATGCGTGGCATCGCGCGCTTCGATCACAAGGCCCAGATCGGCGGAGCGGGCGCTCAGATCCATCATCATGCGATCGTGGGAGACTTCCAGAATGTTACCGCCAGTCTCGCTCACTACTGTCGCGATCCGCGCAAGCCAGCCCGGTCGATCCTCAATCTCCACGCCCAGGGAGAGCAGGCGGCCCTCTCGGGAGAGTTCGCGCAAAATCACATTCGAGAGCAGCCGCATGTCAATGTTGCCGCCGGAAAGAACGATCGCGACTTTGTGGCCTCTGAAGATTTCCGGGTGTTTGGTCACGGCTGCAAACCCTGTGGCAGCGGCCCCTTCCACCACCGTCTTCTCTATTTCGAGCAGGCTGGCCAGCGCGCTCTCGATTTCGTCTTCCCGCACCAGCAGAACATCTTCGACCAGTTCATCGATGATGGCGCGAGTCAGTTGCCCAGGCGATTTCACCGCGATGCCTTCCGCGATTGTTTGTCCGCCGCAAGGCTGCGTCTCTCCTTTAAAGGCATCGTACATAGAGGGGTAGAGCGCCGCCTGTACGCCATAAAGCTTGATGCTGGGCTTAGCGGCTTTGGCCGCGATTGCGATCCCGGAAATCAGTCCGCCGCCGCCGATCGGCACGACAATGGTGTCGATATCCGATGCGTCCTCCAGGAGTTCGAGCCCAACCGTGCCCGTCCCCGCGATGATTCTCGGATCGTCGTAAGGATGAACCAGGGTAAAGCCCTTGGTGTCGGCCAGCTCGCGGGCGCGCGAGTAACCTTCCGTCAAGGTCGCGCCGAACTGTACTACCTCTGCGCCAAATTCCCGGGTACGCTTGATCTTCACAAAGGGGGCACCCTCCGGCATGACAATGGTCACCGGAATGCCGAGGCGGCTGCCATGATAGGCGACGGCCTGCGCATGATTGCCGGCGCTCATCGCCACCACGCCGCGGCGGCGCTGCTCTGGGGTCAGAGACATCAGTTTGTTGAGAGCCCCGCGTTCCTTAAAGGACGCCGTGAACTGCAGATTTTCAAATTTCAGATAAATGTCGCAGCCGGCGATTTTCGACAGCGTGCGGGAATGATGCGTTGGTGTGCGCTCCACCGCGCCGTGGATGACGGCCGCGGCCGCTCGGATGTCGTCGATGCCGGGGAGGGGAAGCCCTTTGAAAGCAGCCGTGGTCGCGCCTGTCGCCAACGCTTGTATTATCCTTCTCGGAGCCTGCGCCGGCTGGTAGCAGCGGAGGGATTTGAACCCCCGACCAAGGGATTATGATTCCCCTGCTCTACCACTGAGCTACGCTGCCCAAGGCCAGCCAAGGCGGGGGATGTAAGGGCTCGCTGTAGGGGCGTCAAGGAAGCCTACGCGGCGGCTTGCATGGGGTTCCAACGTGCGATCCAGCCGCCGCCCAACACACGGCTTCCGCTGTAGAGAGCACAGGCTTGGCCTGGTGCCGTAGCCTCTTCGCCAGACGGAATGTCCACCTGCGCACCACCCTCTTTTACGGGCGTGACCCGCGCCGCGATTGGGGCGCGCGAGGAACGTACCTTTGCCCAGCACTCCAGTCCTCCTTCGGGAGGCGGTATGAGCCAGTTCATCTCTCGCAACATGATCGTCCGGACGCGCAGCGATTCGCGCGGACCGACTGTGATGCGTGCCCGCGCCGCGTCGATATGAAGGACGAAAAGGGGCACGCCACCCCCGGATAGCCCCAATCCTTTGCGCTGACCCACAGTGAAGTGCGTCACACCAGGATGTGTCCCAATGACATTGCCCGCCTCATCGATGATCTCGCCGGGTGGAGCTGCATCAGGTAAAAGCCGCTGCACAACCGAAGCGTAATCTCCATTTGGGACGAAACAGATGTCCTGACTGTCGGGCTTTTCCGCCACCCGCAATCCCAACTCTGCCGCCATGGCGCGTACGTCGCTCTTTTGTATCTCTCCCAGCGGGAACCGCAGGAAGGAAAGTTGCTCCCGCGTCGTCCGGCAGAGGAAATAACTTTGATCGCGGCTTTCGTCGACAGCCGCATGCAGCTCTGGCCCCTGCGCGCCATTCATGCGCCGCACATAATGGCCGGTGGCCAATGCATCCGCCCCAAGATCCTGCGCCACCGACAACAGATCTGAAAACTTTACCCGTTCGTTACAGCGGACGCAGGGAATGGGTGTCTCGCCCCGAGCATAGGAAGCCGCGAAATCCTCAATCACGGCTTTCCGGAAGCGCTCTTCGTAATCGAGGACGTAGTGCGCAATGCCGAGCCTCTCAGCCACCCGGCGCGCATCATGGATATCCTGCCCCGCGCAGCAGGCTCCGTTCTTTCGAAGTGCAGCGCCGTGATCGTAGAGCTGCAACGTCACGCCGACTGCCTCAGCACCGGCGCGGACCACAAGCGCGGCTGCAACCGAGGAATCGACGCCGCCCGACATCGCGACAGCGATGCGCATCTTCTTGTTGGGCAAGGCCATGTTCATGTAACTGCGCGTATAGGTCCCCGCCGCCGCGCGAGCAAGCGCGCGTTAACAGAAGCTGACGAGCGCGGGAAAGAATGAAGGTTGCGTATTCCCGATTTCGCACAAAGAAGCCTGCAACTTACGAGTTTTTTCACCGTGCGCTTTTGGCCTTTCTTAAAGTGGCAGCGGGTATTTTGTGTGCTTGTAGCGTTGGGAGCAGCAACATGATCGGTGAGCAGCGGGGAGGCCGGGTGAGCTACGTCATCGGTCCTGATGGCAGTCCACTCACCATGGCAGATCTTCCGCCACCCAATACCAGGCGCTGGGTCATCCGCCGGAAGGCGGAGGTCGTGGCTGCCGTGCGCGGCGGGTTGTTGAGTCTCGATGAAGCATGCCGTCGCTACACCCTCACTGTGGAGGAGTTCCTCGCCTGGCAGCGCGCGATCGACCGGTTTGGCCTTGCTGGATTGCGCGCGACCCGCCTGCAGCAATATCGGAACTGATCCACCGGCAGTCTCTGCCGAGGCCTTTGATCGGCCATGCCCCACTCGACAGGCAGTATTCAGGGGGGGAAAATCCCCATGCGAATCAGTTTGTGCCGTCGGGGATCACAAGATGCATTTTGCTACCATGGCCGAATGGCGGTCATCTTTCGAGGTGTTGGCCGCAGGCGCTCTCATAGCCGGACTGGCTTTCGCTGCGCCGTCACAAGCGGCCACATTTCAAACGATCACAGCATTCTGTTCCGATTTCCCCACCTGTAGCATTGGAGCCAATCCCGCGGGCGGGTTGCTGCTTGACAGCGCGGGACATCTTTACGGCACTGCGCCGTCCGGTGGAACGGGCTTCGGCACTGTCTATGAGTTGAGCCTCTCGGGCGGCAAATGGACTCCCTCTCTATTGTACGCCTTTTGCGCCCAGTCCGGATGCAATGACGGCGTCTCGCCGGAGTCGGCGTTGATTATCGATACGGCCGGGAACCTCTACGGCGTCACCCCACGCGGCGGAGCCAACGGTGGAGGCGTTGCCTTCGAACTGAGCCCCGCGGGAGGCACATGGCAACTCAAGGTTCTCTACGCCTTTTGCGCGCAAGGAGGCAGCGCCTGCACCGATGGCAGCACGCCGTCCGGCGTCAGTACGCAGAGCAACGTCGGCCTGACCTATTTCGGTGCCGCCACCGGCCAACCGTACGACGGCGTGTCTCCACTTTTTGGCACCACCGTTTCTGGGGGCCTCAACAACGCAGGCACTGTCTTCCAGCTCACCAACAGCGGCGGAACCTGGTCCGAAAAGGTCCTATACAGCTTCTGCGCGAAGGCTGCCTGCGCCGACGGATCGATGCCGGGAAACCTGATCGTCAGCGCCAGCAACAGCATCTATGGGACAACGGGAGCCGTGCCTGGGACGGTGTTCCAGTTGAAAGCGAACTCAAAGCTGACCAAATGGAAGCTCAGCACTCTCTACACGTTCTGCTCGGCATCGAATTGCGCCGACGGGGAAACCCCCGATTCCCTTTCTATCGATGGAACAGGGAAGCTCTTGGGAACGGCTGCCAGCGGCGGAACCGGCAGCAACTGCAACATGCCGGGCGGCTGCGGTGCGGCCTTCAGCCTGGTGCCCAAGAAGAAAGGGTCCCTTGAAAAAGTGCTTTACAATTTTTGCTCGCAGGCTGGGTGTGCCGACGGGTCGTTGCCTGCGCCCGGCATTGCGCTGGATACGGCAGGCAACCTGTACAATGCGACCAACCTGGGCGGGAATGACAATTGTTTCGGCGGCTCGACCTGCGGCGCCGTCATTGAGGTCGCCGGCACGACCGAACAGGTGCTCCACGCTTTCTGTCCGCAGGAACGGTGCACGGAGGGAACAAGTCCACAGTCTGGCCCGATCAGGGATGCTGCCGGCAACCTGTTTGGGACCACGGCTTTTGGGGGCAAATTTGGTGGCGGCAGCGTCTACGAAATCACGCCGTAAGGTTACATTCCCCGGATAGCGTGCTTGCGCAGGTGCCGCACGAGCGCAAGCTCGTCCATGCGCGATTGCGAGCGGCGTGCTTCGGCCTCTGCCGCGCGCTTGGCTTCTTGCTCAACGGCAAGCTCTAGGGTTTTGAGATCCTGATAAGCCGCGTCCAGTTCAAGTTGGAGTTGGGCGCGCTCACGCTCGATGTCCTTGAGGCTGTTGCGGATGTTTTCACGCCTGCCTTCTATCGAGCGCAAGAAGGAGGGAAAGGCCAGGCGGCCGATGTCTGTATCGTTGGCGCGCTGACGTTCGCGCGCCACGCTCTCCTCGAGATCTGAAAGCTTCTTCTGAAGATCGCCCTGCATGGCATCGAGCGTGGCCACCCGGCGCCTCAGGTCCTCGAGCCGAAAGCGCTTTAGACGCATCAGCGTGTCGCGGCGTTTCATGACGCCCAGCCTTTCCCGGCGCACTGCGAGTCCCGTGCAGCGCCGCCCTCGACGGAACGGCCTGGTTCTTCGGAATCGTGAGCTTGTGCCATGGCGAGACGGCCGCTGCTGTCTTCCACCAAGTCAGTATGCAAGGTGCGGTCCCACCTGTACGGACGGTGCCGCTGGGCTGCCGCCCGACTCAGGCGCAGGTAGCCGGCATGGCTTTCGATTCTTCGGGAAAGCACGCGCAAAGCGGATCGGCCCCCACTGTTCATTGGAGGCATCTTGCCTGGAAGGGTTTAAGTCGCGGTAAACTTAACATGCCGAATCAAGAGGATGGGGCGCCCGCGGGTCCGGCGAGAGCCTGTGCAAGCCAGCTACCTCTGTCCGGCGGATGGGTTAAAGCGGATGTTAACCATTCTCCTTTACCGTCAGCATCTCGGTAACAGCGCCCGAGCGGCGAAGAGGGGTTCCTAAGATGCGTGTGCTTTTGATCGAAGACGACAGCGCCATGGCGCGCTCGATCGAGCTGATGCTTCGCTCCGAAGGCTTCAATGTTTACACCACCGACCTCGGCGAAGAGGGCATCGATCTGGGGAAGCTTTACGATTACGACATAGTCGTACTGGACCTGCAGCTGCCCGATATGAGCGGCTTCGAGGTACTGAAATCGCTACGCCTGGCGAAAATCCAGACGCCCGTCATGATCCTTTCCGGCAACGCCATCGTGGAATCCAAGGTGAAGGCCCTCGGCTTCGGAGCCGATGACTATATGACCAAGCCGTTCCACAAGGACGAGTTGGTCGCCCGCATTCAGGCCGTCGTGCGCCGCTCCAAGGGCCATTCCCAATCGGTGATCACCACCGGCAAGCTGACGGTGAACCTCGACGCCAAGACCGTCGAAGTGGACAGTCAGCGCGTTCATCTGACCGGCAAGGAATATCAGATGCTGGAGCTGCTCTCGCTCCGCAAAGGCACCACCCTCACGAAGGAGATGTTTCTTAACCATCTCTACGGCGGGATGGATGAGCCGGAGTTAAAGATCATCGACGTGTTCATCTGCAAGCTGCGCAAGAAGCTCGCTGCTGCCACAAACGGCGACAACTATATCGAAACGGTTTGGGGCCGTGGCTACGTGCTGCGCGATCCGGAAAATGAAAAGACCTCTGTTGCCGCGTAATCTGTCCTCCCGTGATTCAAAAGGGCGCCGTTACCGGCGCCCTTTCATTTTGTGAAGGTACGTTGAGGCTACTTCCCGAATGTCGGCGCGCGAGGGTTGTCTTGGCGGCACACATCTTCGGTGAAAGGCGTACGGGTTTCGTCCACCCGCCACTCGCCATTGACGCATATCATCAGCCGGGTGGCGGATACGCACATGCGCGTGCCGTTGCTGTAATTGCCGCTCCCCCAGGCGCAATACGACCCTGCCGGCGGCGGTGCCGTGTTGGCGGATGATGTCATGGGAGTCGCAGCTTGCACCTGGCCGGCGAGCAGCATGCCTATAGAGAAAATCGCGGTGAGCTTGAACATGTCTGATCCCCCTCGTCACCAGGGAACTATACGCTTGCTTACCGGTCGCGCAACAGCAGGATAGTCCGGCACCGTCCGATTACTTGGGGAGCAGCGCGCGAAGTCCCTCTGGGCCCGCTTCGCAGACGCCGCGGTCAGTGATGAAGCCGGTGACAAGGCGGGCGGGCGTCACATCGAAAGCCGGATTGGCGGCCCCGCTTCCAGGGTTGGCGATTTCGACGGTCGCCAAGCCGCCATCTGGCAGGCGGCCGGTCATTATCAGGAGTTCGTCGGCGGAGCGCTCTTCTATCGGGATCTCGCGCCCGGAGTGAAGCGACCAGTCCATCGTGGAGGAGGGCAGGGCGACATAGAACGGCACGCCGTTGTCCTTCGCCGCCAGCGCCTTCAAATATGTGCCGATCTTGTTGGCGACATCGCCGTTGGCCGTGACGCGGTCCGTGCCCACAATGCAAAGGTCGACTTCGCCGGCTTGCATGTAGTGGCCCCCGGCATTGTCGGCGATGATGGTGTGCGGCACGCCGTGTGCGCCAAGCTCAAACGCGGTGAGCGCAGCGCCCTGGTTGCGGGGCCGCGTTTCGTCCACCCACACATGCGTGGCGATGCCAGCGTCATGCGCCATGTAGATGGGCGCGAGCGCCGTTCCCCAATCGACCGTCGCCAGCCAGCCGGCGTTGCAGTGGGTGAGGATGTTGAGGGGTGCACCGTTCTTTGTCGCCCCCGCTTCACGAAGGATTTTCAGGCCGTGCTCGCCGATGCTACGGCATGTTTCCACATCTTCGTCGCAGATGGCCGCGGCTTCGCGCCAGGCGATTGCCACACGTTCAGAGCGCGGCTGGTTGCGTAGCGCGTCGCACATCCGCTTTAGCGCCCAGTGCAAATTCACAGCCGTGGGACGGGTGGCGAGCAACAGATCGTGCGCGCGGTCGAGCGCCTCATCGGACGCATCGTCGTGCATAGCGAGCGCAATGCCGTAAGCGGCTGTTGCCCCAATCAGCGGCGCTCCGCGCACGATCATCTCGCTTATCGCGCGCGCGCAGTCGTCGGCGCTGCGCAACGTCACCGTCCTAAAGCGATGCGGCAGCTTGGTCTGGTCGATCACCTCTACCGCATCGTCTCCAACCGGCCAGATCGTCCGGTAGTGCCTGCCGTTGATGTTCATGGGTTCCGCTTACCACACATGTCATCCCCGGCCGAGCGACGCGATAGCGTTGCAAGGGGAAGGGACCCAAGTGGTTGACACATCCGCAAGCTGAACAGTGAGGCGCTAAATTGGTGCTTGCATTTGATCATCGAGGATGCTCGATCACCTGGGTCCCCTTCCCTCGGCTCGCGCAAGGGTGCGCGCGCCTCGCCGGGGATGACAGTGAAGGTCAATGCCCCTCGAAGCTCACCAGCGTTTGCACCTCTTTGCCGAACGCGCGGATTTTGTCCGCACCGCCCAGTTCAGGAAGATCGATCACAAACGAGCAGCCGATCACGGTGGCGCCTGCCCGCTCCAGCAGCTTGATGGCAGCGAAGGCAGTGCCGCCGGTGGCGATGAGGTCGTCCACCACGATCACATGATCGCCTTTTGAAACCGCGTCACTGTGAATCTCCACGCGGTCCCTGCCGTATTCGAGATCGTAGTCTTCGCCCATCACAGTGTGCGGCAGCTTGCCCTTCTTGCGCACGGGAACGAAGCCGCGGGCGAGTTGGTGCGCCACCGCGCCGCCCAGAATGAATCCTCGTGCCTCAATACCTGCGACCTTGTCGATCTTCACGCCGGCGTAAGGCTGCACCATTTCGTCCACGGCGCGGCGGAACGCCCGCGCGTTGCCGAGCAGGGTGGTGATATCGCGGAACATGATCCCTGGTTTGGGGTAATCCGGAATGGTGCGGATGACGGTGGAGAAATCCATTTCCTACTCCAAGGGTGTATTCATGCGGCGGAGATTGGCCGCAATCAGCAAGTGCGCGATAACAAGGATGACAATGAAAAGCCCTGCCATGACAGCCCATGATTGTTCTAAAATCCCGCCAAATCCCACAGCACCGAGCAGGGCCAAGAACAGCGGAATTCCCAGGCGCATGCCAAGCCGACCGCTCATCTGTTCAGCACGCGGCCGGCGACAGCGTGGAGCTTGTTGGACAGCGCGGGATCGCGTTTGTCGGGGGATGTAATGATCGCGGTGTCGAGCACGTGCTCGATGCCGAGCGGCGACATCGTGCGCTCCGGCCCCAGCTTCGGCGCGACGCGTGTCACAAGGCGCCGCGCGTTTTCTGCATTGGCGGTGAGCACGCGGATCACCTGATCGACGGTCACTGCATCGTGGTCGGCGTGCCAGCAGTCGTAATCGGTCACCATGGCGACGAGCGCATATGGCAGCTCGGCTTCGCGCGCGAGTTTGGCTTCCGGCGTCGCTGTCATGCCGATCACGCTGCAGCCCCACGAGCGATACAGGTTGGATTCGGCCAGCGTTGAAAACTGCGGCCCCTCCATGGCGAGATAGGTGCCCCCTTTGGCGCAGCGGATGTTCTCTTCCTGCGCCGCATCGAAAAGCGCATCGGCGATCCGGGGGCAAACGGGATGCGCCATCGAGACATGCGCGACGAAGCCGGGCCCGAAGAAACTCTTTTCACGAGCGTGGGTGCGGTCGATGAACTGATCGACGATCACGAACGTGCCGGGCGAGAGTTCCTCCTTGAACGAGCCGCAGGCGGAAACAGAAATCACATCCGTCACGCCGGCGCGCTTCAGCGCATCGATGTTGGCGCGGTAGTTGATCGAGGTGGGTGAATGCACGTGGCCGCGGCCGTGACGCGGCAGGAACACCATATCCACGCCAGCCAGTGTCCCGAACAGCAGGTCATCGGAAGGCTCACCCCACGGGCTTTCTACCCGCTGCCAACGCGCGTTCTTAAGCCCCGCGATGTCATAGACTCCGCTGCCGCCGATGATACCAAGAACGGTTTTCGCCATGCGCGAGGTTCTAGCACGGCACCGCATGTACGCAATTCAGCCGATGCAAAGACGAA
>JAFAVP010000043.1 GCA_019242395.1 Alphaproteobacteria bacterium | reverse complement strand
CTGGCACCTAATCATGTGGCGCGTGTCAAGGAACTCTCGGAACGCGGCTTCTACGACGGCGTACCGTTCCACCGCGTCATTCCTGGCTTCATGGCGCAGACCGGCGATCCCACGGGGACCGGCACGGGTGGCTCAGATCTGCCGGATTTGAAGGCGGAATTCTCCAGTGAAAAACATGTGCGCGGGACTGTTTCGATGGCGCGCACCAACAATCCCAATAGCGCCAATAGCCAGTTTTTCATCTGCTTTGAAGATTCGCCATGGCTCGATGGCCAGTACACCGTGTGGGGCAAGGTCACCTCCGGTATGGAGCATGTCGATGCGATCAAGAAGGGCGGCGAGCATAACAACGGTGCCATATCCGGCGCGCCGGACACGATCGTAAAAATGCGGGTAAGCAGCGCTCCTAGCTGCTGATGTATTCGGCAATATTTGGTGTATGCCGGTTGCTTGAGAGGCAGCGTGGCGCTGCCTAGAAGCGCAGACCCCATCCACGCCGAGGTGAGTCGTGTCCGCTGCCATTCCGTTCATTGATCTGCAGGCGCAGCGGCGCCGAATTGCCTCTGAGATCGAGAGAGCCGTGTGCGCCGTTATCGATGGCGGGCAATACATCATGGGCCCCCAAGTTCGCGCGCTTGAAGAACAGCTCGCGCAGTTTGCAGGCGTAAAGCACTGCGTTGCCTGCGCCAATGGTACCGATGCGCTGATGATCGTGCTGCGCGCCTGGAACATCGGTGCGGGCGACGCGGTGTTCGTGCCCGCCTTCACCTTTGCCGCTTCGGCGGAGGTGGTGGCGCTGGTCGGTGCTACGCCCATCTTCGTCGACGTACTTGAAGACACCTACAATATCGATCCGAGAAGTCTTCAGGATGCGATTGCAATGGTGAAGCATGAAGGCAAACTAACGCTGCGTGCCGTCATGCCGGTGGATCTGTTCGGGCAACCTGCCGATTACCACTCTCTTGAAGCGGTTGTGGCGAACGAAGATCTCAAGTTGCTGGTCGATACGGCTCAGGCGTTCGGCGCCACCCTGGATGGCCGGCAGACGGCGGCGATCGGCGATGCCGCCGGCACGAGCTTCTTTCCGGCGAAACCCCTCGGCTGCTATGGCGACGGCGGCGCCACCTTCACCAACGATGGTGGTTTGGCGGAGCTGCTGCGCTCCATCCGCGTGCACGGGCAGGGCAGCGACAAATACGAGAACGTCCGCATCGGGGTGAACTCGCGCCTGGACACCATTCAGGCTGCCATTCTCATCGAGAAGCTGAAGATCTTTCCGGAAGAGATCGACATGCGCGAACGCGTAGCGCGGCGCTACACGCAAGCGTTCCGCCGTTCCAATCGCGTGAAGCCGCCGCATGTCATCGAAGGTGCACAATCCACCTGGGCACAGTACACCATCGAGGTGCCAAACCGTGACAAGCTGGCGGCCGATTTAAAGGCGAAGGGGATACCCACCGCGATCTATTATCCCACTCCGCTCTCGCACCAGAAGGGCTACGCGCACTTCCCCAGCATAGGAACGCCGGTGAGCGACCGCATTTGCAAACACGTTTTGAGCCTGCCTATGCATCCCTATCTGGACGAGGACACGCAGGACCGTATCATCGCGGCGGTGCTCGAGAGCGCCGGCGCGGCGTGAGCAGTGTTCCGGCGTTCCAATTTCTAATTTCTGACTTCAGACATGGATGTCAGCTTATTCGACTTCGACTTGCCGGAGGAGCGTATTGCGCTCCGGCCTGCGTGCCCGCGCGATGCTGCTCGTATGCTGGTGGTCCACACGGGTGGACGGCTGGAGCACGCCCGCATCCAAGACCTGCCTCGATTCCTGGAGCGAGGCGATACTCTCGTGCTCAACGACACAAAGGTTATTCCAGCGCGCATGCACGCCCGTCGTCAGCCGCGTGGCGAGGCCGTAGGAGGCGGCGCGAAGATCGAATTGATGCTGCACAAGCGATTGGCGCCGGACCGGTTTCTCGCATTTGCGCGGCCGGCCAAAAAACTGGCGCCGCATGACCTGTTGCGAGTGGGCGAGACGCTTTCGGCCAGGGTGATCTCGCGACGCGACGGAGGCGAGGTGGAGGTGAAGTTCGACAGTGCAGGCACGGTGCTGGACCGGGCCATCGCGCGTCTTGGCGAGGTGCCGCTGCCACCGTACATTGCGGGCAAGCGCAAACCGGACGTGCGGGACGCAGCAGATTACCAGACGGCTTTCGCAACCCATGAGGGCTCAGTTGCGGCACCCACTGCCGGCCTGCACTTTACGCCGGAGCTGCTGCGCTCGATTGAAGCCCGGGGAATCGCTGTGCAGAGCGTCACTTTGCATGTCGGCGCCGGCACGTTTCTGCCGGTGACTGCAACAGATACCGCCCACCACCGGATGCACTCAGAAACGGCCACCCTTTCGCCCGAAACGGCGGAGCGCCTGAATACAGTGCGCATGCAAGACGGCAGGATTGCTGCCGTCGGCACCACGAGCTTGCGCACGCTGGAAACCTGCGCTGATGAGAGCGGGATGTTCACTCCATTTTCGGGTGAGACAGCCATTTTCATCACCCCGGGCTATCGCTTTCGCTCGGCTGAAGTTCTGCTGACCAACTTCCATCTGCCCAGATCGACATTGTTCATGCTGGTATGTGCGTTCTCCGGGCTCGAAACGATGAAGCGCGCCTATGCGGAGGCGATCCGTGAAAAGTATCGCTTCTATTCGTACGGCGACGCTTGTTTGCTGTTCCGATGACGAAGCAATTTAGCTTTGAGGTCACAGCGAGCGATGGCGCGGCGCGTGTCGGCGTCATCCACACTCCGCGCGGCTGCATCCGCACGCCTGCTTTCATGCCAGTCGGCACCGCAGCAACGGTAAAGGCCATGTCACCAGAGAGTGTGCGCGCTACCGGTGCGGACATCATCCTCGGCAACACCTATCATCTCATGCTGCGCCCAGGAGCGGAGCGCATCGCGCGGCTGGGTGGCCTGCACGCGTTCATGGGATGGTACGGACCGATCCTCACCGATTCCGGTGGGTTTCAGGTGATGTCGCTGGCCAAGCTGCGCAAGATCACGGAAGAGGGCGTGCGCTTCCAGTCGCATATCGATGGCGCCACTGAATTTCTCTCACCGGAGCGCGCTATGGAAATTCAGAGGCTCCTCGGTTCGGACATTCAGATGGTGCTGGATGAGTGCCCCGCTTATCCAGCAACGGAAGCGCAGATCGAGCAGTCCCTGGAAATGTCGATCCGCTGGGCGAAGCGGTCAAGAATCGCCTTCGCGGAGCAGCCCGGACGGGCCTGCTTCGGGATCGTGCAGGGTGGCGTGTTTGCGC
>JAFAVP010000275.1 GCA_019242395.1 Alphaproteobacteria bacterium | reverse complement strand
CGGCGAATCGCAGTGGCGTTCTGGTGATTGCTCTTTCTCTGCTGATCACGGCCGGCGTATTCGGTTACTGCTGGTGGGTCTTGCATGGAGGCCCGCACGCATGAGCCTCGAAACTCCCCTGCACCGCGTTCAGGGCTTGGGCTCCGCACATTCGGGCGTGAGGCATTTCTGGCGCGAGCGCGTGACGGCAGCCGCCCTGATCCCTTTATCGGTGTGGTTTGTGGCCTCGGCCGCGCTGCTGGGGGGCAAGACGGAAGCCGAAGTGGCTGGCTACCTCCAGCACCCCTGGAACGCCCTGATAATGGGGCTCTTCGTTATCGTCATCTGCGTGCACATGATGTTGGGGCTGCAGGTGGTGATCGATGATTATGTGCATCACCCCGGCCAGCGTATCGCCCTCCTGCTTCTGAACCGCGCCTTCACCTGGGTAGTGGGCGGCCTTTCCCTCGTGGCGCTGGCACGCCTGGCGGTGGGTTGATGACCGCCTATCCGATCACCGATCACACCTTCGATGTCGTGGTGGTGGGCGCTGGAGGCTCGGGCCTGCGCGCCACACTCGAATGCGCCGCGAGGGGCCTGAAGACGGCCTGCGTGACCAAGGTGTTCCCGACGCGCAGCCATACCGTGGCGGCACAAGGTGGCGTCGCGGCCGCTCTCGGCAACATGGGCGAGGACGACTGGCGCTGGCACATGTACGACACTGTGAAAGGTGCGGACTGGCTCGGCGATCAGGATGCCATCGAGTACATGTGCCGCAACGCGCCGGAAGCGGTGTACGAACTCGAGCATTACGGCGTACCGTTCTCCCGCACCGAAGACGGCCGCATCTACCAGCGCGCGTTCGGAGGCATGACCTCGAACTACGGCCAGGGAATCGCGCAGCGGACCTGCGCGGCAGCTGACCGGACGGGACATGCCATCTTGCACACGCTCTACGGCCAATGCGTAAAGCACGAGGTGAACTTCTTTATCGAGTACTTCGCGCTGGACTTGATCGTGGATGACGGCGCGGTACGCGGGCTGATGGCATGGAATTTGGACGACGGCTCCATCCACCGCTTCCGTACACATAAGGTTATCATGGCAACCGGCGGCTACGGCCGTTGCTATCTCTCATGCACCGGCGCGCATACGCAGACAGGCGATGGCAACGCGATGGTGCTGCGCGCGGGCTTTCCGCTGCAGGACATGGAATTCGTTCAGTTCCACCCGACGGGTATCTATGGCGCGGGCGTGCTGATCACCGAAGGCGTACGAGGCGAAGGCGGCTATCTCACCAATTCGGAAGGCGAGCGCTTCATGGAGCGCTACGCGCCGCACGCGAAGGACCTTGCCTCACGCGATGTGGTGAGCCGCGCCATGACCATCGAAATCCGCGAAGGCCGCGGTGTTGGACCGCAGAAGGACCACATTCAACTGCACCTTTCCCATCTCGACCCGAAGATCATTCACGAGCGGCTGCCGGGCATCACAGAAAACGCGCGCATCTTTGCAGGCGTGGATGTGACCCGTGAGCCGATCCCGGTGCTGCCGACCGTCCACTACAACATGGGCGGCATTCCGACGAACTACATGGGCGATGCGGTAACATTGCGCGACGGCGATCCCGATGCCGTGGTGCCGGGGCTGATGGCGGTAGGCGAAGCGGCCTGCGTTTCGGTGCACGGCGCCAACCGGCTTGGTTCCAATTCGCTGATCGATCTGGTGGTGTTCGGCAAAGCCTGCGGCTGCCAGGCGGCGAAAGCCGTGACGCCCGGCGAAACCCATCCCGATCTGCCGAAGGACGCAGGCGAAGCTTCGCTCGCCCGGTTGGACAAATACCGCCATGCACGCGGCGGCACTTCCACGGCTGCGATGCGGCTCGCTATGCAGAAGGCGATGCAGGAAGATGCGGCTGTCTTCCGCACCGGCGAAACCTTGCGTTCAGGCCAGAAGCGGATCGATGCGATTTACAAGGGGCTCTCCGATATCTCGGTATCCGACCGCTCGCTTATTTGGAATTCCGATCTGGTGGAAACGCTGGAGTTCGAGAATCTCCTTCAACAGGCCGTCGTGACGGTCGAAGGCGCCATCGCGCGTGAAGAGAGCCGCGGCGCTCACGCGCGCGAAGATTTCCCCAACCGGGACGACCAGAATTGGATGAAACACACCCTGGCGTGGCTCGATACTGCGAACGGGTGTGCGCGGCTCGAGTATCGCCCCGTGCACACCTGGACGCTCACCAACGATGTCGAATATATCCCGCCCAAGGCGCGGACTTACTGATCAGGACACGACTTCCCGAATCCACTCAGCGAGCGAATCGAGTAATTCACTCATCAGGTCTGCATCCGTGCGGCCGGATTTGGCGGGAACATGGAAGGAGTGGTCAGCGCCTTCGAACAGTTTGAGCGTGGCGCGAGCGCCGAGGCGCTCCACCAGCGGTTTTAGGAGATCGAGTTGCGCGAACTCGTCACGCGTACCTTGCAAGAACAGCATCGGAGTTTCGACTCGCGAGAGATGTTCCGCCCGATCGTCTGACGGTTGCCCCGGCGCGTGCAGCGGAAATCCAAGGAACGCAAGCCCGCGAACGCCTGGAAGGGCCGCTTCGGCCCGCGCTTGAGAGGTCATGCGCGCGCCGTACGACTTGCCGCCGGCAATGAGCGGCAGGCCGGGCAGCAGCTCACGCGCTTTCTCTGCCGCCGCCCGCACGGCGGCTTGGGCCACCTTCGGGGAATCTGGGCGCTTGCTGCCCCGCTCCATGTAGGGGAACTGGTATCGCAAAGTAGCGATGCCGCGCTCCGCCAGTCCCCTCGCTGTCTCTGCCATGAATTTGTGCCGCATGCCGACACCGGCGCCGTGCGCCAGAACATAACACGCGCATGCACCTGCGGGCGCGACCAGTAGGCCGGAGACTTGTCCGTCCCCGACGGAAATCGTGAGTTGCCGTTCCTGCGCCGTTGCCACGCCCACTCCGTTGTATGTGAGGCAGAGGATACTATCTTTCTCCGCTATAAGCTGCTGGTCTGCGGCCACCGGGGATGCCATGACGCTTGCGCCGCTCGTTAATGCTCCGCTGGCGGTACAAATCCATGTGGCGACCGTGGTGCCGGCATTCTTCATTGGCACCTATCTGATCTTCGTGAGCCGCAAGGGCGCGCGGCATCACCGCGTGTTGGGGTACCTCTATCTGACCTTGATGACCGTCACCGCCATCGCCGCTCTGTTCGTGCATTCCATTATGCCCAACAGCCCGTTGTTCGGCCTTTCGCCTATCCACCTGTTCGTGCCGCTGACGCTGTTTGGCGTCGTTGGCGCGCTGCGCGGCGCCTGGAGCCACAATGTCCGCCAGCACAAACGCGCCATGCTGGGCGTCTACATCGGGGGCCTGCTGATTGCGGGCAGTCTTGCGTTCTTCCCCGGCCGCATCATGCATGTGGTGACATTCGGGGAGCAAACTAGCGCGCTGCCATTACCGCCGCATTGAGCTCCGCACCCTTGGCGGCCTTGAAGGCCATGCAGCGGCCGATGCGCTCTTCGTTTTCTTGCAGCACGCGCGGCACACCCTCAAGCTCCCGAAGCTTAGGCCCGAAGAAATTGTGCAGGCCGGCTTTGCTGGCCTCGTCGCAGCCGAATTTCTGGATATCGGGGGTGGCCCCCATCCCGTATCGCGAAAGGCGCCGCTCAATCGCCGGGAAGTTCGCTTGAAACCAGGCCCATAGTGCCTGCTTGGCGGAGGGCTCGGCGCCGAAATAGCGCTGCACATACCGCAGATCCCCGGTCCGTATCTGCGGCGTCAGAGCTAACGCCAGCACATGATCCAGGGTGCCCCGATCTTCCGCCCCCGCGAGGGCGTAGATCGCGCTTTGGATGAAATACTCGTCGTCGGACTTCTGCATTGCTTCGATCAGCAGGTTTTCGAACGGCGTGCTCTCCGCGATCACTCCAGCCCGCAATGCCTCTTGCCGCAATTCCGGCGGCAACGAACTTTGCTTGCGGGCGGATTCCAGGTATGCGCGGGCGGCCTTGGCCAGCGGCGCGATAACGGCCGGATCGCGTCCCTCATCAACCAGCAATTGCGCTAGCTGCGCGCGCAGCATGGCATCCGATGCCGGTTCGCCCTCCCGCGCCAGGAGCCCCAGCTGCCTGAGCCGTGGCCCGAAGTACCGCCGCACGAATTGCTGCTGCGCGGCCAGTCCTCCAGCCGTGAGCACGCCGGTGACCCGCAAATCGTGCAGAGCGTCGATGAGATCGAAGGTGCTATGACGATCGGTGTAGAGGAGGCCCCAATCCGATGCCGGGGCCAACTGCGCGATTACGGCATACAGATCGGCGGCGGGAGCAAGCCCGGCGCGGACGGCCGCATTCACGTTATGGAACAGCGTCAGCTGATCGGCAGCCGAAAGACTTGGCGCGCTGTGAAGCAGCGTTTGCCAATGGTCTTCCGGCACAGTGAAGCGGTAGTACCCTGCCCCGCCAACGTTCGGAAACAGATCTGCCGCGCATGTGCCCGGCAGCGTAAGCTGGATTCCCCGTGGGTTGGATAACCGGCACAGCTTATTGCCGCCGCCTTCGATGCAGACCGGCACGTGCCAGTGCTGCTCTGGAAGTATGACTCCGATGGGCCGGTACACTGTCTCACGCACGTCGAGCGATGTGCCGGCACCGGTGCAAGCAGCCTTGGTCTCCAACAACGGAATATGCGGCTGATCTATGAAATTCCTGAACGCCAGCACGATCTCGGGATGGCCTGTCACTTGCGCAATGGTGCCGATGAAATCCTCGGCGGTGGCAGTCCCATAGGAATACTTCGTCAGGTAGGCGTGTATCCCTTTCTGGAATTCTTGAGGGCCCACGAAGCTCTCGAACATGGAGAGCACCGCGCTGCCCTTGCTGTAGGTGATGTCGTCGAACGCGTTGTCGATGTCATCGGGCGTGTTGACCGGGTTATGAATCCGGCGAGCCGAGGGTAGCTCGTCCAGACGCATGACGCCCAAGCTGCCGATGAGCGTATCGCGCGCATAATCCTGGTCCGGGCGCACCGCCTGAGCCGCCTTGTATTCCATCCAGGTGGCAAAGGATTCGTTCAGCCAGATGTCGTCCCACCAGCGGGGTGTCACCAGATCGCCAAACCATTGGTGGGCAATCTCATGCGCCTGCACCGTCAGGCTTTGGCGCCTCTGCTCCAATGGAGCGTTATCATCCATTAGGAGAAGCTGCTCGCGGTAGGTGATGGCGCCGGCATTTTCCATGGCACCGGCGGAAAAGTCGGGTACGGCAAGCGTGTCGAGCTTCTGAAACGGATAGCCGGTGTGGTAATAGTTCTCGAGGGCCGTGACCACGGCGGGCGTAAGCGACAGTGCATATTTGAGCTTCGGCCCCAGCCCTCTGGCCGCCACGCCGCGCAAATGCACTGGGTAGCGGCGATACTGATTTGGCGGCACATCGCCCGCATCGACGAGGTCCAGAGGGCCCACAGCCAGCGCGATCAAGTATGTCGGGAGCGGCTTGGTCGGTTCGAACACCCACTTGGTCATCGACCCTTGCTCGGTTCTGCTCAACACCGGCGTATTGGCGATGACCTTGTCGGCCGAAGGCGCAATGATCGTCACATCAAAGGGCGTCTTGAACCCCGGCTCGTCGAACGACGGGAAAGCGCGCCGTGCATCTGTGTTCTCGAATTGGGTGAAGGCATAGGAATCGCCCCGGCTGATGACCTTGTACAGACCCGAAAGCGAGCGGTTGAACCGTGCCCGATAATCGACGACGAGGGTCGCGGGGCCTGCTCGGAGCGCCTGATCGAAAGACACCGTCGCGATACCGGAATCGTGCACCTGGAGGTAGCGACCGGTAACCTCCGGGCCGCTTCCGGTTCGGACCGCCACACGTCCCACCTGGAGTTCCTGGCCGTGAAGGAAAAAGGCCCGTAGAGGCTTGGAGAACGTTACGTCAGTCTCCGCATGCCCCGTGAAACCCTCTCGCTCGGGATCCACCGTGAGGGCGAGCCGGTAATGCATCGGGACGACGTCCCGCGGCAACATGGCAAGCGGCAAGGGAGGTACTTTAGCAGCTGCTGCGTTGGCGGATTCCGGAACATTTCTGCTGCAGCCCGTCAGAGCGAGGGCGAGCGCAAGAAGCGAGACGAGCAAGCGAGGGGAGATCATGGGGTCACCAAAAGGTACCCGGAACATTAACGCTGTTGCACTCTGAGCCAAGCGCTTTCCTGCTTCGGCAAAGGAACTCGTTACTGACAATGGTGTGAGGGTGTCCGGGGCTGTCGTCCATCGCTACCACTCGCCAGCAAGGCTTGCGTAACGATTTCCGGATAGGGTGAGGCGGTTTTCGCGGAAGTAAACCTATGGCAAACTGGATCATCAGCGTGGGCGGCCGAACGTACGGGCCCTATTCAGCCACGCAGATGCAGACATTTGCGGTCGAAGGGAGGCTTGCAGCCCATTCTTTGGTGGCTCACCCGGAGGACGGACGGTTCGTGCCGGCCTCTCAGGATCCCGATTTGGCCTTCCTGTTCCGTCCCGCGCCTCTGGCCACGCTCAATCACCGAATAGAATCCGAAGTATCGAAAACGTTCGGGCATGGGGAGGGAGAGAGTGGTGGGGAAACAGCCCACTTTCTGATCGTGGCGGACATGAAATCCGGCTCCATCACGGCCTTGGAGGAGGAGATTCTGCGGCTGGGGCCTGCATACCCGATTATGCCGCAGGCGTGGGTGCTATCGAGCGATCTCTCGATCGGCGCGCTGAAGAACCTGTTAATCCAAAAGTTGGGCAAGCTCGACATGCTCCTGGTCGTGGACGCGAGCCATGACAAGCTCACCTGGTCCAATCTCGGCATGGAGGCGGAAACACGCATTCGCCGCATTTGGATAAAGCAGCCGCAGCTTTCTGCGGCCTAATTCAGCTCCCTTAGCGTCTTCCGGAAACGCTGCCAGTTTTGCACGTATATGTGTGCGGACATGTCCAGCATCTGGCGCTCCGGGTCGCTTAGCTGCCTGACAACGCGCCCCGGGCTCCCAAGCACGAGCGAACCGTCGGGAATCTGCTTTCCTTCCGGAACGAGCGTGTTGGCGCCGATGAGGCAATTGCGCCCAATGCGAGAACCGTTGAGCAGGGTCGAGCCCATTCCAATCAGCGAGTGGTCACCGACAGTGGTTGAATGAAGAATGACCTGGTGGCCCACCGTGACCTGAGACCCGATCAGCGTAGGCTGGCCGGGGTCGGCGTGTATCACGACATTGTCTTGAATATTGGAGTTTTCGCCAATGGTGATCCAATCGTTGTCTCCGCGGAGCACGGCCCCGAACCAAACACTGGCGTTCTCCAACAGCCGCACGCGTCCGATCAGCACAGCTGTTGGCGCGATCCAATACCTCTCGTGACCTGGAAATACTGGCGCAGCGTTGTCAAGTTCGTAGATCGGCATCGCACATCCACCTCTCATTGGTATCGCCCTGGAAGCTCTGTCACAGAATGTTCGGAGACGCGGCTGAGGAAACGGGTTACGCTTTCATAGCGCGACTGAGTCGCGAGCCAAGGCGAGAGCAACGATGGGTTGCTGCACAGGACCTGGGGTTCACACGCCAACGCCTTCTGGCGCCCGGTCCATTACTTGCCCGCACAGCTTTTTTCCGCATTTGCTAACCATGGAGCATGTATGGCCAAGCGTTCCGCGCGCCACAAGGTGCGTGAGTACCAGGACACACAAACCGCCACAGTTCATCCTCTTTTTCCTTCTGCTGGCTGGAATCCACTAGAAAGCGACGAGCGCGACCGCAGATATGTAAAAAACATCCGGGCTATGAGCCCGCTGCAGCAACGGCTGATCGACGCAATCGAAGAGCGGTCGGTGGTTATCGCGCTGGGCCCCGCCGGCACCGGAAAGACCTACTTAGCGATTGCCAAAGCTGTCGAGGCGCTTGAGCAAGGGCGCGTTTCCCGCATTGTTCTCTCCCGGCCGGCGGTAGAGGCAGGCGAGAGCCTCGGGTTCTTGCCGGGGGATTTGCAAGAGAAACTCGCGCCGTACTTGCGCCCGCTATATGATGCCCTTACCGAGCGGCTTGGAACCAAGCGACTCAAAGCACTTTTGGGAGACGGCGCGATCGAGGTTGCCCCGGTCGCCTACATGCGCGGCCGGACACTGAACCACTGCTTTGTGGTCATCGATGAAGCGCAGAATTGCACCTATGGACAGCTCAAGATGCTCCTGACGCGGCTGGGCTGGCGTTCAACCATGGTGCTGACCGGTGACCCCGACCAGACAGATCTCCTTAGCGGGTTATCAGGGCTGAGTGATATCTCGCTACGGTTAGAGCAGGTTCCGGAAGTTACCGTAGTCCGACTTGGTGACTCCGATATTGTCCGCCACCCGCTGGTTGGCAGCATGTTGACCGTGCTTTAGACCGCGAGAAGGAGCTGGATGGCGAGAAGCCCGAGGGCCAAGCTCCAATAGCCTGCCACTGCAGCCGCGAGCCAGAAGGTTACCCATGTACAGTCCTTCTTGCGCCACATCTGGGCGGCATTTTCGAACAGCATGCTTGGGCCAGCGATCACCAAGCTCGCATAGTAAATTGTGCGGTATCGACGATCCTTTTGGCTTCCAATGAGGAGCCGATAGAGATTCGCCGCGATTCCCGAGGCAGTAAACCCAGCAGTCATCGCAAACAGCAGTACGGTGGTGTCGTGATACATATTCACTCCCAGCCGCCAGCTTGCATTCCACATGCCCGGACGAAGCAGCACCCGGAGCGCAAGTTGTCCCGTTTTGAGAGTTATATGCCATGTCTCAGCCCCCCGCTGATTGGACCTGCCTGAATGCGGGCACAATGCCTGCTTAGATCATCGACGATCGAGAGTGCCGAAATGACGCGTGCAGACAAAGAGGCAATCACAAAACATTCGGGATGGTTGATCCCATTGGGCATTTTTGTGGTCACGGCTGCGCTATCCGGCGCTATTCTCCTCTACTACCTGGTGCCTTCACCCGGATCTCTCGTTGAGGAACATCCTTCCGCCACTGCGAGCACAGCGCCCGTGGCGCTTTCGGTTGGCGGCGTTTCATTTGTTATCCCGGCCAATTACATCCGGTACCGAAGCGCGCGCCGCGGCGGCTCGCAGACGCAGGTGGCGCTGTTCGCCCTCCTGCCGGACTTTCGAGGATATACTGACGGACAAGCCCAGAGCTTCCTATCCAATGCACCTGATTCGCCAGTTGTGAACATCCTCCTCCATGAGGAGGAGCTAAAGCTGAACGAACAGGATCGGCTGCGGCGAATCTATTTGGCCTATGTTGCAGACCCTAAAGGCCGTCCGGGTCCATTCGGACTTGAACAATTTGAATTTAGGGCGGACTCCGGGTACCGTGGCGAAGACCTTTTCGTCGGCCGCTTTGGTACTCAGATCATGCTGCTGCGTTGTGTGCGGGGCAGTCCCAATATACCGAGCCCCGGCTGCTTGCGCGAAACCCGGCTTGCACGTCATGCCGGCGTGACCTACCGCTTCAAGCGCTCGCAACTCTCTCGTTGGCGCGAAATTGCCAGTGGAGTGGAGGCGCTCATGCACTCCTTCATGCGGGGGCGCTAGAACTCACGCGCGGCTGGAGGGAGCAGGCGGCAAATCCATCTCAAGGATCGCCATCTGGAAAGCATAAGAGACGTCCCCATCTTCCTCATCTTTGAAGATGATCCCGATAAATTCTCCTCCGACATGAACTTCAACAGAATCAGCCTGGTTAGGCCGCTCCAACACTGAAATTGTGTCGAGCCGGAACAGATTGCGCAGATACTTTTCCAGCCGCCAAATTTCACTGCGAGTCACGGGCCTCTCCGTCGAATGTGGTCTGACTGGCACGCCCTCTGAATGTAGGTCAAGTGCGAGGCGGCGGATGCAGGGCGCTCAGATCTGAAAATCGAGCCCGTCCAATGCCTGATTCATATCCTGTGAGGGGCACTCGGAACCTGCGCACCCAACGATCCTGGCGGGAACGCCAGCCACCGTGCAATGCGGTGGCACCGGCTTGAGGACGAGGCTTCCGGCACCTACCCGGGAGTACTCGCCGACTTCTATATTTCCCAAAACTTTGGCTCCCACAGAGAGAAGCACTCCGCGCCGTATCTTTGGATGCCGGTCACCCTTCTCTTTCCCCGTGCCCCCCAGTGTCACACCGTGGAGCATAGAAACATCATCTTCTATGATGGCTGTTTCTCCAACGACAATGCCAGTGGCATGATCCGTTAGAATGCCCCGCCCAATTTTCGCCCGCGGGTGGATGTCGACCCCGAACAGCTCCGAAACCCGGCTCTGGACGTAGTAAGCAAGCCATTCACGCCTTGCTTGCCATAGCCAGTGAGCTAACCTGTAAGACTGTAAGGCTTGAAACCCCTTAAAAAACAGGAACGCTTGTACATAGGAATGACACGCCGGGTCCCGTTCGAATGTCGCCGATAAGTCCGCACGGACTTGGTCTCCAATCACCGGATCGGCGCTTAGGGCCTCCGCGAAGATCTCGCGAGCAAGCATCGGGCTGACCTCATCACCGCCTATCTTTCTCGCCAGATGGTAGGATAGTGCCTCCTCCAAGCGCTCATGTTTCAGAATAGTGGCGTGCGCAAGACTGGCCAGTGATGGTTCCTCACGGGTCAACTCCTGGGCTTGCGCGCGAAGCGCCGCCCATACCGGATCACAGAAGTCCACCTTCTCAGCCAGAACGGCCATAGCTAATCCTTAGCAGAAAGACGCCGATCAGGCTAGGTGCGGCGGCTTGTCCGGCTGAATATCGCTGGGCGATGCTGGGACCGTCTCAGACGACACCGCAGGATAGGGAGGTGCAGGAGAATTCGGCGGAGAGCCGTAGCTACTCGCAGGACCAGCTGATGGCGGCATAGGCGGCTTATACGTGCCGTGGGAGGCGCCTGCTGCCTGTCGCCGGCGTCGGGCAAGGACCTGATCGACCATGCGGTCTTCCCATTCCCGGCCGATGTCTTCACCGAAAAGGTGGGCGCCTTCGAGGGCGAGGATCACCCCCCAAATGAGTGCGATCCAGAAAAACCACCAGTGGCCAAACCAAAACCCTCCCGTGAGCGCGTTTACAATGAACAGAACTCCGATCACGGCAACGTATGTGACGAAATGCTGACGAAAGCGCCTCACCTCATACCGAATGCGCTGAATTTCAGAATCGGTATCGCTGAAGGTCATGGCGTAAGCTCCGTGTCCGCGACCTTATAGATAATCGTATCCTGCCATTTGACAACGGACCGCCAAGATGCGTCAGCAGATCCAACCAGAACCTACTTCTCAGGAGCCAAACCGTCACTCTGGGTCCTGTCTGGAGCTACTTCTTTCCCGGCGGTCAGGGTCGGCAAAGGCCATGACAGGACCTGGCCCCAGCCCAACACAGCTGTCCCAGATACTCGCTTGCGGAGCACGTGTGCCGGACCACGGCAAACTCGCGCCGTGGCGCTTCATTATTTTTGAGGAGAGCGGTCGGGCCCGCATGGGCGAGCTGTTAGCCTGTGCCATCGCCGTCCATGAGCCGGAGACGAACCCAGAGCGCCTTTTACTCGAGCGCAACCGTTTCTTGCGCGCTCCGGTCGTGATTGGCGTTGTGAGCAGAGTGCAAGAAGGTATCCGTATTCCCGAATGGGAGCAGATCCTATCTGCAGGCGCCAGTTGCATGAGCATATTGGTTGCGGCTCACGCGCTCGGCTTTGTAGCGAATTGGATTACAGAATGGTGCGCATTTGATCCAATCGTGCATGAAGGGCTTGGCCTAGAGACTGGCGAGCGGATTGCCGGATTCATCTACATCGGCCGCCCAGTGTTGCGTCTCACTGAGAGGGCGCGGCCAGATCTGGAAGGTCTGGTGACACGATTCTAGTTCTAAGCTATTCCGAGCAGCTTGTGACTCTGCAGGGACAGCCGCCATTGCGGATGCGCAAGGCAGTAATCGATGGCGCGCCGTGTGTTCTTCTCCCGATCCGGACCATCCATCGGCTGAAGAAAGAAGTGGTCGAAGGCAAGAGCTGCAAAACGCTCCGGAGGAGCCAGTTTCTGAGGATACACCAGCTTCAATTCGTGGCCTTGAACTAACTTCAGCTCCGCACCCGCCTTCGGGCTGACGCAAATCCAATCTACGCCCGCTGGTGGCAATAAGGTACCGTTACTTTCGATTCCGATTTCGAAATTGCTCGCGTGCAACGTCCTTATGATCGTTTCGTCCAGTTGAAGCAGCGGCTCGCCACCTGTGCAAACAACATAGGGCTTTCCCGTGCCGCAGGGAGTCCACTTTTCTCTCACGGCCACCGCGAGATCTTCTGCGGTTACAAAGATGCCACCGCCGGGTCCGTTCGTACCGACGAAGTCTGTGTCGCAGAACGTGCAAGCGGCCTTAGCGCGGTCCCTTTCCCTTCCGGACCATAGATTGCAGCCAGCAAAGCGCAGAAACACGGCCGCGCGCCCCGTGCGCGCGCCCTCACCTTGCAGCGTGTAGTAAATCTCTTTGACCTGGTAACTCACGAGGCCGCCATGTACTGACGGTACCCCTCAGCCCGCAACCGGCAAGCCGGACACGCGGCGCAACCGTAACCCCACTCATGCCTCTGCCCATTCGAGCCGAGATAGCACGTAACCGTATTTTCCCGGACCAGCGCGACGAGCTCTTTACCCCCAAGCTGCTCCGCCAACTTCCACGTCGCCGCCTTGTCCACAAACATGAGAGGCGTATGTATCCGGAACTGGGCATTCATTCCGAGGTTGATCGCCTGCTGAATGGCCCTGATGGTGTCGTTGCGGCAATCTGGGTATCCGGAGAAGTCCGTCTCGCACATTCCGCCGATCAGATCCTGGATGTCGCGGCGGTACGCAAGCGCCGCGGCGGCCGTCAAGAACATCAAGTTCCGCCCCGGGACGAACGTATTCGGAAAGCCGTGGTGGCCCAGTTCGATGCCAATTTCGTCCGTAAGGGCCGTGCCCCCGATCTGACGCAGAACGTCCAGCGACAAAACGTGGTCTGGACCGAGCCGGCTAGCCCATCCGGGAAAGCGCTCGCGGATAATGCCCAACAGCCGCGGGCGGGCCGCCATCTCGCTATGGTGCCGCTGCCCGTATTCAAATCCAACGGTCTCAACGGCGGAAAAGCGATTTAAAGCCCAAGCCAGGCAGGTGGTGGAATCCTGCCC
>JAFAVP010000024.1 GCA_019242395.1 Alphaproteobacteria bacterium | reverse complement strand
ACCCGCTTCGCCGTTGAGCGATACGTAATCCTCGTAGGCGATGGTTTCGGCGCGGATGAAACCATGTTCGAAATCGGTGTGAATAACGCCAGCGGCCTGCGGCGCACGCGCGCCTTTCGTCACCGTCCACGCCCTCGACTCTTTCGGTCCAGCGGTGAAGAAGGTGAGAAGGCCGAGGAGCGCATATCCCGCGCGGATCAGCCGATTGAGACCAGGCTCTTCAAGGCCCAGGCTTGCGAGAAATTCCGCGCGCTCGCTTTCCGGCAGCTGTGCCACTTCTTCCTCGATGCGGGCCGAGATCACCACACAGCCGGCACCTTGGCGCTTCGCCATTTCTTCGACCGCAACGGAATACTGGTTGCCGTGCGCCGCCGAGCCTTCGTCGACGTTGCACACGTACAGGACGGGCTTCGAGGTGAGCAGGCCCAGCTGCCGGAACGGATCGATGTCCTCCGCCGGAAGCTCCGCCAGCCGCGCGGGCTTGCCGTCGCGCAGCAAGCTCACGGCCTTTAACATGAGTTTGTATTGCTGCTTGGCTTCCTTGTCGCCGCCCTTGGCACGCTTCTCCAGCGGCACGATACGCCGCTCGAGACTCTCGAGATCGGCGATCATCAATTCGGTTTCGACGGTTTCAGCGTCGCCAACCGGATCGATGCGGCCTTCTACGTGCGTGATGTCGTCATCCTCGAAGCAGCGGAGCACGTGGACGATGGCATCGACCTCGCGGATGTTGGCCAGAAATTGGTTGCCGAGTCCTTCGCCCTTCGAGGCGCCGCGCACAAGCCCTGCAATATCGACGAACGTGATGCGGGTCGGCACGATCTGCGCCGACTTCGCAATCGCGGCCAGTGTGTCCAGCCGCGCATCGGGCACGGCAACGTCACCGACATTGGGCTCGATGGTGCAGAAGGGGTAGTTCGCCGCCTGCGCTGCCGCCGTCTGCGTCAGCGCATTGAACAGCGTGGATTTCCCGACATTGGGCAAGCCGACGATGCCGCATTTGAAACCCATTACGCGTCCTTCTTGTTCGGCAGTGCCAGATTTCCGCTTTTTTCCGGCGGGTTTTGCAGTAGCGCCACCTTGTTCATGAAGCCAATGAGATCGTCCTCGGCAAGCAGCGGCGCGGCTTCCGCGATGGCGGACAGCATCGGCACAAGCCACTGCTCATCGGCCTTGGAGAAGTTGTTCAGCACATGCCCATGCACGCGCGACTTGTCGCCGGGATGCCCCACGCCGATGCGCACGCGCCGGTAATCAGGTCCCACGGCCGCCGTGATGGAGCGCAGCCCGTTATGACCTGCGTCGCCGCCGCCCGTTTTGGCGCGAATTTTTCCCGCCGCGAGATCGATCTCGTCGTGCATCACCACCACAGCCGACGAAGGCAGCTTGAAATAGCGCACTGCGGGCCCGACGGACTGCCCACTGTCGTTCATGTAGGTTGTAGGCTTTAGCAGGTATGTCTTTCGCCCGCCGAGTTTCCCTTCCGACAGCAGTCCGGAGAAGCGCCCTCGCCAGGGACCGAACGGGTAGCTCTCGTGAATGACGTCCACGGCAATGAAACCGGCGTTGTGCCGATTACGCGCGTATTCGGCGCCGGGATTGCCCAGCCCGGCAATGAGCAAAGGAATTTCGGGCATGATGGGCGCGCGAGCCGCGCCTTACTTCTTCTCTGCCGGTTTCGCCGCAGCAGCAGGAGCCGCAGTACCGGCCGCTGGCGTTGCGGCCGCCTCTGCGGCGGGCGCGGAGGCTGCGGCGGCGGCCGCGGCTGCTGCCGCGCGCGCCTCTTCCACCACGCTGGTCGGGGCCACGATGGAGGCGATCGTGAAATCCCGCTCCTTCACCACCGGCACAACGCCCTCGGGCAGTTTGATGCTGGAGATGTGCACCGTGCCGTGGATTTCCAGGCCCGACAGATCCACCTCAATCGACTCGGGAATGTTCTCCACCGGGCAGAGCACTTCGATTTCGTGGCGAACGATGTTGACCACTCCGCCGCGCTTGATGCCGGGAGACGCTTCCTGCCCGCGGAAACGCACGGGGATCGCGAGCACGATTTTCGTACCCTCCTTCAGCCGCATGAAATCGACATGCACAGGACGGTCGGTCACCGGATCGAGTTGCACATCCCGCGGGATGACCCGGGTGCTGCCGCCGTTCACCTGCAGCATGAACGGGGTGGTCAGGAAGGTGCCGGTGCTGACGTGCCGCTCGAGATCCCGCTGGGGCAGGGCAATTGGCTCGGGCTCCCGGTCTCCGCCATAGACAATGCCGGGAACCAGGCCCTGTTGACGGACGCGAAAGGCAGCGCCTTTACCGGTTCCGGAGCGCGCTTCGGCGCTCAACTGTTGCGTTTCCCGCATGGCGAAATTCCTCGGTTTCCGGCCGCTTAGGCCGGCGGGCGACGTTAGATGGGCCCGGAAAGGCGAGGCTTTTAGCGGAACCAATCTCCCGCTGCAACCGGCTCATCCCTGCCGCTTGGCGACCGATGTCCGTGGGGCGGGGCCGGTCTTCAGCGAAGGACGAGCAGCGTCATAGGCTTCCTGTAGGAGGGCGGCCAGCTCCTTTTTCGAAACCCGCTCAGGTTGAACAAGGAGCTCCGGGTGCTTGCCCCACAAATATTTCACGAACGCCTTCGGATCGGCTTCGAACAGAAACTCCTTCCGCTCGTCCGGCAGGTAGAGCCAGAGCCCGTCCGGGCGCATCACCGCGAACATTCGCTTCTTGGTGCGAAAGGCCGGCCTGCCCCAATGATCCACCTCGCTCACGCCGTCAAACGAAAGCGCCAGCGCGCGGATGTGCTCGTTGGTCTCCTGCTTCATGCTTGCCCGGGTAGACACAACATCTGGTAGGCGATTTGCCGCGGCACCATTCGTACTCACGCCCAAGATGAAAGCGCCAGGGCCAGGATGAGGCGCCCGAAATTTCGTTGCGGAATTGAACCGCACTTTTCAAGATTTTTGGCGGCAGGAAAAAAAGCCTGCGGCCACACCTCTACACAGTACCAAGATGCTGCAGAGCGAGTGTCTCGCTGTCAAGGGAAATTCTTTGGGCGCTCCCGCCTAATCGAACAGGCTGGAGACGCTTTCTTCGTTGTTGATGCGGCGGATGGCCTCGCCAATTAGCGGTGCGATGGAGATGCGGCGGATTTTGTTGCAGCGGCGCATCTCGTCGGTGTCGGCGATGGAATCCGTCACTACCAGGGATTTCAACCGTGAACTTGCAATGCGCGCGACCGCGCCCCCGGAAAGCACCGCGTGGGTGGCATAGGCGCAAACATCCTTCGCGCCCTTTTCAATCAATGCGTCGGCCGCGTTGCACATGGTGCCGCCGGAATCGATAATGTCGTCGACCAGAATGCAGGAGCGGCCCTTCACGTCCCCGATGATGTTCATGACCTCGGATTCACCAGCACGCTCGCGGCGCTTATCGACGATAGCGAGATCGGCGCCGAGACGCTTCGCCAGCGCGCGCGCCCGCACCACGCCGCGTACGTCCGGCGAGACCACCATCAGATTGTCGCCGCCGAGATAGTCCTCGATGTCGCGCACCATCACCGGCATCGCATAAAGGTTGTCGGTAGGG
>JAFAVP010000295.1 GCA_019242395.1 Alphaproteobacteria bacterium | reverse complement strand
ACAAATCGCGACGATCATCAGACAAATCGGCGACCGCCCAGCCATTGCGCCCCGATGCGTAAAGCACATGAAAGTCCAGCTGATCGTCATTGGCCTCGAGCGCGAGGAACAAATCGAAGATGCTTTCGAGCGTCTCCTTCGGTTGCGCGTCCTGCCGGTCAATCTTGTTGATCACGACAATCGGCTTCAGCCCGAGCTTCAGCGCCTTCGACAGCACGAATTTGGTTTGCGGCATGACCGATTCGGCGGCGTCGACCAGCAGCACCACGCCGTCCACCATGGAGAGGATGCGCTCCACCTCGCCGCCGAAATCGGCGTGGCCGGGGGTATCCACGATGTTGATGCGGGTACCCTCCCAATCCACGCTGGTGCATTTGGCCAGGATGGTGATGCCGCGTTCCCGCTCGAGGTCGTTCGAATCGAGCGCCCGCTCCTCCATGTGCTGGTTGTCGCGCACGGAACCGGACTGCCGCAGCAGCTGGTCCACCAGCGTGGTCTTGCCATGATCGACATGGGCAATGATGGCGATGTTGCGGATATCCATGGGGCGCGCTGTTCGGGGGAGCGCGGGCTTATATATGGGCGGGCTGCTGGGGGCAATCGCACCCGGTTCTGCGGAATTGCTGTCTTCTCAAAAGGTTGGCGCCCACGCGCTTTGAGGAACCGCCTTCGTCCCCGGCACTTACGGTTTCCAAAGGCGCGGCGGCCTACCTATGCCGGGCGCTGGGAGCGCGACTTGCCGATGTCCATGGCCGTCAAACGCCTTCGAGCCGGGCCGATCTGATGGATGTCCGCCTGCCTGATTCCAAACGGCCGCCCGATTCCGGCTATGATGGCCTCCAGGCCCGTTCCCGCATGACCGCTCCGCTACCGCCCCGGCGCAATCGATGGCGGCCGATGGCAGCTGTAGCGGCGGCCGTTCTTGTGGCTCTGGTTCTGTGGCGAATTCTTGCGCCCACACAGAGCCGGCCGCCGAAACAGGCTCCCGCTCCGGTGCGAATTGCTCTGGTCCGGAGCCGCAATGTGGTGATCCAGGAGCACACGGTCGGCTCAATCATCGCCAACGCCACGGTTCAGGTGACGGCACAAGTAGGCGGTCAACTCATCGCCACGCATTTCAAGGAAGGCGATTTCGTCCACAAGGGCGACCTGCTGTTCGAATTGGATCCAAGACCATTCCGCGCAGCGCTGGCGCAAGCCGCCGCAACGCAAGCACGGGATCAGGCGTCCTTGGTGAGCGCGCGCAACGATGCCGTGCGTTATGCTGCACTCGCGCAGCAGGGCGCCGCCTCACGCAGCCAGGCGGACCAATTCGTCGCCCAAGAGAAGGCTTTGGCTGCAACGGTTCAGGCGGACGCGGCGAGCGTGCAAGCAGCGCGCCTCAATTTGAGCTATAGCCAAATCCGCTCACCTGTCGATGGAAAGACGGGTGCGATCGCGGTCCAGCAGGGCAATATCATCCCCGCCAATACCGCGAACCCTCTGGTGACGATCACGCAAATCCATCCGGTGAAGGTGTCATTTTTCCTGCCACAATCGGATCTGCCTCGCATACAGGAGCGCATGGCCTCCCACGCCATGATCGCGGCAATCCGAATACGCGGAGAGGGCGGCGGAACGCGCGCGGCATTCGTCGACTTCGTGAGCAACGCGGTCAGCAATCAGACCGGCACCATTGAACTGCGCGCCACCTTCCCCAATGTCGACAATGCGCTGGTGCCGGGGCAGATGACGGATGTTAGCGTCTCGCTTGGCGAACTGAAAAACGCGCTCGTGGTGCCGCACGATGCGGTCAACCTTGGGCCGGATGGTCCCTACGTCTGGCTGGTGGATCGCGGGTCCACGGCACATATGCGCAAGGTTGCGGTGCTGAACGACGATGGCAGCACGGCTGCCGTTGCGGGCAGGATTGCGCCGGGCGACCGCGTCATCACCGACGGTTCCCTCAGGGTGGTGGAAAATGGACACGTGCGCGTAATCGGCGGCCAGGGAAGGGGCGATGCCGCGGCTACGGACGCGCAATGAACATTTCCGGACCGTTCATCCGCAACCCGGTGATGACCACGCTGTTGATGGCGGCGCTGCTGATCTTCGGGGCGTTCGGCTATTCCACTCTTCCCGTCAGCGAGTTGCCGAACGTTGATTTCCCGACCATCCAGGTTTCCGCGAGCCTGCCAGGCGCCGATCCGCAGACGATGGCGTCTTCCGTGGCGACGCCGCTGGAAAGCCAGTTTTCGACGATTGCGGGCGTAAGCTCGATGAACTCCACGAGCACGCAGGGCTCGACCAGCATCACCATCCAATTCGATTTGTCTCGCGGCATCGACGGCGCAGCACAAGACGTGCAGACGGCAATCCAGGCGGCGTCACGGCAGCTGCCGACGAACATGCCGAGCCCGCCCACCTTGCGCAAAGTAAACCCATCCGATGCGCCGGTGATCTATCTGGCAATGCAGTCCCCCACCATGCCGCTCTACGAGCTGGACAAATATGCCGAGAACCTTCTGGCGCGGCAGCTCTCGACCTTGAACGGCGTGGCACAGGTGAACGTGTACGGCTCCCAGGTTTATGCCGCGCGCGTGCAGGTCGACCCCTACGCACTCGCCGCGCGGGGCATCGGCATCAATGAGGTGGCGAACGCCATACAAAGCGTCAACGTCAACCAGGCGACGGGGCAGCTGAACGGCCCAACGCAGACCACGATGATTCACACCAGCGGGCAGTTGGAGAACGCGGCCGCCTACAACAACCAAATCATCTCATACCAGAACGGCGCGCCGGTGCGCATCAAGGATATCGGCCGCGCCGTAGACAGTGTGGCAAACAACCTGGTCGCGAGCTGGTACAACAACAAGCGCGCGATCGTGCTCGCGATCCAGCGTCAGCCCGGCTCCAACACCATCCAGGTGGTGGATGAAATAAAGCGGGTGATCCCGAAATTCATGGAGAGCCTGCCGAAGTCGATCTCGCTGAACGTCATCTATGATCGGAGCGTCTCCATCCGTGGCTCCGTCTCGGACGTGCAGACGACGCTGCTGATCGCGGCCGTGCTGGTGGTCCTGGTCATCTTCCTCTTCCTGCGCACGCTTTCCGCCACCATCATCCCGTCCGTCGCCCTGCCGCTCGCGGTGGTCGGCACCTTCGCCGGCATGGCATTTCTTGGGTTCAGCCTGGATAACCTGTCGCTGATGGCGCTCACGCTGTCTGTCGGCTTTGTGGTCGACGATGCTATCGTGATGCTCGAGAACATCATGCGCCACGTAGAGGAAGGCGAGAAGCCTTACGACGCGGCGGTGCGCGGATCCCGCGAGATCGGCTTCACCATTCTCTCCATGACCATCTCGCTCGCGGCCGTGTTCATTCCGATTGTTTTCATGGGTGGCATTGTCGGCCGGCTGCTGCACGAATTCGCCGTGACGATCGTGCTGGCGATTCTCGTCTCCGGCGTGGTTTCGGTGACGCTGACGCCCATGCTCTGCAGCCGCTTCATCCGTCAGCGAAAACATGTTCGCCATGGCCGCATCTACGAATGGTCGGAGCGGACATTCGATAGAATGCAGGCTGCATACGACCGCTCGTTGCGCTGGAGCGTCGATCATAAGCCGCTGGTGTTTGCAGTGTTCTTGGGAAGCCTGGCCACCACTGTGCTGATGGCGATGGTTTCAAAGACCGACTTTCTCCCGAGCGAAGATACCGGACAGATCAGGGCGCAAACGCAAGCCTCCGGCCGCACCTCCTTCGCCAAGATGGTGCAGTACCAGCAGGAAGCCGCCCATGCCGCAACGCGCGATAAGAACGTGAAAGCGGTCATGTCCTTCGTGGGTGGCGGCGGCTCGCGCTCGGGCACCAATACGGGCACCTTGCTGTTCACGTTGGGGCCGCGAAGCAACAGGCACTTGTCGGCCGATCAAATCATCCAGGAACTGCGGCCGAAGCTGTCCGCGGTGCCGGGCCTGCGCGTGTTCATGCAGAACCCGCCATCCATTCCGATCGGCGGGATTCAGTCGCGCGCGCAGTACCAATACACATTGCAGGATCTGGATCAGCAGGAACTCCAGGACTACGCGCTAAAGCTCCAGAACGCGCTGTCGAACACCCGCGGATTCCAGGACGTCACCACCGACCTGGACGTGAATGCGCCGGCGGTGAATGTAGAAATCGACCGCGAAAAGGCGGCTGCCTACGGCGTCACGCCGGCTGCCATCGAAAGCGCGCTCGGCGCGGCGTTCGGCGGCCAGCAGGTTTCAACGATCTACGGCAACTCCAACCAGTATTGGGTCATGCTGGAGCTGCTGCCGGAATACCAGAGCAGCGCGCTTGATCTCTCCCGGCTTTACATCACAGCGACGCCGACCGGCGCGTCTGCCCTGTCGCCCAACTCGGGACCAACCTCGCCGACTGGGGCGGGCACATCCAGCAGCACCAACATCACGGGCAATCTGGTGCCGCTCTCCGCGGTGACGCGCATCAAAACCGGAACGGAAGCCCTCAGCGTAAATCACCTGGGCCAGTTGCCGGCCGTGACGGTCTCTTTCAACCTCGCGCCAGGCATGGCACTCAGCGATGCGGTAAAAGCACTGGGGCAGGTTCAGCAGAAGCTAAATACGCCACAGACGCTTACCGGCAGCTTCCAGGGCACGGCGCAAGCCTTCCAGAACTCGATGAGCAACATGGGCCTGTTGCTGCTCATCGCTATCGTCACCGTCTACATCATCCTTGGCATTCTCTACGAGAGCTTCGTCCATCCGCTGACCATTCTCTCCGGCCTGCCCTCGGCCGCGGTGGGCGCGCTGATCACCTTGTGGCTCTTCGGCGTGCCTCTCAGCCTCTACGCATTCGTGGGCATGATCATGCTCATCGGCATCGTGAAGAAGAACGCGATCATGATGATCGATTTCGCGCTCTCGCGCGAGCGCGGCGAAGGCATCAGTGCACACGATGCCATTGTGGAAGCCGCATCAGTACGCTTCCGGCCCATCATGATGACGACAATGGCGGCGCTGATGGGAACCTTGCCTATCGCGATCGGCTTCGGGCAGGGCGGTGAGACGCGCCAGCCGCTCGGCCTTGCCGTGGTCGGCGGGTTGCTCCTGTCGCAATTGTTGACGCTCTACATTACGCCGGTGCTGTACATCTATCTGGACCATGCCGGCGATTGGATCTCGAACTGGCGCGGCGGCGGCAAAGCAGCACTGCCCCGCCATCACCCCGCAGAGTGATTCATGGATCGCTGCACGGTATTGCATCAGCCTTTGGGCTCACTCCAGGGAAGCCCCGAAAAGCGGGCGTAATCGCGATCGAACGTGATGAAGGTGCAGCCGTGCTCGATCGCCAGGGCCGCCAGCCAAGCATCGCTGACACGCGCTCCCTGAGTACCGGTGGAAACGCACAATTCGCGAAAGATGGCCCAGTGCTGCTCGCCCGGCCGAAGAGTCCGGCAATGCGGTTGGTGGAGGAGGTTGTCACAGTAGGAGAAGACCTCCGCAAGCGGGCTTGGCTCCAGGAAAATGCGAGGGTTGCTTGTTATGCGCACGACGGCGGCAAGCACAAGCGGCGACATCCCAAACGGCGCATCGCCTAAGATTACGCTGTCGAGCCAGTGTTTCGCGGTTACATGACGCGGACTGTCGGCGCGGAACGCGTAGATGAGGACGTTGACATCAGGCAGAACCATCCTAGAGCCGCTTCACGCGCTCGATGTCTTCGTCTTCCTGTAGCGCTGCAAAGTCGTCGAGATTGATGCCGGGTCGGAGTCCCCCGCTCGCGCAGCTGACCGGCGGCAGGGCTCGCTTCGCCCTCGGTGGCACTCGTTCGCTCAGCACCCGGCGCACACCGTCTTCGATCAGAGCGGTCAAAGTACGTCCGTCGGCGGCGGCTTTTCGCTTGGCTTGCCGCATCAACTCTGGTGAGAGGCGAACGGTCGTACGTTCCATATGTCGTGACATACAAGATGGGGCGCAGGTATGTCAACGAGCTGAGGTAGTAATGCGGTCGATTGTACCCAGTTCTTCTGCCGTGAGCTTCCAGCTTGCTGCCTGCACGTTTTGATCCACCTGCTCGGGCTTCGTGGCACCGGCGATCACGCTTGAGACGCAAGAGCGAGAGGCAAGCCAGCTGAACGCCAACTCCAGCAGCGTGCGGCCGCGCGCGGCACAGAATGCCTCCAGCTCTTCGACCTTGTTCCAATTCGCTTCCGTCATGTAGCGATCGGAGAGGCGCTTCACCGCCGCCATCCGGGTACCGGGCGCCGGCTGTTCATTCCGCTTGTACTTGCCGGTCAGCATCCCGCTCGCCAACGGGAAGTAGGGCAAGAGTCCCATGCCTTGCCGCTCCAGCTCCGGGATCAGCTCGCGTTCGATGCCGCGCACCACCAGACTGTATTCGTCCTGCGCGGAGATGAACGCGGCCCAGCCATTGCGCTGCGCAATGTTCGCGGCTTCCGTCACTTGTGCGGCCGGCAAGTTCGAACAGCCTATGAAACGAATCTTGCCCGCCTGAACCAAATCATTAAGGGCGCCGAGCGTCTCTTCCAGCGCCGTTGCGGGATCGGGCTGATGCAGTTGATAGAGGTCGATCCAGTCTGTCTTCAGACGCTTGAGACTCGCCTCAATGGCCTCCGTGATGTAGCGCCGCGACGCACCTTTCTTCCCGCCATCATCGTCCATCTGCATGCCGAATTTGGTGGCGAGCACGATCTGTTTCCGGCGTGAGCCCAAAATCTCCCCAAGCTGCTCCTCCGAGCCGCCGCGATCCCCGTACACATCGGCGGTGTCGAACAGGGTGATGCCGAGGTCGAGCGCCCTGTCGATCACCTTGCGCGATGCTTCCAAGGGAATGCGGCCGAAATTATTGCAGCCGAGCCCCACCAGCGACACGCCCGGGCCCGAGCGGCCCAGGGTTCTTGTTTCCATAAGTGCCTCCATGGTCAGAACCGCAATGTAGGGAAGGGCAAAGCCGCGCAAAAGAAAGGACGCCGGGTGTCCAGCGTCCTTCTGCACGCGATAATGCCGGGCTAGAAATGGATGCCGGCCGTCACCCCATAGGTGCGCGGATCGCCGATGAACGCGTTGGTGTACAGGCCGGAGGTCGAGCTCGCCAGGTACTCGCCGGTGATGTTGTTGTTATTGCCGATATTCTTAATCCAGCCGGTGACATACCACATGTTCTCGGGCGCATTCAGCGTCACTTGCGCGTTTGCCACCCCCCATGAGCCGATGCGGTCCGATGGATCGTTAAAGATGCGGCCATACATGTTCGTCTGCCAATAGTAATCGGCGCGCGGCACCAGCGTGTAATCCCCCCCGAGATGGAAGGTGTATTGCGCGCCCACGCTGATGGTGAAATCGGGCGTATTTTGGAGCTGGTTGCCCTTCAGGTTCACGAAAGCGCCGGAGGACGTACCGTGGCCGGTTGGGTCCACGCGGCTGTAGCCGAACGGGTTGAGCAAGGCTTCCGGCAGCGCGGCGCAAGAGCCAAAGTTGGTGTGCGCAACACCGTGCGCCGCCAAGGCCGAGGAGCCTCCCGGCGGATCGAAGAAAACACCCGACAGTTGAGGAACGTTGGCATTAAGATACGCTTGGAACGCCGCGTTGTCGGCCGGCGTGAGGGTCTGGCCCGGGAGGAGATAGATCACGCAGTTCTGGCCAATCGTGGTGCCCAGCGTGCCGTCCTTGATCAGCACCACATCTTCGCGGCCTGCCGTTGGATTGCGATCGTCGACCAACTCGCTATTTCCGATCGAGGAGTGCGTGGTTCCGACACTCAGGTTGAACTGCCAGTCGGTTGCAGGAGCCCAGAAAAATTCTCCTTCCACGCCCCAGAGCTTGGCATCGATGTTTTGGTTGACGGAGGTGTTGTTCTCGATCGCGGAAACCTGAAGGTCTTTGTAATTGTAGTACCAGGCATCAGCATTGGCTTGCAGGGTGCCGCCCAACAGCGTGTTCTTGGTTCCAAGCTCGAAAGCGTCGATGGATTCCGGCAGGTAGTCTGCCCGCACCGAAAGCCCCGGGCCGGGCTCGATACCCGGATTGAACCCGCCCGCCTTGTAGCCGCGCGCGTAGGACGTGTAGATCAAGGTTGCGTCTGTGAAATCGAGTTTGGGCGTCCAATCGGCGACTAGCCGGCCGGTAAGCTTGTCGTACTTGACGCTGTTCACCTGCCACACGTCATTCGGACCAACCGGTGTGCCGACGGGGC
>JAFAVP010000155.1 GCA_019242395.1 Alphaproteobacteria bacterium | reverse complement strand
CCGTAGAGGTTGCCGAAAGCGTCAAAAATCAGACTCCCATACATGGGCGAACTGCCATCGCTGCTGGTAGCCCCTAAGAAGCTATAGAGAACTGTCTCCGTGCCAAATCCTTGAGGCGATAGTTTGAACACGGTGCCGTACCCGTTTCCCCCGGCACTCGTCGTGCCATAGAGATTGCCAGATGCATCCAGAATAACACCGCCAGCTGGAGCTTTGCCATCGGTACAGTTGGTTTGGCCACAAAAGGAATAGAGCGAACTGTACGCTCCATCTGACGCGACTTTGAACACGGTGCCTGCCCCGTGCGTACCGCCTGCCTGTGTTGTACCGTACACATTGCCGGCTGAGCCACAGCCAACGTTCCCGTCGGTACGTAGGCAGTGGCGCCGCTTCCTCCAAAAACGTGCAGTACTGAGTAGATACCACCTGTGGTGATTTTGAACACGGTGCTCTTCTTGTAGTGGAGAATGCCTAGCGGAAATGTCTCTCCTGAAGTCGTCCCATAAAGATTTCCCTGGCCATCGAATGCCAGACCACCGATAGGAGAGGAGCCGTCGGTACCACCCGTGAAAGCATGAAGAACGCTTCCGCTGTAAGCGTAGGCAGGTTTCCAAGGCATCGCCGCGCTGAGGCTGACTAGTAAAGACACAGACGCAAGCTTCGGAAAAGTAGCAGCTCTCATTGGAATGCCCCCGTCTTTGGTTTTCACGCACCCCGCGTGTAGGTACGCACCGTACAAACGTCATTCCCAGCACGCTGAATATTAACAGCACCAAAATCAGTCAGAGGATTAGCCGCCCGTTTTTAGATCAAGTCAATGGCTGCCGGTTCCTTGCGCCCGCTGATGATAAAAGACGGTAAAACCTAAGATGGCTCTCAAACTACGAAAAAAAGGGCTGAATACTCATGGCCTTAGTTGTCTTCAGCGCGTAGCATCTTGAATTACGGGTAGTCATTGGAACGACGATGTGGCTTGTGCAGATACTGCTTCCCCTCCCGGCGGGTTCCGGCGATGCGATGCGCGACGTCAAGGAAGAATTGAGTGCGCGTTTCGGGGGCGTCACCGCCTACAGCCGCGCCCCGGCGGAAGGCGTCTGGCGCGATGGCAACACAAAGGAGAAGGACAACATCGTCATCGTGGAAGCGATGGTCGATGATCTCGATCGCGCTTGGTGGCGCGACTTCCGTGCGCGGCTCGAGCGCCGGCTGGATCAGAAAGAACTCGTGGTCCGCGCGCAGGCTATGGAGAAACTCTAGCCAGGCGCGATGGCTATTGCCCGCGCAACCGGTTGTGGATCGCGGTGGCCGCAATCGCTGCCTCTCCCTCGGCGGTGCTGATCTGGTTGAGGCCGCGCACGAGGTCGCCGGCGGCGAACAGCCCCCGCACGCTTGTCTCCTGATGATCGCTGACGGTCAGGCAACCATCAGATGAAGTGCTTGCCCCCAATTGCGCAGCAAGCTCGCTGCGCGGCTTCGTTCCCAGCGCGGCGTACAGCACGTCGAAGTGCCGGGTTTCCCCTTCCGAGAAGCAAATGGCGGATGCGCCCTCCGGGTCGAGCGCCAGCTGGCGGGGGGCGGTATCCACCACTTCGATACCCGCGCGCTTCAAACGGGCACGATCCTCAGCCGGCAGCTGCTCCTCGGCGCCGACATGAACGAGGCAGATGCGTTCTGCGTAGGTGGTGAGAAACAGCGCCTCCCGCGCGCCCTTGGCACCCTCCCCAATGACGGCAAGGTTCTTTTCCTGCACTTCGAAGGCGTCGCAGATCGGGCAGACCCGCAACAAGCCGGCGCGAACAGCGTCCTCCGCGCCGGCGAGCGGCGGCAGGACGTCCTTCACGCCAGAGGCAAGTAAGACCGTCGCGGCGCTCAACTGTTCGCCGTCCGCCAGCCGCGCCTCAAAACCATTCTCGTCAACCTCAAGACCGATCACCGTCCCCTGCCGGAAAACGGCGCCAAAGCGCTCCGCCTGCTGCCGCATGCGCGCCAGCAGATCCGGCCCGCTGATCCCGTCAGGAAAGCCGGGATGGTTGCGGCTAAGCGGGATGTAACTGGCGCGGCTGTCGCCGCCGTCCACAACCAGGAAGCGGCGCTTGAAGCGTCCGAGATAGATCGCGGCGGCCAAGCCAGCGGGCCCGGCCCCAATGACGAGTGCCTTTAGCTCGTGCGCGGCGGGCATTCACGTACGCTGGGGAAGCGGTGTGAGGTCAACGTCCGCTGTCGTTGATGATTAGCGGGTTCTGCTCGAGAGATTTGCCGCTCCCATCTTTGCCGCTGACGCTCAAGCTTTCCGAGGCGCCTTCCAAGATGTTTTGCGCCTGCTCATAGCTCTCGACGGCGAGTTCGCTGACGCTGTCCTTCAGCTTGGCCGCCTCTTTCTTCAGTTTGCCGGCACGCTCGCCGAGCGCCTGTTTCTGCTCCGGCGTGAACTTCAGGAAGCTGCCCACCACCGCTCCGAGGGCGAGGCCGCCAACAGCCAAAATCCATGGGCGTTGGCGTACCGTGGCACCCAACCGTGAGCGTTTGGATTCGGTTCGCCGTGCGGCTGCTTTTCGTTTGGTCATGCTGGTTGTCCTTCAGGCCGCAAAGGCGCGGCGGGTTCTCGGGACCAACTGAAAGAATTGGCCGCCAGGCTCTGCAACGCCGGGCGGCCGGAATAAGTTGCGGTCGCGCGTCAGCGCGCGCTCTTGCGCTCAGCGCGAGGCGTGTTGCTCGCCAGCATAGGGACTGAACTCGCCGAGCGAGCAGGCTTCCCCGGTCTTGATGACGCGGATGCCGATCTCCGGCCCGCAGATCTGGTCGGAGCGCGTCACATAGCTGAAGCCGTGCAAATTCAGGCCCGGGCAGGGGCCCTTCAGGTTGTTCTGCCACACGCGGCCATCCTTCATGTAGAACAGCACGGTTGTGGGATTGACGTAATGCGTGTGGTCGATCTGATAAGTCCACAGGCAGACGTGATTTCCGCCCGTGGTGGTGCCGGCGCCAGCCGGCTGTGCCGAGGCAGCTGCGGCGCTCATCAGGACTGCCGCCGCTGCGGCCGCCATTGTCGATTTCATGTTCATCGTCGTCTCTCCTTTTCTACCCGGCGCGCTCGGCGCCGCATTCGAAGCTCTTCCCGGGCTCAGGGGTTTGGAGCTGCCTTCGGGGTGATCTGCACCAGCGGTCCCAGCAGGCACATCGCGCCTGTGCGGATCACGCGAATGGTCTGTAGGTTGCCGCAGATTTGATCCGGCGGTGTCGCGACATACGAGAAGCCGTAGATGCTGATCTGCGGACAGTTTGCCGGCAGCGTGCTCTGATATACGGCGCCGTTCTTCATATAAAAGAGCAAGGTGCGGTCGTCCGGCGCCTTGGTGCGATCGATCAGGACCGTTCGCAAGCAGGTGCTGCCGGACTTTCCCTCCGGTGCCTGAGCCAACGCGCTGGTGGCCACCGCTGCAAGCGTTGCGGCTGAAGCTGCCATAGCAATCAGGACGGTTCTCATTCGTCTGGTCCTTCCGCTGGAATGATAACGCATTGTGGACCCTGAACGCTGCCTGAACAAAGGACGCATAGCCTGCTAATCCATTCCGGCCGCTTGCGGCTATGCTTGACTTGGGCGGATTCGGCCGGGATGGTCCGGCCCTTCTCAAGCAGGAGTGATCCCGTGTCCGCGCCCGCCGCCGCAGCCAACGTCCATGTCACCTTGCCGGACGGCAAGGCGCTGACGTTCCCGGCCGGCACCACCCCGGGGGAGATCGCGGCCTCCATCGGGCCCGGCCTCGCCAAAGCCGCGCTGATCGCGGAGGTGGACGGCAAGGAGTGGGACCTGTTCCGGCCGCTGGAGAGCGACGCGCAACTCCGCATTGTGACGAAGAAAGACCCGGAGGCGCTGGAGCTGATCCGGCACGACATGGCCCATGTATTGGCCATGGCGGTGCAGGCGCTCTATCCCGGCACCCAGGTGACCATCGGCCCGGCCATCGAGGACGGCTTCTATTATGACTTCGCCCGCGACGAGCCGTTCACGCCGGAAGACCTGCCCAAGATCGAAGCCAAGATGCACGAGATCATCAAGGCCGACCTGCCGACCCGGCGGGAGGTGTGGCCGCGCGATCGTGCCATCGAGCATTTCGAGCAGATGGGGGAGCGCTACAAGGCGCAGCTCATCCGTGACCTACCGGCGGACGAGCCGATTTCGCTGTACTGGCATGGCGACTGGCACGACCTCTGCCGCGGCCCGCACTTCGCCTCCACCGGCAAGATTCCGGACGCATTCAAGCTGACGAAGATCGCCGGCGCGTACTGGCGCGGTGACGCCAAGAACGCGCAGCTGCAGCGCATCTACGGCACCGCCTGGCGCGATCAGAAGGAGCTCGACGCCTATCTGCTGAAGCTCGAGGAGCAGGAAAAGCGCGACCACCGCAAGCTCGGGCGCGAGCTCGAACTCTTCACCTTCTCGCCCGATGTCGGCGCAGGCCTACCGTTGTGGATGCCGAACGGCATGGTGATAAGGCAGGAGCTGGAATTCCTCGCGCTCCAGGAAGAGCGGCGCGACGGCTACCGCCGCGTGGCGACGCCGCACATCACCAAGGAATCTCTATTCTACCGCTCGCGGCATCTGCCGTACTACAACGACGGCATGTACTCACCGCTCGATATCGACGGCGAGAATTACTATCTGCGGCCGATGAATTGCCCCTTCCACCATCTGGTGTATGGGGCGACGCGGCATTCCTACCGCGAGCTGCCGTTGCGTCTCGCGGAATACGGGCAGGATTACCGCTACGAAGCGAGCGGCGGCCTCTCGGGCCTCATGCGCGTGCGCGGCTTCTGCATGAACGACGCGCACATCTACTGCCGCTACGATCAGGCGAAGGACGAGTTCATTCGCGTGATGCGC
>JAFAVP010000009.1 GCA_019242395.1 Alphaproteobacteria bacterium | reverse complement strand
CTGCGGCAATCGGGCTCCGTGCGCGACAATCAGCACATGGAGGAGCGGGCGCTCGATTCGAATGACCTGGAGCGGGAGCGCGGCATCACCATTCTCGCCAAATGCACCAGCGTTGAGTGGGAAGGCACCCGCATCAACATCGTGGATACCCCCGGCCACGCCGATTTCGGCGGCGAGGTGGAGCGCATCCTCTCCATGGTGGACGGCGTGGTGCTGCTGGTCGATGCGGCGGAATCCGTCATGCCGCAGACAAAATTCGTGCTGTCCAAGGCGCTGAAGCTGGGGCTGAAGCCGATTGTCGTGATCAACAAGATTGACCGGCAGGACGCGCAACCGAAGGAGACGCTGGAAAGCATCTTCGATTTGTTCCTCGCGCTCGAGGCCAATGACGATCAGCTGGACTTTCATGTGCTTTACGCATCGGGGCGCAATGGCTGGGCGGTCGCCGATTTGTCTGATGATCGTCGCGATTTGTCGCCGTTGTTTGCCCGAATTGTCGCAGATGTTCCCAGACCCAAGCCGCTGGCCCGCGCGGGAGATGAATTTCCGTTCACGATGCTGGTAACAACGCTGGAGGCGGACCCGTATCTCGGGCGCATCCTCACCGGCCGGATCGAATCCGGCGCCATCAATGTAAACCGCGTCATTCACGCGCTCGATCGCAACGGCAAGGAAATCGAGCGCACGCGGGTGACCAAACTGCTGGCCTTTCGGGGGCTCGCGCGCATTCCCATCGCCCGCGCAGAAGCCGGCGACATCATCGCGATAGCCGGCCTGCAGAATGCGACCGTGGCCGATACGCTGTGCGACGTGAATGTGGAGCAGCCGATTGCCGCGACGCCCATCGATCCTCCGACCCTTGCTGTCACGATCTCAGTCAACGACTCGCCTTTGGCCGGCCGCGAAGGCAGCAAGGTCCAAAGCCGTGTCATCCGCGAGCGCCTGCTCCGCGAAGCCGAAGGCAATGTGGCGATCAAGGTGCGGGAAACCGGCGAGGGCGCCTACGAAGTGGCGGGCCGCGGTGAATTGCAGCTCGGCGTGCTGATCGAAACCATGCGGCGGGAAGGATTTGAACTTTCGATCTCGCGTCCACGCGTGCTCTACCAGAAAGATGAAACAACCGGAGAGCGCTTGGAGCCCATCGAGGAAGTGACCATCGATGTGGACGATCCCTACACCGGCATCGTCATCGAGAAGGTGTCCTTGCGGAAAGGCGAGATGCAGGACATGCGCCCCACCGGCGCGGGGAAGACAAGGCTGGTGTTCTTCGCGCCGTCGCGCGGGCTCATCGGCTACCACGGCGAGTTCCTCACCGACACGCGCGGCACCGGCGTCATCAACCGCATGTTTCAGGGTTACGCGCCGTTCAAGGGCGCGGTGGAAGGCCGCCGCAATGGCGTGTTGATCTCGACAGGCGATGGCGAAGCCGTGGCGTACGCGCTGTGGTACCTCGAGGAGCGCGGCAAGTTGTTCATCGTGCCCGGCACGAAGGTATATCAGGGCATGATCATCGGCGAACATTCGCGGGACAACGACCTTGACGTGAACCCGCTGAAATCGAAGCAGCTCACCAATATCCGCACTACGAGCAAGGACGAAGCGGTGCGTCTCACGCCGATCGTGCCGATGACTCTGGAGCAGGCGATTGCGTATATCGAGGATGAGGAGTTGGTAGAGGTCACGCCCCAATCTATCCGCCTGCGCAAGCGCGAACTGCTTCCTCATCTTCGCAAACGCGCCAAGGCGGAGGCGGAGGCGTAAAGGGGCTAGCTCGCGTGGATTGGCTGCGGTGATACTGTCAGGGCAGGGGGATATCATGTGCGGCGCTCGTTCAGTACGTGCGATGTGGAAGCGGTGTGCCGTGGTCGCAGCCTTGCTTGGTGCTGCGGCGGTCGCAGGATGCGGCTACTACAGCAGTGGCGAATTCGGCCCGCAGGACCAGCGGGATTATGCCAAGCATTTCGTGTCGTTGTTGGGCAGACGGGATGCAGCCGCTATCGAAAAACAGCTCGATCCCGCGTGGCGTGCGCAAATTGACCAGTTGATGCCGCAGATGTTCGCGGCTTATCCGGCGGGCGATCCGATCGAAGCACGTGCGTTTAACTACACGGTGAAAACTGATACTCAGAACGGAACGATTTACGCGTTAGATATTTTGTACCGGTTTCCAGCCGGCAAGGACATGGTTGCTCAAGTCGTTCTTGCGAACGCTGGCAAGAGCTATATCGTGAAGGGAATCCATATGCAGGTGTTCCCTGACGTAAATCTGGCGAGAAATGAGTTCTCGCTGCAGCGCGCCCCTGCTAGCGGTTATCTATTTCTTGGTGGTATGATCGGCGCCGTAGCCGTGTCGCTATGGGCACTGGTGGCATGCATTCGGAGTCGTGGCATTCGCCGCAAATGGCTATGGATCATCTTCATCGTTTTTGGCTTAGGCAAGCTGACTCTGAACTGGGCGAGCGGGGAATTTTTTCTACAACCCTTAGCAGTCGTGCTTTTGAGCGCCGGCGCCCTTCGCAGTGGGTTTGGTCCATGGACGATGATGGTAGGCCTTCCGATCGGGGCCACCATCTTTCTTTTGCGGAGAAAGAGTCTCGTCCGCAACGTCCAAGAACGCAAAACCGAAGGAAAGCCGCCTGAGCCAAGCCCCGCGCCTGACGCAACGCGCGAGAAGTAAGGGATGATGAAATTCTCTGCAGCGATTGTCATTGCGGCGGTCCTGCTGGTCTCGCCCGCTGTCGCCAATCCGCAAAGCGAAGGGTTGGCGTCCATCGATCCGGCCGTGCGCGATGCCGTGCAGAAGCAGGGGTTCGGCGGCTATGTCCTGGTCGAGGTTCGCGGCAAGCCGGTGTTCAGCAAGGGCTACGGCGATGCGGACCGCGAAAAGAAGCTACCGTTCCGCGTCGATACCATTGCGCAGATCGGATCGCTGACCAAATCGATGACGGCGTTCGCGATCCTCAACCTCGTGCGCGAAGGCAAGATCGATCTCGAAAAGCCCGTAAAAGCGTATCTGCCGGGCGCGGCTGAGCCCGCCGCTTCCACCACGATTCATCAGCTTCTGACCCACCACGCCGGTCTCACCGATCATTGCGGCGAGGACTTCGATCCGCTGACGAAAGAGGCTGAGCTGCACACCTGCATGGCCAAGCCGCTCGAATTCAAGCCGGGCGAGGACCACTACTCCAACATGGGCTACAGCATCCTGGCTGCTGTGGTGGAGCAGGTTTCCGGCCAAAGCTGGGAAGATTACGAGCGCGTGCATCTGTGGCAGCCGCTTGGGATGAAGGACACGGGCTTCGCGCAGTTCGCCGGCACAAAGCCGGAGCGCTTCGCCTATGGCTACCCACCCGGCAAGCCGCGCGACGATGTGGTCTCCAATTCCATCATCAAGCTGCATGGCGCCGACTGGAATCTCCGCGGCAACGGCGGCACGCAATCGACCGTGGTGGACATGGAGCGCTACTATCGCGCGCTGAGCGGCAAAATTCCGGGAATCCCGCGCGATGTCGCGGCGCAGATGACAAGCCCGCGCGATCCAATAGAAGGCGAGGCGTGGGAGGGCTACGGTTTCGCCGTCCGCCTGGACAAGAACAAGAAGCCGTACCGCATCGGGTTTGCCGGATCGGACGAAGTGTTCATGTCCTACTTCGGCTGGCTGCCGCGGCAGGACGTTTTCATCTATGTCGTCGGCAACAACGGCTGGGACAACGTCAAGCCGGTGATCTCCACCGTGCTGCACGCCGCCTACAAGATCGCCGGCATCACGCCTGACATGCTGCAGCCGAAGAAGGAATAGCAGCGCCGGATACTGAAAGTTATTTGCCGGTTTTCTCCATCTCCGCCAGCGCATCTTTGGCGTCGCCAGCACCGGGATTGAGCGAGAGCGCCTTCGCGTAGTGCGCTTTTGCCTGCGGGATTTGTCCCGCCGCCCGTTCGGCTTCCGCGAGGCTGTCCCAGGTGTTCCAAGAACCCGGGTATGCCTCGGCGTTCATGCGGAAAAGAACCACCGCATCCTGAGGATGCCCGCCGCGCAGCTGCGAATAGCCAGCCTCGTTCATGGCGGATTCATCGAAGGGTGTCCACCACGCGATTCCGGACCACTTTCCGCGCCTTTCGTGGAGTGCTGCCTCGGCAGCGGCGCCGCCCGATTTGGTGCCCAAAGCCGCAATGGGCAGGAGATCGGCATCGCCGCCCTTCAGGACCTCCTCTAGTGCAGGATCGCGCCCCGCAAAATAGTCCTTCCCTGTCATGATCGCGGGAATGTCCGGATCGAATTCGCCGGATCGTATCTTGGACGGCGCGTGCTGATGGTAGGCGGTCGAAACCTGATAGGGGATGTGCAGGTTGGGCGTGGTACGTTCCTCTGGGTCGCCATAGGCGTTCAGTCCGGCACCGGTGGGCTCGCCGACAAAAATGGCGGATGTCCATTCATGCGCATCGCCGACCAGATCGACGGCAGCGCTGAAGGTCTTGCGGCCGGTGATGATAAAGAGTTTGCCGGGATCGTCGAACTGCGGCCGCTTGATGATCTGTTTGATGAAAGCGGGCACTTTGGAGCCATCGCCGCCGCTGTTGTAGCGAACGTCGACGATCAGTTTCCAGTCCGGATGCTTGTCTACCGCCTGGAACAGACGCCGAGAGAAATGGGTGAAATTTTCATCATCCCAGTCCTGGACAAAATTCCACTGGAAATAGAGTGCCTTTGAATCCGGCATCTCGATCATGTGATACGGCAACCGGTAACGAAGGTGCGGCGGCAGGGCAGGATCCGCTTTGCGGAACTCCAATGGCCCCCGGCCACCGAACGCGGTTACGTAAGGTTGGGAGTCCTTGTGCGTGCGAGGGCCGAACATCTCGCCTTGCTGATTCCACGCATCGTTGATCTCGGCCTCGAAGGGCTTCAGCAATTGTGTGACCGGTTTTCCGCGCCCACCCGTTACCGTCACGCTCATCACGCCTGCAGATGCCGCTCCGATCGCTTCAGCGATTTTCGCCTGCGACAGCCAGACGGTTCCTTCTCTGGCGGCCAGCGGATTGTTGGCAGCCTGCATCGCGGCCGCCTTGGCAAGCGTCTCCTCCGCGCTCAGACGGCCAATCGCGAGTACCCTCTTCCCAACCAGATTTGCGTATTCCGGTGCCGCAGCCGTCACGTACAAGCCATCGGCGAAGGCGTAGAATCGAATGGGGAACCGCCCCATCTCGCCGGGAATATTGATAGGCAGAACGTAAGTGTGGCCGTCGTGGAGTTCGGCCACCAAGGCCATCAACTCGGCCGTTGCGCAGCCAAGGCCCTGCGCAGGCGCCTGCGCCTCGATCATGGCGGCGTCCGCCATAAAGGCTGCACGATCTGCAGGCGCAAAGGGATTGGGATGCAGTGTCCCGATCGTTTGCACGATTGCGTCGACGTCTTTGCGGAACGCGGCGGCGTCGGCGGCAGGCATAGGCGCGGCCGCAAGGCTTGCAGCGCAAAGTCCGCTCAGGATCATCGTTCTTCTCCTCAGGCGAACTTAAGAGTGCGGGCCTGTTGCAGAGCTATGCAAAATATGTCGAGCGCGGACGTGACGTGCTCAAGGCTCCCGTTTCAGCCCCAACTGCCGGGAAATGAGGTTATCCACCATGCGCTTCGGCAGCGTGTTGGCCATGAAGTTCTGAACCGGATCGGGCGTGACCACGTAGCGGACCTGCGGCTTCGAAATGGTCAGCGCGCGGTGCACCGCCTGGCCGATTTTCTCCGGCGGGAAGCCTTTGCGGCCCAGCGTCAGCAAATAGTCCTTCACCTTGTTGAGCGAGGTGGCGTACGGCGTGTTCGCGTAACGCGAGGTATCGATCTGCTCGGCCTTGTCCCAGATCGGCGTGGCGACGGCACCGGGCGCCACCACAATGACATCGATGCCGAAGATCATCAGCTCCCGGCGCAAACTCTCCGACAACCCCTCCAGTGCGAATTTCGAGGCGCTGTATGGGCCGACAAACGGATTGGCATTGCGTCCGCCGATGCTGGTGATCATCACGATGCGTCCCGGCGCGCCTTGGCGCGAGCGGTCTGCGCCTAGCAACGGCACGAAAGCCTGCGTGACGATCAGCTGCCCCGTGACATTCACCTCCAGCTGATGACGCAACTCATCGATGTTCAAATACAGCAATGGGCCCGCTACGGCGATCCCGGCATTGTTCACCAGTCCCGCAAGCGTCGCGTTGCCGAGCGCCATCGCAGCTTGCTCGGCGCCGCGGTTGACCGCGGCCGCATCCGTCACATCGAACAGCAGCGGCGTGAAACGATCGCCGAATTCTGCCTTCAGCCGCGCGGCATCCGCTTCCTTCCGCAAGCTGCCGAACACGTGAAAGCCTTTGCCAGCGAGCACCTTCACGCAGCCCCACCCGATCCCGGTTGAAGCGCCCGTCACCACCACGCTTTTCATTGCACACCCCTTCGCCTAAGCCGTCCGCACTATATCGTGCGGGAAAACGCAGACCATGCCTGTCGATGCCGACACCATTGCCTTCGCAAACAGGCTGACGGATGCCTCCGGCGCGGTGATCCGGCCGTATTTCCGCCGCCGCATTGCAGTGACCGATAAGGGAACCTCGAATGGGAGCGCCTTCGATCCCGTCACCGCCGCTGACAGGGAAGCGGAACAGGCCATTCGCGCCATCATCGAAGGGGACCGTCCGGATGACGGTATTCTGGACGAAGAGTTCGGCGAGAAGCCGTCGCGCAACGGATGCCTCTGGGTGCTCGATCCGGTGGACGGCACGCGCGCCTTCATCACGGGCCGCCACGAATGGGGATCGCTGATCGCGCTCGAAGAGAATGGCACGCCGGTGCTCGGGATCATCGACCAGCCGGTGTTGCGCGAGCGCTTTGTTGGCGCCAATGGCGAGGCACACATGCGCACCGAAGGAGAGAATTTGCGCCTTCGCGTGCGCCCGTGCTCCAATCTCTCGGAGGCGATTGTCTGCGCCACCCATCCAAACGCGTATTTCACGCCGGGCGAACGCGCAGCTTTCTCCCGCGTCGAAAGCCGCGCCCGCATGACCCGCTTCGGCGGCGACTGTTATCTGTTCGTGGCGCTGGCACTCGGGTTCGTGGATCTGATTGTGGAATCCAGCTTTAAGCGCTGGGACGTCGCGGCGCTCATTCCGATTGTGGAAGGCGCAGGCGGTATCATCACGAATTGGGAAGGCGGGTCCTGCGCCATGGGCGGTCCAGTGCTCGCCGCCGGGGACCCGCGTATTCATCGTGAAGCGATGCGCTTGCTGAGTACCTGAACGCGAGAAGCCGGGAGCTTTCGCTCCCGGCTCTTTCGCGTTCACATCGAAGTTGGCTTACCAGCCGAGGTGATAGGTCAGCCGCGCGCGCACCACCGCGAAATTCCGATTGTCGCGGACAGCGAACGGCTCTGCCGTGTCCAGAGTGGCGAGGTTGGCCGTGTCTTTGCCGAAATTGTAGTACAAGCCTTCCGCGCCTACACTCACCGCCGGCAGTACGTAAGTCTCCACGCCCGCGCCGGCAACCCAGCCGGTGTCGTTCACCTTGCGGGAGAAGTTGTTGATCCCGCCGCCGCCTGCTGTGGCATTGACCAGGAAATTCTCACGCGCGCCTTCCCAGGCCCAGCCGCCCGTGCCGTAGATCAGCAGGGGCCCGGCGGGAATACCGAGTCGCCCACGCACGCTGGAGAGATAGTTGATGTTTTTGCCGAAATCCGCGTCGCCCTCGACGCCGAAGACCACGCCACCTGGCTGGAAGTCGTAGCCCACATGGGCCCCGCCAATGAAGCGGTCGTTGTTGTCACCGGCGTTGAAGCCCAGATCGTGCGCGGTGCTCTGGTCGGCGAAGTCGAGATGGTTGGGATTGAAAGCCGCACCGGCATTGCCGCCGAAATAGAGGCCGGACCAGGGCCCGCCGACCACAGGCTGGGCTGAAACCGGCGCAGAAGCGGCGAGCGCCGCAGCCACTGCAGCTCCGGCGAGAAAAGAATGACGCATTTGAAGTCTCCTCTTTAAAAACACGCTGGCACACGTTTACAGGGGCGGCCCCGCGAACGGCTTAGAATACGTATGTCGGCGCAGCCCGTTCCCAAGTTCCTGGCATGCATAGCTGCCGTGAAATCTTCTTCACGTATCCGCGGCGGCAATGTCACGGAACGTTACAAATAATTTGCGATGAATGCGTCGAATGCATTCCAGAAGCGCGCGCGGATGGCACTGTTCTCCATAAGGATTTCGTGCTCAGCCTCGGCGAGTTCTTCGTAGCGGCCGTTCGGGAGGCGGCGCGCGAAGGCGCGGGTCCCAGCGGTGTCGACAATACGGTCCCTGCCGGCGCCGATAACGAGCGTGGGCGTCGCAATCGCTTCCGGATAGCCGCGCGAATTGACCTGTTGCATGGAGCGATACGCCGCTTCGAGCCATCCCCAGGTGGGGCCCGCCAAGCGCAGATTCGGATGCTCGCGCAAGAAGCTCTGTGTACGCTGAAATCGCTGCGGGTCTGACGTGACGAGCTGATCCGCGAAGGTCATCTTGAGCGGATCGCGTGCTTTCATCCCGGTCACCCACTGTGCCTGGCGGCCGCCAACGTTCTGCATCCGGCACATCAGTCTGGCGAGCCATGGAGGATATCCGCGTGTCTGCACGCGCAGCATCGGCGCGGACAGAACGGCGGCGGAGAACTGCCCGGGATGATTGTGCATCGCGCGCAGCAGGATGTGCGCGCCCATGGAGTGGGCGAGCGCAATCGGCGGGCGGCTCGTCAGGTTGCGGACCACCTTGTCCATGAAGACTTGGAGGTCGGAATCGTACTGTGTGAAATCGCCAATGTGCGCGCGCAGCGGATCGTCTAGCGCGCGGCACGAGCCCCCTTGCCCGCGCCAGTCCAGCGTGGCCACCGTGTAACCGCGCGCCAGCAACTCGCCGATGACTTCCAGATATTTCTCGATGAATTCGGTTTGTCCGTGCAACAGCACACACACACCGCGCTGCGTCAGCTCCGGCGGCGCATAAAGCGTGGCGATGCGCAAGCTCTTGCCGTCGCGCCCATACGCGAAGCGCGGCTGCAGGTCCTCCACCGTGACGATCCGTGGACGAACAGTCATCGCAGTGCCGCCAGGAAGACGGGAAGGCGGAAAATAGCAGTCAGAAACGCGGCCCCGTCCCGTTCCGCGCCCGCCTTCCGCGTTCTGGCTTCAGATGTTCAAGCCCGGGCCTTCTGCAGGATGGGGCCGAGCTTCATGGCAAGCCCCATGTCGCCGGCCACCCGCAGCTTGCCTTGCATGAACGCCGACGTGCCGTCGAGCTCGCCCTTGATCATCTTGTCGAACGTATCGAGCCCCACCGAAATCGTGCAGTCGGCCGATTTGCCTTCGCCATCCGTGACGGTGTTGGGAGCGGACTTGCCGTCGATATAGACGCTGCCCGGCTCGCCGAAATCGAATTTCAGCGTGCCGCCAAGGCCTGAGTTCGGCCCTATGGCCGTGCCCATCTTCTCGATGATCGTTTGAACCTGCTCGGAAGCCATCTGATCCCTTTCCGGCTGCCACACGGCAGCCCCTGTTAATCCACACCCAGCCGTCACCCAGCGGGCTTACCCGAAAATATGAGCATTTGTCAGTTCTGCCCGCAATGGCGTTGAGGGGTCCGCTGGCCTAGACTCGCCGGCGACCAAGAGGGCTGGATGGCGCTACAGGACGCAGAGCCGAGCGAACTGGAATCTGCGTTGCCGGCGCACCCGCAGAAGCGGGATGCGCTGGGCCAGTTCTGCTTCATCATTCACTTCCTGCCGTTGATGTATGTGGTGAGCGGTTGGCTTGCCCCCTGGCACGGCGCGCTCATTTTCTATCTCGTGTTCCTGCCGGCGATGTTCCTGCAGTGGAAGCTGAACAAGAGCAGCTGCGTGCTGAACAACATCGAGTCCCTCATCCGCACCGGGCGTTGGCGCAACCCAGCCAATCGGGAGGAAGGCGCCTGGTTGCGCACGCTCGTGAACGGCAAAACGGGCTGGAATCTCTCCCGCACGGCGATGGATATCTTCATCAACGGCGTGATGGTGCTGTTCTGGCTGTTGGCCCTGGCGCGGCTAAGGGCTTGGGTTTGAACCACAGGCCGCCCCGGCTTTTGGGGGCTAGGCTTGCATTGCACCTGGACTCATGAGGCGATTGCCCCAACGGGCAATAGCTTCCGTGTCCTTCCGGAAGCGCTTTTCTATCCAGGCGAGCTGGGCGGCGTTCAAATCCGCGCGGCTAAGCACAGCGGGGCTCTCATTGTCGCGTGGCATGCTCTTGAGCGCCGGGATATCGATCTTGTCCGCCACCATCTGAAGCCCCTCCTGCAGCGTGTCCAATGTGATCAGGAGATTGGTCCCTGGCTGGCCGTCGGCCCGGAGGAACCGGGAGATTTGCGGCCGCAGTTGATCGGGATGCGTGGGCGCCCAGCTCTCCAGGAAGTCATCAAAGCTCAGATTGCCCGTGTAGAGCTTCGGCTGATCGCGAAAGCGTTCCTTGGTGTGAGCGTTAAAGACGCTGAGGACATAATCGACTGGCTCGCGGATCACCCCCCAAACGAACACCTCGTTCATGTCGATCCGTCTGGTTAGCCAATCGAAGTGCTCGAGGAACTTGACGTAGCTTATGTGCTTGCCGAATTCCGAGCGCACCAGCCGCAGCTCCGCATAGGGTCCCAGCACCACCTCGATGGCGGTGGATGCGGTCTTCAGGTTGGCAATGAACAGGAATTTGTGGGTGAGGCTGAAGAGCATGTCACCACATCACGGCGGCACCGCTATCCGGCCGCGCCCGCGGCAAGTTTGGCGGCGCGTTTGCCCCTGTTGCGCTCCGGCTTTGCATCGCTGCACGCCTGCGCTGGCGGCTCGAGCGCCAGCGTGAGGCTGTTTACGAAGGCGAGCAGCGCGGGCTTGGCGGGGGCGAGCGCTTGCGACAGCCAGGCGCCTGCTTCCTGACAGTAGCCGGGATTGTCGTGAATGCTGCGGATCGAATCGCTGTTCGCGAGCCTGGTCTTGAAGGCGTGATACGCCGCTTCGCCGCGCGGCCCGCCATAGAGCCGCTTGAACATGCGCGCGAGCGTGGCATCCGCCAGCCGCAGTTCCGGCCCGAAGCCGGTCTGGAAGGCGTTGAAGCGGGTGACTTCGTTGCAGGTGAGCGCCGCCACCATCAGTTCCTGCTGGAGAGCGGACGTTTGGATGGCCGACATTTCCACGGGCTTAGCGCAAGCCCGTCCGCGCGCCTCGGCCGCGCCGGCAATCGCCAACGCCGCCGTCAAACCAACGACACTCAACACCCAACGCATGCCGGAACCCATCGAGGAACCACGCGAATATACGCGGAAGTGGTGCGGCGCGCCACCGCCGCTGCTATAAGCGGCGCATGTCTGAAGGAACAACCGGTAAGCCCGCACACTTGAGCGGCGAGAATGTGCACTGGGACCTGCGCGACAGCATGTCCTACGGCGATTATCTGAACCTGCCGCAGCTGCTCTCCTGCCAGCGCCCGCTGACCGCCAGGCACGACGAACTGTTGTTCGTCGTCATACACCAGGCGTCGGAATTGTGGATGAAGTTGTGCCTGCACGAGATCGGCGCGGCCATCCGGCAAATTCGTGACGGCGATCTCGGCCCCGCCTTCAAGATGATGGCGCGGGTGGCGCGGGTGCAGGTGAACCTGATTCAATCCTGGGAGATTCTCTCCACCTTGACGCCCTCCGATTACTCCAGCTTCCGCGAAGCGTTGGGCCGCTCTTCCGGCTTTCAATCGTACCAATACCGCATGCTGGAATTCCGCCTCGGCAACAAGCATGCGGACATGGCGCGCGTGTTCGAATCCCATCCGGAGGTGTACGCAGAGGTGCACGCGGCGCTCAACGAACCCAGCATCTACGATGAGTCGCTCGCGCTGCTGGCGCGCCGCGGCTTCGCCATTCCAAAAGACAAGCTCAAGCGCGATTTCTCGCAGACCTATGTGTCCGATCCGCGTGTTACCGCGGCATGGCGCGAAGTCTATCGCGATGCCGAAACGCACTGGGATCTCTACGAGCTCGCGGAAAAGCTCGTCGATCTCGAATACCGCTTTCACCTCTGGCGCTTCAGCCACATGAAAACGGTGGAGCGCATCATCGGTGGCAAGACGGGCACCGGCGGCACTTCGGGCGTTGCGTATCTGCAGAAGGCGCTGGCCTTGCGCTTCTATCCCGAGCTGTGGGACGTGCGCACGGAAATCTAGAGCGGAGGGTTCGTGGGGGCGCTGTCGCACATTCGCGTGCTGGATTTGAGCCGCGTGCTGGCGGGCCCGTGGGCGACGCAAACCTTGGGCGATCTCGGCGCCGAAATCGTCAAAATCGAGAAGCCGGGGGAGGGCGACGAAACCCGTCGCTTCGGCCCGCCCTTCCTCACCAATCCCGACGGCAGCAAAGGCGATGCCGCCTACTTCCTCGCCGCCAACCGCAACAAGAAATCTGTCGCCATCGATATTTCAAAACCCGAAGGCGCGGCGCTGGTGAAGCGGCTGGCGCGCCGCGCGCATGTGCTGGTGGAGAATTTCAAGACCGGCACAATGGCGCGCTACGGTCTGGACTATGCCGCGCTCGCCGCCGAAAATCCCGCCCTCATCTACTGTTCGCTCACAGGGTTCGGCCACACTGGTCCGTACAAGGACAAAGCGGGCTACGACTACCTGATCCAGGGCATGGGCGGCCTGATGAGCGTCACCGGCCAGCCGGACGGCGCGCCCGGCGCCGCGCCCATGAAGGTGGGCGTGGCGGTCTCCGATCTTGTCTCCGGCCTCTACACCACCATCGCCATATTGGCGGCGCTGCTGCACCAGGCGCGCACGGGAGTGGGGCAGGAGATCGACATGGCGCTCTTCGATTGCCAGGCCGCGGGGCTCGCCAATCAGGCGATGAACTGGCTGGCCGGCGGCATGGTGCCCAAGCGCATGGGCAACGCGCATCCCAACATCGTGCCCTATCAGGTGTTCGCAACGGGCGATGGTTTTCTCATTCTCGCCATCGCCAACGATTCCCAGTTCCGCCGCTTCTGCAAAGCCTGCGGCGAGGAGCGGCTGGCGGCCGACGCGCGCTTCGCCACCAACGCTTCGCGCGTGGAGAATCGCGCCGCCTTGGTGGCCATTCTCGAACCGCTGCTGCGCGCGCGCGCAACCGCCGATTGGATTGCGCTACTGGAAGCGGCGAACGTGCCGTGCGGGCCGATTAACCGGGTGGATGAGGTGTTCGCCGATCCGCAAGCCATCGCGCGCAACCTCATTGTTCCTTTGGAGCATCCCGCCGGTAGACTCGATCTGGTCGCGAGCCCCTTGCGGCTTGCGAAGACGCCGCCGGAATACCGCTCCGCCCCACCCACCCTCGGCCAGCACACCGATGAGATCCTCCGCGATGCCCTCGGCCTCTCACCCAACGACATCGCACAACTCCGCACCGCCGCCATCATCGCTTGACTATAGCTCGAGTACGCATGCAATGGCTCCTCCCCGCGCGAAGCGGGGGAGGGGGACCATGCAAGCGAAGCACGCGAAAGCGTGTTCGCAAAGCATGGTGGAGGGGGCGCGTGCGGGCACCGCTTTTGACATTCAAGCGAGCGCGTGCGCTCCGCCGCAAAATGACTCTGCCGGAAGCAATTCTTTGGCGGCGCATTCGTCGCGGCCAGCTAGCTGGGCTGCAGTTCAGACGCCAGCATCCTATCGGACCATATATTCTCGACTTCTTCTGCGCCGCATCTCGTGTCGCCCTTGAAATCGATGGAGCGGCTCACGACAGCGAAGTGCAATTCGAACATGATCAACGTCGCGATGCATGGCTGGCGAGTGAGGGAATTCAGGTTCTGAGAGTTGCTGCGGCTGAGATCCTGCGGGATGAAAGCCTCGACCACGTACTCTCGCACATCGCGCAGGTGGCCGCCCCCTCCACCGCCTTCGGCGGTCCCCCTCCCCCGCAAGCGGGGGAGGAGCCATAATGGTCTGCCCTATGTTCTGATCGTCAAACAAGAGAAGGAACAAGATGACATACGAGCTCTGGTACTGGTCGGGCATTCCGGGGCGTGGTGAATTCGTGCGGCTCGCGCTGGAGGACGCCGGCATCGCCTATCGCGATATCGCGCTGGAGGAAGGCGGCGACGAGAAGATGATGGCGCAGCTAAAGGCGGAGAAGCACACGCCGCCTTTCGCGCCGCCGTTCCTTAAAGCGGGCAAGCTCACCATCGCGCAGACGGCCAACATTCTGCTCTTCCTCGGCGAGAAGCACGGCCTCGCGCCGAAGAGCGATGCCGGCCGTTACTGGGTGCACCAGCTGCAGCTCACCATCGCCGATCTCGTCGCCGAGATACACGATGCGCATCACCCGATCGCCGGCAGCCTCTACTACAAGGATCAGAAGCACGAGGCAGCGCGCCGCACGAAGCATCTGCGCGAAGAACGGCTGCCCAAATATCTCGGCTACTTCGATGCCATCCTCGCGCGCAACGGCGGCTGGCTGGCTGGCAAGCGGCTCACTTACGCCGATCTCTCGCTGTTCCACGTGATGGAAGGCCTGCGCTACGCCTTCCCGAACGCGATGCGCAAACTGGAGAAGACGCACCGCGAACTGGGAGCCCTGCACGACCGCGTGGCGAAGCGCCCGCGCATCGCCGCCTATCTGAAATCAGACCGCCGACAACCCTTCAACGAAGACGGCCTCTTCCGCCACTACCCCGAACTCGATGCCTAATCATTCGCCTAGCGCGGATGACTGGATCTTTCGGTTACGGCGTGACGACGAATTGCGTCCGCAGTCCCTGACCGTTCACAGAACCATAGAGGCGGATCGTGGCTTCCGCGCCGATCTGCATCGTGTCGATACGGAACTTAGCGCTCGTCTGGCCTTCGGCAACGGTGACGGTCGCGGGCACGCTTGCGGCGCCGAAGCCGGCATTCAGGTTCACCACCACGCCGCCCGCCGGTGCCGGCTTGAACAACGTAACTCTGCCCTGGGCGCTATGCCCAGACTTGATCCTCGCAGGCGCGGAAACCGTCTTCACCGCTCCCAGGTCGTCAGCGTCGATTCGGAAGATGGTGCCAAGCCGCTTCTTACCGCCAAGCGCAGTGGTGCCGTAAAGCTTGCCGTCGGTTCCCAGGATCAGCTTGGCATTCGGAATGTAGCCACGTTCCGAATCGGCATTGGAATCGAAGGAGTGCAGGATGCGGATCTTGCCGCCGGTGCTGAGGCGAAACACATCGCCGCCCTGGGGATCGCGCAAGCCACCTTCTTCCGTGGTGCCATAGAGGAAGCCGTCGCTCAACTGCGTGACAGGAAAGAACAGCCCCTTGCCGTCGGAACTATCGAACCTGTTGACGAAGGTGAGATTGCCGGACTGGTCCACCTTGTAGACCGAGCCGTTGCCGATATCGTCCGTGCCGTAGAAGTTGCCGTCCGCGCCTTGGATGGGACCGCTATGCGTCTCCAGGTTCGGCAACTGCGTCACCACGGCAAAGCCGGTGCCGTCCGTCTTGATCTTCCACAACGTGCCGCCGCCGGCGGAGCCGCCTTCACGCGTGGTGCCATAGATGAAGCCATCCTTCGCCTGAATGACATACCCATTCGGGAAGATGCCGTTGCCGTCGGCGAGCTGGAAGGAATGGATGAACTTGATCTTCCCCGTCGCCGGATCGAAGCGGAATACGGTGCCAAAGCCCGGATGATCGTTGTCGCGGTAGTCGCCGCCAAGTTCTGTGGTGCCATAGAACTTGCCGTCGCCGGCCAGCACCATGCCCGGTTGTGGGCGGGCGCCGTCGCAGCAGGTGTCGCCGCCTACGAAACGGTGATCAATCTTGAAGTCTGCGCCGGTGGGTGACAGGCTGAAGAGCACGCCGCCACCGCCGCCGCCCTTCTGGCCGCCTTCGCGGGTGACGCCGTAAAGCTTCCCGTCCGGACCCTCCACCAATCCGCTCGGATAATACCCATCGGTCTTGTGGAAGACATGCAGCCGCTGGAGCTGCCCGGACATGTCCATGCGAAACAGCGTGCCGCAGCCATCGGGGGGAAGGCAGCCACTCTGGTCGCCGCCGCTGGTGGTGGCGCCATAGAAGTTGCCGTCTGAAGCCTCGATCATTCCGGTCGGCGCGAGACCATCCTTGCCCGAGAAGTTGTGCAGCACCTTGAGCGAATCCGCGCTCGCGGTGTCCATTGCAAACAGCGCAAACAGCGCGGCAGCGGTTGTTGCTCCCAGAGCGTGAAACATAGCCGTTTTTTTCCTCATTTCGCGATCTTCGCTTTGTAGACGGTGCCGTTGCCGGGGAAGTTTTCCACGCCGCCGACCGGTGTGTCGCCGTAGAGATTGCCATCCGGTCCAAGCGACACGCCGCTGGTCGGCTGCGCGCCGTCGGGCGAGCTCGTGAAGGTATGCAGCAGCGTGTACTTCGTGCCGTTCGTCTTGATACTGAATACCGTGCCATTGCGATTGGGATCGTCCACCGGCAGCCCGCCCAGGCGCGTGGTGCCATACAGTTTTCCGTTTGGCGCCTGAAGCAATTCGGCAGTCGGATTCTTTCCGTCCCGCGCATAACCATCGGGATTGAAGCGGTGGATCGTGCTCAACTCCCCGCGCGGAGATACCGAATAGATCGCGCCGGAATTGTTGTTGCCGCAGTCTTCCGTCATTCCATACAGGCTGCCATTGTCCGCCTGAATGAGACCCGCCTTCGGCTGGCAGCCCGCATCTGTGTTCGCGAACTGGACGAGATTCTTGAAGCCTTTGCCGTTGGCCTTCAGGCGATAAACGGTGCCTGCCTCTCCCGCGGCGCCGCTGCTGGTGGTGCCATAAAGATCGCCGTTCGACGCGAGCACCAGCCGTCCGTAAGGCCAGCGGCCATCGCTGAAGTTGAACTTGTGCAGCACCGTGACCTGCAACGTCTTGGGCGAGAACGAATAAACGGTGCCGCAACTCGCGCCCACGCCGTGACAGTTCAGATCGCCGCCCATGGTGGCGGTGCCATACAGGAGCCCGCCAGGGCCTTCGATCAGGCCGCCCTGCAACGTCGTGCCTTCGAGTTCGGTCATCACGTGCAGGGTTGCGTAATCGCCTGCCGGCGAGATGCGGTAGATGGTGCCGCAGCCGGATGGGCAATTGGGATCGCCGCCGTAGCGTGTCGTGCCGTAGAAATTGCCGTCCGATGCGAGCAGCAGCTGCCCATAAGGATCGGAGCCTTCGTTGCTCGCGAAGTGGTGCAGGGTCGTGAAGGCGCCCGTCGCCGGATCGATGGCGAACACGGTCCCGCGATTGAATTGCCCCGCCGCCAGCGTGGTCCCGTAGAATCGGCCATCCGGGCCGAGCGTCAGCGCCGTCTGCGAATTGGTGCCGTCAGTGCCATTGAAGCGATGGAGAATGGTGGTCCTCGCGGCCTGGGCGGCGGTGGCCGTGCTCAGCGCGAGCGCCGTCGCAAGCAGCACAGCGGGTTGGGCGATATGCATGGCAACCTCTTTGGTGACAGGGTGGTTCGGAGCACCAAATGATGGCGCCGCCGCTCCCGAATTTCGGACGACGTCTTCGGCGCAAAGAACGGCAGCGCACACCGGGGCCACGTTCATCGACTGTCGACGAGGCGCGGGCCCACTACATTCCTTACAGGTCTGTAACTTTTGCGAAATGCCGTGCCAATCACCTATGATAAGGAGCGTTAGAAAAAAACTATTCTCACGAGCTGGTGATGGCCCCGTCGCGCCGATTGGGCAGCGCATTCTCTATCTCGGCAAAAAGGCAATCAGAATTAGGAATAGAACCCCTTAAAAAGCGCGATGTCAGGGTTATAGTCCGAACCTGACCCCGGCCCTTCCTTCCAATGCTCATGGCCGCTTTATATAGCTCTCACCGGAGCACCTTGGTCGTTCGACCCGGCAGTAGGTGCGGGGCACGCTCTCCTCACAGGGGAAGTGGCCTTTTCGGTGCCGGGGGGAAGAGGGGTGCGCACGTTCCGTGAAAACGAAGATCGTGATGTTGGGGGGGAGAGGCTAAGGCTGGTCCAGATATGGGGGTGGAGGAGGCGGTGGGAATTGAACCGCAAATTTTTCGAAGGGTGGCATCTGTCGACCACCCCCCTCACCCCTGCCCCTCTCCCCCAAAGGGGGCGAGGGGGTACCCCCGTCAATTTCTGGAGGCTCGAATGGGAACTTTTCGGGCGTAAGCTGTTGATAGTATTGAAGGCGCATGAAATAGAGGTTCTGTCACTCTCCCTCTTGAACTGCCAAAGGGGCGAAATTATCTTGGGGAGGTCCGGGCGGCCGGTTGGCGCTCGGGCAAGTCAAGGCCTCGGGCCCAATCATGGGGCGAGGCTCCACATCGCTTCTAGGAGGTTGTGACCATGCGATTCGATTTTTCCCCCCTTTTCCGTTCCACCGTCGGCTTTGACCGCCTGTTCGACATGCTCGACCAGGTGTCGCAGTACGATTCCGGCAACGGCTATCCGCCCTACAACATCGAGCGCGCCGAAGAGAACCACTACCGCATCACCGTGGCGGTCGCCGGTTTCGCCGAGAAGGACCTGAACGTGGAGCTGCACGATGGCGTGCTCACCATTTCGGGCAAGCGCGAAGAGGGCGACAAGTCCGAGGGCAAGAACGTGCTCTACCAGGGCATCGCCGGCCGGGCGTTCGAGCGCCGCTTCCAGCTCGCCGATCATGTCGAGGTGAAGAGCGCGAAGCTCGAGAATGGCCTCTTGCATGTCGACCTCGAGCAGATCGTGCCCGAGGAGAAGAAGCCCCGCCGCATCCAGATCAATGCGCCGGAGTTCAAGACCATCGAAGGCCGCGCGAAAGCTGCCTAATTCGGGGTCGTCCGAACAGTGTTTGAGAGAAAGGCCGGGTGTTCGCATCCGGCCTTTTTCTGTGCAGACGGGTGACAGGCCGGTTTGCGGGGCCTATGGTCGCCTTCGCACCCCAGCGTCCTGCAACTCATGGCGAAATGGCAAAGCGCAATCGGCCGTGCGCCCCGGCTTGAGCCGGACGCCGATATTTCCGAGCTGCGCCAGCGCTATTCCGCCATCTTCCAGCGTTACGCGCCGCCGCCGGCCGACGCCAAGTTCCAAGAGGCGCAGCTGGGCCCCGCCAAGGGCGAATGGGTGAGCGTCGACCGTTCCTCGGCGAGCCGGGTGATCCTGTATTTCCATGGCGGCGGCTTCATCGCTGGCTCGCCGCAGACCCATCGCGGGCTGGTGGCGCGGCTGTGCGACCACGGCTTCGCCCGGGCCTTCTCGGTCGCCTATCGCCTCGCCCCGGAATACCTCTTTCCGGCCGGCTTGCGGGATTGTGTCGACGCCTACCGCGCCCTGCTCCAGAAGGGCATCGAGCCATCAGCGATCGTGCTGGCGGGCGACGATGCCGGCGGCGGGCTGGCGTTCGCCGCTCTGCTCGCCATCCGCAACGGCAACATGCCCATGCCCGCGGCGTGCCTCGCCATGTCGCCCTGGATCGATCTCACCCACTCGGGGGGTTCGATCACCGCAAATGCCCGCAACGATCAGACGCTCTCCTGGGATCTGCTCTTCCTGACGGCGCGGCAGTATCTGAAGAAGCAGAGCCCCGCCGATCCTTATGCCTCGCCGCTCTACGCGGCGTTCCGGGATTTCCCGCCGCTGATGGTGCATGGCGGAAGTCAGGAAATCCTCAAGGATGACGCGAGCCGCATCGGCGACAAAGCGGCGGAGGCCGATGTGCCGGTGAGCGTCGAAATCTACGACGGCATGCAGCACGTCTTCCAAGCCTATCCGGACGTGCAGGAAGCCAAGGTCTCGCTGCAGCGGCTGGGACAGTTCATCCGCCAGCGGTCCGGCCGCGTTCACGCCAGCGCCGCCCAGTGAGCCGAGACTTTTCCGCTCACCAGGGGCTTCTGCTCGCCCTAAGGCCTGATTAAAATTGGAAATTTGCTGTGGCGCCGCCCGTGCCGTTAAGGCTAATGTCCGCGCCCGCAGACGCTCTTGGGCGTCTTTCCGGCCAGGCAACCAGATGCCGCCCGGCCTTATCGATCCATAGTCACGGCGAAGAGGTGTCTCTTGTCGAAGCGTGCGTTAATGCTGACGGCGGCAACCGCCGCCCTTCTGGCCAGTCCGGCAATGGGCGACGACTTCACGGACATCAAGACCGAGGTCACGCAGCAGATCAAGACAAGCACGGCGGCCAATGGCAGCCCGGCAGACATACTGATTGAGTCCACAGGGTCCGTTGTTGTTGCCGTGGCCGGTCCGGCGGTGGAAATCGACTCCCCAAATACCGTCACAAACCAGGGCACCATCAGCAATATCGGCACCACCAGCGCCATCGGCGTGCAGATGGATGCAACGGCCGCGGGCAATGGGCCGGGTTCGGACACGACCGCCTTCGACAGCACCGGAACCATCGATCTTTCGGGCAGCGGCACGACAAAGACCGGCATTCTCGTCGGCATCGCGAACGGCGACAGCACGGGAATCTTCAACGGCGGTATCACGCTCGAGACAGGCTCGAACCTGAAGATGGCGGGCGATGGGGCGGTCGCCCTGCATATTGCCGACAACACCACCTTGAACGGCACCATCAATCTTTCAGGAGTGATGAGCCTCACCGGCGGTATCGGGATGACGGGCATTCTCCTCGGGAGCGCAACAGCTCCGGCAACGCTGGTTGGGGACATGACCATGTCCACCGGGTCCACTCTGAGCGCGACCGGCGACAATTCCATCGGAATTCATCTTGAGCCCGGCTCTTCCATACAAGGGAATTTGGAGCTGGATGGTATCATGACCATCGCTCCGACAACGGCCACGTCGCTTACGAATGGCGATGTATTCGGCATCAAGGTGGACAACAACACGGCAGGCGACGCTATCACCGGCAATGTGACTATCGGCACCGGGGCTTCGATCAGCGCGACCGGTGCGAACGCCCAAGCCCTGGTCCTTTTGGGTGGAGTTGGCGGCAGTGTCACAAATGACGGCACCATTCTGTCGTTGGGCGCTCTCAATCCTGCGAGCTCCACTGGAAACCCTACCGGTAGCTCGGCGTTCGTCGTCGCCAACAACGTCGCGGGCGGGATCTTGAACAATGGGCCGATAAATCCCACGGATTCGACCGCAGATGCCATTATCGAAGGGAACGGCGCGGATATCCGTCCGGTTTTCCTGATCTCTCCGACAGCAGATGACGCAACCCCCACCTCGGACATCCATATCGGGGTATTCCCGGGCCTTCCGGAAGGCGCCTACAGCCTTGTCAATCGCGGTAAGATACTTGCGGTGGAAGGCAACGTCGATCAGCTCGCTGCCACGGCCGTACGCATTGAGGGCGCCGGCGGCTTCAGCACATTCCTGGACGGCGGTTTCTTCAGTTCGGGGGCAATCTCTACATCGCTCACTGGCGATGATTCCCAGGCGTCCCCAGTAACGGTGACAGGGATATCCATCGGCGCCGGGGGCAATCTGCCGATTTTCTACAATTCTGCTCAGAACAGCAGCGCCCCAGGAATCGTCAGCGCCACTTACAGCGGCACGGCTTTGGGGGGCGCCGCATACGGCATACACATCGAGACCGGCGGCACCCTCTCCAAAATCGTAAACGAGGGTACGATCACCGCCTCGGCCGCAACAACAGACACCAGCATCAGCAATCTCCAGGCGTTCGCAATTCAAGACGATTCCGGGTCGCTCCTGGAAGTTGACAATTCTGGCACGATCAGCGCCTTCGCCACGACGCTGGACAATAACTCTCAGGTGACCACGGCCATCGGCATGGCAAACGCCACGCAGGATGAACGGATCGACAATTCCGGGACGATCGTCGGCAATGTTGCACTTGGAAGCGGAGCGGACACCGTTCTCGTTCATGGCCTTGCGAGCCAATCTGCGACGATCACCGGCGATATCGCCTTCGGCGGCACAAGCAGCGGCAATGGAGGCGACGACTATCTGCAGATCGATGATTTCGCTTCCGTTACCGGGGCCGTAACGGAGCGGGCCGGTGGCAGGCTCGACGCCCTGGTCAACCCGGGCGGATCGCTGATCCTCACCAACGACTCCATCGATTTGGACAAGCGTTTCGAGGTGAACAATCTTACGGTCGGCGACGGAGGGGTGCTGGGGCTATCGCTGTCCCAGACATACAACCTTTCTGTGAATCCGACCGCCGGCGGCATTGTTACGGCAAGCGGCCTCGTAAACCTGAATCCGGGCGCAATTCTGGATCTTCCGTTCAAGGGATTTCTGAGCGGGCAGACACCCGGGGAGGCCTCCCAGTTCATCTTGATCGACGCGCCCCTCAACCAGCTTCAACTCAATCTGAGCGCCTTGCAGACAGAAGTCTGTCCTGAAGTGCCATTCTTGTTCGAGAGCACGAACTCGCAATGTCTTGCGGTGCAAACGACAAGCGACCGCAGCCAGTTGGTTCTTACGCTCACACCGAAGACGCCGGAAGAGATCGGCCTGAACGGCTACGCGTTGACGATGTTCCCGGCCGCGAACCTGGCGCTGGCGAACGATCCAGAGCTTGGCAGCGCGGTGATCGAGGCAGGAGCGCCCGTGAATGGCGTTCCGCTCACGCCGGAGCAAGGCCAGACCTTGTACCAAACCATCTACTCGCAGTTCGCTCCGAATGTGACGGGAGCGGCGCGTGCGCTGGCCATCTCCATCACGGACCAGGCGTCGGGTCCTGTCGCGGCGCGGCAACGGGAGCTGCGCATGTACGCTGGTCAGCCTGGCGATACGACGCTTTGGGGCCAGGAGTTTAACCTGAGCTTGAATCAGGATGCCGATGCCGGAACCATCGGCTACCGCGACAGCGGATTTGGGATCGTCGTCGGAGCGGACACTGGCGATCCAGCAAATGGGCGCTATGGCCTCGCTCTCAGCTTCTATTCCGGAGATATCAATGAGAAGCAGCCGCAGTTGAGCAAGACGAATACCGAATGGGCACTCCTCACTGGCTATACGGACTGGCGTGGGCGTGGGTTCTTCCTTGACAGTCAGTTGAGCGCAGGCGTCGGGCAACTCGATGGGATGCGATCCATCAATGTCGATGGCGTCGTGCGTCACGCGCAAGGAAAGCGCGATACGCTGCTAGGTGCTGCGGGCGTGAGCACGGGCGTAATTCTTACCACAGGCAGTACTGTGTTCACACCGGTGGCCAGTGTCGATGGATTGTGGATGCGGGAGACTGCCTACACCGAACACGGCGGTGGCGATCCGAATGGCGGTGACGCCTTCGATCTTGCCGTGAACTCCCAGTACTACGACTCTGCGCGCGGCTTCTTGGGCGCGGAGGTCCGTCAGGATTTGAATCTGGGCGATTTCTATCTACAGCCGCAGGCGCGCGCCGGGTACCGCTATGACTTCCTCGCAAACGCGCCAAAGGTCACGGCGTCCTTCGCCAGCACGCCGGGCACGCAGTTCACACTCACAGGCCCGGATCCTGCTAAAGGCAACATAGTGCTAGGCGGAAGCATCGCGGCGACCACCGGCGCATGGTCTGTCGGGCTTAATTATGACTACCTGCGCGGCAACAACGGCGCCGTTTCGCAGGTTGGAGGTCTCACGCTGGTGGGCCGCATATAAGAAAACAGCCCCGGACGCCGGGGCTGTTCTTCTTCAGTGGCTGTTACCAGCGCCGCCAGCCGCGGTGGTGCCAGTAGGGGTGCCGCCAGTACCAGCGGCCGTGCCACCAATAGCGCGGACCGTAATAGCCATAGGACACCGGGTACCCGTAGTACGGATAAGCGTATGGGCCGTACCCGTACCCGTAGGCCGGCACGCCGAAACCGATGCCGACCGCCACGCGTGCCGCCTCAGCTGGTGCTGCTGTCGCCACGGCCGCGCCACCCAACGCAAGAGCAGCGAGGGCGATTTTTCCAAAGCGCTTCATCTTTGAACCTCCTTGGGTTTCGCTCTCCCTCCAATCAATTAAAACGCTCATCCTGCCGAATCGGATCAGACAAACATCCAATAATTCGTGTACTTCGCAGATTGGCGCCAAGCGGCAACTTTAATGCGCTCGATTGCACATCTAGGTTCAGCAAGCTGAATGCGGCATGAACATTGGGTTCAGCTGCCGAGCAATTCAACAAATCGCGCCACATCTTCTTCCGGCGTCAAACACGAGAGCACCAGCCGCACCAGCGTGTAACCGTTCCGCGAAGTTTCCCAGTCGTAGAATTGCGCGCCTGCACCGCGCAGCATCTTCACGAGTCCGTCGGGAAGGCGGGCAAAGATCTCGTTTGCTTCGACCGGGTCAGCAAGCTTCACACCGGTGCGCACAAGCCCTTCCGCCATCCGTTGCGCGAGCCCATTGGCTCTGCACGCATATGCGAGCCAGCGGTCCTGTTCGAGATAAGCATCCAGCTGCGCCGAGATGAAGCGCATCTTGGAAACAAGGTGACCGGCCCGCTTGCGCCTGTAAGCAAACTCTTCGGCGCGCGTGCGATCGAAGAAGATTACGGCTTCCGCGCAGAGCGCTCCATTTTTGCTCGCGCCGAATGAGAGCGCATCGACGCCGGCCTTCCAGGTGATTTCGGCGGGCGTGCAGCCGAGGTGCACGATGGCATTGGCAAAGCGCGCGCCATCCATGTGCAACATCAGGCCTTCACGCCGCGCCAGTTCAGATAACGCGGAAATCTCCCGAGCAGTGTAAACGGTCCCGCGTTCCGTCGGCTGACTCATGCTAATGACGGCTGGTCTTGGACTGTGCACTCCGCCGCGAAAGCGCGCGAGCGCCGCTTCCACGGAAGCCGGCGTGAGTTTTGCGTGCTCGCCCGCGATATGCGCAAGCTTGGCGCCACCCGTAAAGAACTCCGGCGCGGCGCACTCGTCCACAGCGATGTGGCTTTCCTCATGGCAGAAGACGGCGCCGTAGGGTGGCGTGAGGCTCGCGAGCGCCAGCGCATTGGCCGCCGTTCCTGTGACGACAGGAAAGATTGCGAGTTCGTGCTCGAAAATATCTGCTAGCCGCTGTTCGACGCGCGCGGTGAGGGCATCCTGTCCATAGGGCAGGGACGTTCCGGTACAGGCCGCGGCAATGGCCTCGGCGATTTCCGGCGCGGCTCCGTAGGCATTGTCGCTCAAGAAATTCATCGGCGGTCGCAGCCCCAGATTTGCCAGATTTCTGGGGACTCTAGCACAGCCAGTCTTGCCCGCGATTCGGGACAGGCTGAGATACGATTTCAAGGGAGCGCGATATGCCAAGACAATTCTCTTCCGCCGTTTGCGTCACCGCATTGCTGCTGGCGGGAGCCGGCAACCTCGTTGTGGCCACGCCGGCCGCCGCCGCCATCACGATGCGTATCGGCTTCGACTTCTTTCACGATCGTCTCGCGCCGTATGGCCGCTGGATGCGGCATCCGATTTGGGGCGACGTCTGGCGCCCAAGGTCGCGCCTGGTGGGCGCCGATTTCCAGCCCTATCTGAACGGCTACTGGCAGTATACGGATGAATACGGCTGGTATTGGGTTTCGGACGATCCCTTCGACGACGTGGTCTATCACTACGGCCGCTGGGTCTACGATCCGCAATGGGGCTGGCTGTGGTTGCCCGGATATACCTGGGCTCCCGCCTGGGTGGTTTGGCGCGAGGGCGAGGACTATACCGGCTGGGCCCCGTTGCCCCCGGATGAAGCCTTTGTGAGCGGCGCTGGGTTATCCTTTGGCGTTGATCTTGGTCCCTTGGCCATCAACTTCTACGACCGCTGGTATCGCGGGCGTGTCGATCCCTCGCGCTTTTTCGTCTTCGTGGACAACCGGCACCTGGTAGAGCGGAATTACCGGCGCTTCGTCGTGCCTCGGGAGCGTGTGAAAGTGGTGCTTGGCCGCACGCGCGAGGTGACCAAGTTCGAGGTTGCGAACGGGCGTGTGGTCAATCGCGGGGTAGACCTAAAAATCGTCGAGCGGGCAGCGGGGCACCCCGTCGCCCGAGTTTCGGCGAAGGCGGTCATCAAACCGAACGCTGTCGTCACCACCGTGGAGGAGGCAAAGCAAGTCCGGGAACGCGAACGGGTGGCGCATCCCGTGAATGTTGAAGCCATCCGCCGCGGCAACGCTGCCGCCCAGGATATGCCGGGTGCGGCAGACGATATGAAACGCGGCCGTCGTGGCGGCAGCGAAGCCGGCCCCGCAGCCGGCATGGGCGAAGAGCACGGCCCGAGCAGGGCTTCACCGGGCAGCGATGAGGGTGCAGAGCCCGGCAGCCAGAAAGGCGGAGCGGCATCCACACCTCCTGCTGGAGGGACTGAGCCGGCACCCGGGCAAACACCGAGGCGAAAAAGCGCAACTCCGACTGAAGGCCGAATGAGCAATCCGGCCGGCGAGGAGATGAACTCGCCGGGTACACCTGCGAGCCGCGCCTCTGGTTCGCCGGAAGCCAGCCCGGCTGGCGGTGAAGGGACTGAACAAGGTGCGCCAGCCCGGCATCGTCCCAGGCCGCTTGGCTCAAGCGGCGCTCAAGGCTCCGACGCGGGCTCCAGCCCGGCCGGAGGAGAAGGTACGCCTCCCGGCGGCGCCGGAATGCACAGGCCGAGGCCCGGTCCTTCTTCAGGCGGCATGAGCGGCCCCCCGCCGGCTAGCACCACGGGTGGAGCCCCAGGACGCGGCTCTTCGCCGGCGCAACCTGCTCCGGAGCCGAAGAAGAAGCAGAAGCCGGCCACTACGGATCAATCAGAAGCTGCACCGCATTAGGCAAGTCGCAGATCAGGACCGGGAGCGCCGCTCCCGGTCTTTTGCCACGTAGCCTTTTTCCCCTTGGCGCGGCTATGTTCGTCCGTCTGAAAAACCCGCGCCATCTATGTCTTCTCGACTCCGCCCAGTGAAATCCGCTCTCGACCTCATTGGCGATACGCCGATGGTGGAGCTCACGCATTTCGACACCGGCTCCTGCCGCCTGTTCGTGAAGCTGGAAAGCCAGAACCCCGGCGGCTCCATCAAGGACCGAATCGGCCGCTCCATGATCGAGGCGGCGGAGAAGGATGGCCGCCTAAAGCCCGGTGGCACCATCATCGAGGCCACGGCTGGCAATACCGGCCTTGGTCTTGCCCAGGTCGGCCTGCTGAAAGGCTACAAACTCATCCTGATCGTTCCCGACAAGATGGCTCGCGAAAAGGTTCAGCATCTGCGCGCGATGGGGGTGGATGTGCGCATCACGCGCTCCGACGTGGGCAAAGGCCACCCCGAATACTACCAGGACATCGCGCAGCGCATCGCGGATGAAACCGGCGCCTTCTATGCCAACCAGTTCGCAAACCCCGCCAACCCGTTCGCCCACGAAACCACCACCGGCCCGGAAATCTGGGAGCAGATGGAACACGAGGTGGATGCTGTGGTGGTTGGCGTGGGCAGCGGCGGCACATTGACGGGCCTAGGCCGCTTTTTCGCACGCGTTTCGCCGAAGACGGAAATGGTGCTCGCTGATCCCGTGGGCTCAATCCTCATGCCGCTGATCAAAACCGGGAAGATGACAGAAGCAGGCTCATGGACAGTCGAGGGCATCGGCGAAGACTTCGTGCCGCCGAACTGCGATCTTTCCTTGGTAAAAGAGGCGTACGCCATATCGGACAAGGAGAGCGTTGAAACCGCGCGCGCGCTGCTTGCGAAGGAGGGCATCCTTGGCGGCTCGTCCACAGGCACGCTGCTCGCCGGCGCGTTGCGCTATTGCCGCCAGCAAACACAGCCAAAGCGCGTCGCCACTCTCGTGCCCGACAGCGGCAACAAATATCTCTCCAAAGTTTTCAATGACTTTTGGGTGATCGAGCAGGGCCTGGCAGATCGGAAGCTCAGCGGGAATCTTTCCGACTTGATCAGCAGGCCCCACGAATCCGGCGGCACCGTGACGGTCGGCCCGGACGACTCCCTGATGGTGGCGTACAACCGCATGCGGTCCTCGGATGTATCGCAGTTGCCGGTGCTGAAGGACGGCCGCATTGTCGGCATCATCGACGAGAGCGATATCCTCACGCACGTCGAGGGCCACGACGAATTCCGGGCTCAGCAGTTCAAGGATCCGGTTCGCACTGCCATGACCGCGCGGCTGCATACGGTACAGGTGAACGACAGGATGGACGTGCTGCCGCCGATTTTCGAGCGCAATGAAGTCGCGATCGTCGTTGACGGGCAGAAATTCGTGGGCCTCATCACCCGGATCGATCTCATCAACCATCTGAGACTGAACCCGTGACCGGCCAACGCGGCCACAACCGCTTGGGCTTCGCGACCCGCACCATCCACGCGGGCCAGCATCCCGATCCCACCACCGGCGCGGTGATGGTGCCGATCTATGCGAGCAGCACCTACGCGCAGGAAAGCCCCGGTGTGCACAAGGGCTACGAGTATTCGCGCTCGCAAAATCCCACGCGGCAGGCGTTCGAGCGCTGCATCGCGGATCTCGAGAGCGGCACGGAAGGTTTTGCCTTCGCCAGCGGCCTGGCGGCGGAAGCCACAGTGCTCGATCTCCTCAACAGCGGCGACCATGTGGTGGTCAGCGACGATGTGTATGGCGGCACCTTCCGCCTGTTCGAGCGGGTGCGGAAAACCAGCGCCGGGCTTTCGTTCGATTTCGTGGATATGAGCGATATCGCCAATGTCGAGCGTGCGCTTCGCGCGGAAACGAAAATGATATGGGTGGAAACACCCACCAACCCGCTGCTGAAGCTCGCCGATCTTTCTGCTCTTGCGGCGCTGGCCAAGAAGCGTGGCGCGTTGGCGGTGGCCGACAACACCTTCGCCTCGCCCTATGTGCAGCGGCCGCTGGAGCACGGCTTCGACATCGTCGTGCATTCCACGACCAAATATTTGAACGGCCATTCTGACGTGGTGAACGGCTGCGCCATCGTAGGTGAAAATCCGGAACTCTCGGAGCGCCTGCGCTTCCTTCAGAACGCCGTGGGCGCGATTGCGGGCCCGTTCGATTCCTTCCTGGCGTTGCGTGGATTGAAAACACTCGCGCTGCGCATGGAGCGGCATTGCGGCAACGCACTGAAAATCGCCCGCTGGCTGGAGGGCCGGAAAACCGATGTGTTGCGCGTGATCTATCCGGGATTGGAATCTCATCCGCAGCATGCGCTGGCGCAGAAGCAGATGGCGGCGTTCGGCGGGATCGTGACGGTCATTCTCAAGCGCGACCTCGCCGGCACCAAGCGGTTCCTCGAGCGCTGCCGCTTGTTCACCCTTGCGGAGTCCCTTGGCGGCGTGGAATCGCTGATCGAGCATCCCGCGATCATGACGCACGCCTCCGTCCCGCCGGAGAAGCGCGATGAACTCGGCATCTCGGATTCGCTTGTGCGTCTCTCCTGCGGCGTGGAAGACGCCGACGACCTGATCGCCGACCTCGATCAGGCGCTGCGGTAGTAGTGCAGAGTGTGCATTATGCCGCCTTGCGCGACCTTCCGCCGGGCTGGTTTCGCCTTCGAGGGCCGGGCCGCCAGTTCCAATCCAAGCGCCCGCAAA
>JAFAVP010000001.1 GCA_019242395.1 Alphaproteobacteria bacterium | reverse complement strand
CCACCATTGAACACCTCACTCGCCTCTGGCGCCAACTAAACAAACGACGCAAAAGCCCGGAACGAAAGTTTCAACTTCACGTTCTCTCCGCACGCGGAGGAGCGTCGTGAAGCCGAGAATTCTTGTTACAGGTGGGGCCGGGTTCATCGGATCCCATCTTGCCCGTGAACTGTTGAGCCTTGGATACAAGGTTCGTGTGTTGGACCGGCTAGACAGCCAGGTTCATGCCTCAACAGAACGGCCAAGCTATCTCGAACCAGATATCGAGCTGGTCGTTGCCGATGTGCGTGACCGGGACCAGGTTCGTGGCGCGCTTCGCAGCGTCGAGATGGTCTGCCACATGGCCGCCAAAGTCGGTGTCGGCCAAAGCATGTACGAGATTGCCCGCTACACCGAGTCCAACGAACTTGGCACAGCTATCCTTCTCGAAGAGATGCTGGAAGCCGGCGTGCGCAAACTGCTGGTTGCCTCCTCTATGAGTATTTACGGGGAAGGGCTGACCCGCTACGGCACTCAGTTGATAGAACCCCAAGTTCGCTCGCTGACGCAGATGAAAGGCGGTGCTTGGGAGCTGCGGACTTATGGCGGCGCGGAGCTTGAGCCGGTTCCCACACCGGAGACGAAGTCTCCATCCCTCAGTTCCATCTACGCGCTGAACAAATACGCCCAAGAACGCATGTGCCTGATCTGGGGGCAGGCATATGGCCGTGATGTCACCGCCATGCGCTTTTTCAATGTGTACGGGCCGGACCAGGCGCTTTCTAACCCCTACACGGGCGTTCTCGCGATTTTCGGTGCCAGGCTCCTCAACGGCCGTTCGCCGATGATTTTCGAAGACGGCCTGCAGCGCCGCGATTTTGTGCACGTCACCGACGTTGCGCGCGCCTGCCGGCTGGCCCTCGAAAGCGATGCCGCCGCCGGACAAGTAATTAACGTGGGTTCGGGACAGAGCCGCACGGTTCAGGAGGTAGCGCGGACCCTCGCCCGCGCCATGGGCCGCACCGACATCGAGCCGCGGATCACGGGCAAGTACCGTGCCGGCGACATCCGCCATTGCTTCGCCGACATCACGCTTGCTCGTACGCTGCTGGGCTTCGAGCCGCGGGTGAAGTTTGAAGACGGTATCGCCGAACTGGTCGAATGGTTGCTGGAGCAGATTGCGACCGACAGGGTCGAACAGGCCACGGAGGAACTTTCCCGTCGGGGGCTGGTGGCATGACAGCGACACCCATCCGGCGCGAGGGGCACATCGTGATCACCGGCGGCGCGGGATTTCTGGGCACCAACCTCGCACACGCACTTACCGAGCGAGGAGAAGACGTCGTTATCTTCGACAATCTCTCGCGACTGCATGTACGGGAGAATGTTGGGTGGCTACGGCAGGCATGTGGCAAGCGGCTGTCGCTGCGGGTTGGCGATGTGCGAGATGCGCAAGCGGTTGCCGACGTCGTGCGCGGAGCCCGTGCGGTGGTCCACCTTGCAGCGCAAGTGGCCGTCACCACCAGCGTCGATGACCCGATCACGGACTTCGACGTGAATGCGCGTGGAACCTTGAACGTATTGGAGGCCGTACGGCGTCAATCGCCGGAGGCGCCGCTTCTCTTTGCGTCCACCAACAAGGTGTATGGAAAGCTCATCTCGCTCGACGCGCTGGAGCAGCAAGGCTCTCGATATGCGCCGAACGATGGATGCAAACTCCGCGGTTTCGACGAACGCACGCCCCTCTCCCTCTACAGCCCCTATGGTTGCTCCAAGGGATCCGCAGATCAGTACGTGATCGACTATGCGCACATCTACGGATTGAAGACGGCAGTGTTCCGCATGAGCTGCCTTTACGGCCCACACCAGTTCGGGAACGAGGACCAAGGCTGGGTCGCCCATTTTTTGATCTCTGCGATGCGCGGCGAGCCTATCGCGATTTATGGTGATGGGAATCAGGTTCGAGACGTTCTTTATGCTGACGACGCGGTTAGCGCCTATCTGCTTGCGCTGGACAACGCGGAAGCAGCATCCGGCTCGGTCTTCAACCTCGGCGGCGGACCCAAGAACACGATGAGCCTGCGCGAATTGCTCAACTACATCGCGCGCATGGAGGGCTTCGCGCCGCTGGTGTCGTTCCATGATTGGCGGCCAGGTGATCAACCCTGGTACGTCTCCAACACGCATGCGATCGAAACAGCGCTCGGCTGGCGCGCGCTAACGGACATAAAAAGCGGCCTTGAGAAGCTGCGGCAATGGCTGAGCCAGTCTTCCGTACTGCAAGAGCGGCAGCATGAGGCGGTGGCATGAGGATCGCGCTCGTCAATCCGCCTTGGAGCTTCCAGCACAGCATCTACTTCGGCTGCCGCGAACCTCACCTGCCGCTGGAATATGGAAGCGCCAAGGTTCTGCTCGAAGCGGCCGGACATGAAGCGACAATTTTCGATGGGCATCTGTTCCATCTCAGCATGCAGGAGGTAGCGGGACAGGTTCGCGCTTATGCGCCCGATATGACAGTCGTTACCACAGCACCGAGCTATCTGTTCTGGCGCTGTGCCCCGCCGGAACTCCGGGTCCCGCAGCGATTGTTGCACGAGCTAAACGACATCTGTGGACTCATAGTCGCTGTCGGCCCGCATTTGTCCACGACCCCACGCGCGACTATGCGGAAGCTTGGCGTGAATGTCGGCATCCTTGGAGAATGCGAAGAGGCGCTGGTGGACATCGCCGGCGGCCGTCGAAATGTGGCGGGAACGGCTGTTCGCCAGGGCGATGACATCATTGTTCATGGCGGCCCCCGAGCGACGGAATTCGTCCGCTTGCCGCCGCTGACTTGGAGCGCAGAGTGGATCGCGTGCCACCACCACCATCATCACCGCTTCGAAGCTGCGCCCGACGGACCAGGGGCCGAAGTCGAGGCTTCTCGAGGCTGCCCCTATCACTGCACCTTCTGCGCGAAGGAGAACTTCCGCGACCGCTATCGCCGCCGTGATCTTTTGAATCTCCTGACCGAGATCGATGGACTGCTCGCGGAAGGCGTCGCTTACATCTACTTCATCGATGAAATCTTCCTCCCCAATCAGCCGCTGCTGGAAGCTTTGGCCCAGCGCGAGGTGAAATTCGGGATTCAGACCCGCATCGACCTTTGGAAGCCGGATATGATCGGCCTGCTGGGCAAAGCGGGATGCGTATCCATCGAGGCTGGTGTCGAGAGCCTCACTCGCGAAGGTCGAGACACACTGGAAAAACTCTGCCGCCTTTCAACGGACCAGCTTGCCGAGCGCCTCATTCTCGCCCGCGAGCATGTACCGTTCGTGCAGGCCAATTTGATCGAGATGCCTGGGGACGACGACGGAATGGTCCAGCGCTGGCGGGACAATCTGCGCTCTCATGGTGTGTGGGCGAACGATCCCGTCCCGCTGTTTCCCTATCCCGGTTCGCCGGACTACCGGAAACTGTGGGGGATGCCGGACGACCGCGCCTGGGAGCGTGCCGTCGATTATTACGTCGAACGTTACGGTAGCTTCAGTGAGATTCAGGAATCGCGGCCGCGCTCCTTGAGCGAACTCGAGCGGGCGGCGGCATGAGCGCACGCCCTCCAAGAAAGATCCTGATGACGGCGGACACAGTCGGCGGCGTCTGGACCTTTGCCATCGAATTGTCTGCGGCCTTGGCAGGGTATGGCGTAGAACTCACTCTGCTGTCGATGGGCCGTCTTCCAGACGAGGCGCAGCAGGCGGAAGCGGACGCGCTGCCCAACCTTCGGTTGGTGCCGACTGCCTTTCGGCTGGAATGGATGCAGAATTGCCAAAGTGACGTCGTCGAATCGGGCCAAGTGCTCACGCAACTGGCCCGTGAGGTTCAGCCTGACGTCATTCATTTGAACGGCTACTATCATGCCACCCTTCCCTTCGACGTACCGCTGCTGCTGACGGCGCACTCCTGCGTCGCCTCATGGTTGCGCGCCTCCAAGCGCCAACCGATCCCGCTGGAATGGCAACACTACATGCGTTGGATCTCAGGCGCTGTTCCCGCTGCCGGCATGATAACTGCGCCAACGAGGACGTTCCTTACGGAATTCGAGAGTTTGCATGGCCGTGGACGCGCCGCGCGAGCCATCTGGAACGGCCGCAGTCCATTGCTGTTCCGCACCGGGCCGAAGCGCAACGTCGTGCTTGCTGCGGGCCGGCTTTGGGACGAAGCGAAGAATATCAGCATCCTCCGCCAAGTGGTGCCGCATCTAGACGTGCCGGTTCTAATCGCGGGAGAGGACATATCTCCGGACGCAAAGCAAATAGATGTCTCGGGCCTCGGGATGCTCGGGCGGCTATCCAGAACCGCGCTCGCAAGCGCCATGGCAGAAGCGAGGATTTTCGCTTCGCCCGCCCGCTATGAGCCGTTCGGCTTGGCGATTCTGGAAGCGGCACTGAGTGGCTGCGCTCTGGCGCTGGGCGACCTTCCCACCTTGCGTGAACTATGGGACGGCGCAGCGCTGTTCGTGCCTCCGGATGATGTTGAAGGCTGGCAACGAACATTAGCGCTTCTCACGAAAGATCGCGCGCTTACGGCAGCATTGGGCCACCGCGCCCATGAGCGCGCGCGGCAATATACACCGGAACGCATGGCTGCCGAATATGTGAATGCGTACAGCACGCTGCTCTCCGCTCCATCAACGATGGGAGTGGCCGCATGAAGATTGTCTGGTTCGTGCATGCCATCGCGTCCTGCTGGAACAACGGCAATGCGCATTTCCTTCGCGGACTCGGGCGGGCCCTCCAGAAACTGGGACACGAGGTGTTATTTTCCGAACCCCGGG
>JAFAVP010000171.1 GCA_019242395.1 Alphaproteobacteria bacterium | reverse complement strand
GACATCCAGAGCTGCGGCTTGGTCTGCAGCAGGCCTTCTTCGGTGATGTTCTTGGTGTTCATGCCGCCCATCTGCACGAGCGAAATGGATTCCACACCGCCTGCCACCGCCACAGGTGTTCCTTCCGTCATCACCTGCTGTGCGGCCATGGCAATGGTTTGCAGGCCTGAGGAGCAAAAGCGGTTGACCGTCGTGCCTGCCGTCGTCACCGGGCAGCCGGCGCGAATGGCGGAGAGGCGCGCGATGTTGAAGCCGGTAGCACCTTCCGGATTGGCGCAGCCCAAGAACACGTCCTCCACCTCGGCAGATTCAATCCCCGCCTTCGCAATGGCGTTCTTGATGGCGTGACCGGCCATCACAGCGCCGTGCGTCATGTTGAATCCCCCCCGGGCGGATTTCGCCAGCCCCGTCCGGGCGGTGGAAACGATCACAGCTTCGCGCATCATCTTCTCCAGAATTGCCTGGAGGAGAACCTAGCGCGGCCTGATCGGAGGCGAAAGCCGCAGAAGGGAAGTGTCTAGATATACGCGCCGTGATCCAGCCACTCAGGCGCTGCCCGCTGGCGCGAGCGGTGTGTGATCATGGCGTCGTGCAGGTGGCGTACCGTGGAACTCCCGGTCTTCACGCAGCAGAAGGGGAAGATGCCATGCAGCAGGCAAGCGAGGCCGGCCAGTACCATGCGCCAGCCGAATGAAAACGCCGAGCTCATGTGCTGGAGATAGGTCTCGCCCACGGATTTGGGATGATCGACGAAAAGCCTGCGAAAGCCGTCCATGGCGATTCTCCGGGTCGTACGCGCCGGGAGAATGCGCTGCGATCCTTCAGAAATCACTAGCACAAGCCCCATCACGCATTCGAATTCACAATTTCAATGCGTGGCGGTGGCCCCGCCGGCTTGGCGCTGTGCGTAGATCGACCACAGCTTGGCAGTCTTCAGGGCTGCCGCGGTGCCTTTGACATCGTTGAAGGCCTGGATCGCCTCCGCGTGCTTGCCCTGCGCGGTAAGCGACATTCCGATCAACAATTGCGCCTGCCCCGGATATTTCCCGCCCCCCTTCTGCGAAGCCTCGCGAGCCAGCGCTTCCGCATCGGCGTAGCGGCCGTACCCGTAGAGAGCCTCCGCAACGTTCAGCGCGACTGTCGCATTTCCCTTCTTCGCCGCGGCGATTTCAGTGTTGAGCAAGCCTTGCTCCTTGGCCGCGTTTGCTTCTGCTGCCTTGAGTGCCGCTCCAGCTCCCCCAGTGGCCTTCAGGATCGTGACGGCGTCACCGTAATAACGGAGCTGGGTGGCCAGCGGGCCTACGATAGTGGCATCGGCCGGCTTTGTTGAATGGGTGACGTACTTCAGGCGGTAAAGATCCATTGCGAATACGTCGTTCATCCCTTTCGTGCTTAGGTCATATTCGATCAGGCGGTCCCAATCCTGGGGAGAACCTGATTGCAGAACGATATTCTCCAGCGTCTGCTCGGCGGCGGCAGGGTTGGACTGCGCCTGCGCATTCATGGTGATTTCGAGCGCGGCCTGTGGCGGTTCCTTCCCGGCGGCCTTGGCGGCATCGATCGACTTCTGCGCGTATTGTTGCGCGCTCGCCGTGTCCTTCGTGTTGTAGTAGGCGATCGCAAGATTGGCGAGCTGCTCAGGATCGAGCGGCCCTAACGCTTCCAGCTGCTTTCCATATTGGATAATGCCCGAATAGCTGTTGGCCGACGCTTCGAGAATGAACGCGTTGTGCAGCAGGTCCTTCTTGTCTTCAGGCGGCATGGCTGGCGAGGCGAGGGCCGCTTCGGCGGCCGTGCGCGCGGTATTCATGTCGTTCATATTGATGGCAACGATGCTGAGGAACTTATTGATGACGTAATCCTCGTACGGGGATCTGTCAGGGACCGCCTGTGCCTGCTTGATGCTCGCGAGCGCGCCCGCCCAGTCCTTTGCCTCAGCGGATTTTTGGGCGGCGGAAAGCGGTACGCCCACGGCTTTTCCGACCTTATCGGCCGCTTGGACGGCTGTGCACGGCAGCGATACGGAGGCAACTGTAGCCGTGCAGAAGAGTGCGGTGATGAAAGCCGCCCGGACCAGTCTCTGATGCATAACTTGATTCCCTGTGACTATCCGGGCCTCTTACGCCACCTACCCGGCGGATTGCTTGTGGGCGCATTCTGCGGATTCTTTCGGCTCTCACAAGGGCAGCCCCATCGGGATAACCCGGCCCGCTAGCACACAAGAAAGGACCCGTTAGGCTGATGCCGAAGGACATCCCGGCAGATGCGGAGGAAATTTCCCTCGGCGGTTTCAACAAATTCGTGGGGCCGCTTTATCGCCTTCCGGATGAGGAGGGGCGAGCGCTCTACGTTTTCCAGATCGGCCCCAAGCACATGAACGCCGCGGGAACGGTGCACGGGGGCATGCTGATGGCCTTCGCGGATGTCGCGATGAGCCGGACCGCACGCCTCGTCACCGGAGCCGGCACCTGCAGTACGGTTTCGCTCGTCTGCGATTTCCTGAGGCCGGGACGGCTGGGCGAGGTGGTTGAGGCGAGGGTACGGGTAACCCGCAAGGCGCGCACCCTCGTCTTCTTGGCGGCTGAGCTGTGTGGGGAGACGGATCTGCTTCTCACCGCTTCAGGCACCTGGAAGATCGGAGACGCGGCATGACCGCGCCTCCGGGCTTTACCGAAACCGTCCTTGCCGATCCGTTCGAGATTCATGTCGGACCCGTGTTCGAACGCGGCAGCGGCGGGGAACGGGTGTTTCTCCTCAGAATCGGCGAGCGGCACGTTAACATGCGCGGTGTTTTGCACGGCGGCATGCTGATGACATTCGCGGATCTGGCGCTGGGACAGGCAGCCTGGGACCTCACCGATCACGCCCATGTTGTGACTTTGAGCATGCAATCACAATTCCTGAAGCCGGCGCGCGTCGGTGATGTGGTGGAGGTGAGGCCGCGCCTTCTGCGCCGTACCCGTTCGCTGCTTTTTCTGCGTGGTGATTTCCAGGTCGCCGGCGAGCTCATCTATACTGCCTCCAGCATCTGGAAGATTCTAGGCGAGGCTTGAGCGAAGCGCGGCTAACCCGGTGTTTACCGTACCGTGGGAGCTTGAATAACAGCGGGCTGAAGCATGGCATTCCTGACACCTTTTCGGAGCGGCCGCGACACGGCGTATCCGGATTCGCTGCGGACATTGCTCCATCATTTCCCACTGCTTGCCGATATCGGCGACGCTGCGCTCAAGCGGCTGCTCTCGCAGGCCACCTGGTTCGGATTGCCGGGCGGCACGATGCTCGACCGGAGCGGCGACAACAGGCAGGCGTTGTTCCTGGTGGTTGCCGGGTGCCTGGGTGTGTTTGTGGAGGACGGGCGCGGTGCCAAGCGCCTGGTGGCGCACATTCCGGCCGGCGAAACAGTCGGCGAAATGTCGCTGATTTCCGGGCAGCCGCAAGCGGCGCAACTGTTGGCTTTGCGCGATACGGAATTGTTACGGGTAGGACGGTCAGCGTTCGAGTCCCTGATCGCGCGGCACCCGCGCGTGATGATGAACCTCATGCGCATACTGATTCGCCGGCTCAGCGACACGGTGCGCACGCCGATCGAGCGGGCGCGGCCGAAGACCTTCGCAATCGTGCCGCTTCAAGATGGATTGGACGACGACCTGACCGCGCAGCGGCTCGCGGCAGCACTGGTGGAAATGGGCCTTAAGGCGCGGGTGCTGGATGCAAGCTATTCTGACCGGTCGGCAGAATGGTTCAACCACTTCGAGGGCACGCACGATATCGTTTTCTACCGGGGAGATGCGCCGGAGGGCAGCTGGACTCATCACTGCCTGAGGCAGGCAGACCGCGTCTTGCTCCTGGCCCGCCCGGACCGTCCGCTCCCGCTGAAACCTCTGGAGATGCCCGCATTTAAGGAGCGGGCGACCGGGATGCCGGAGCTTCTGCTGCTGCATCCATCGAGCAGTATCAGGGACCTGCCGGAACATTTCGCATTGCGCGGCGGCTTGTTCGAAGCGCACCACCACATCCGCGCTGATCGCAGCGGGGATATCCAGCGGCTGGCACGGTTCATATCGGGGCGGGCGGTGGGCCTCGTGCTCGCCGGCGGTGGTGCTCGCGGCTTCGCCCATATCGGCGTGATCAGGGCGCTCATGGAAGCAGGCGTGCCATTCGACCACCTGGGCGGCACCAGCATGGGTGCCATCACTGCCGCCGGACTCGCGCTGGAATGGGACCTGGATGAGCTGACTGAGCGCATGCGGGCAGCCTTCGTGAAGACCAACCCGCTCTCGGATTACACTTTGCCCCTGATCGCACTGGTGCGCGGCAAGAAGGTTTCTGAGTTGCTGCGCGCGCATTTCGGCGATGTGCGAATCGAGGAATTGCCCAAGCCCTTCTTTTGCGTCTCCTCCGATCTCACGACCGGACGCATCCATGTGCATCGCGAAGGCTTGTTGTGGCGGGCGTTGCGCGCCAGCGTTGCGCTGCCTGGGATCCTTCCTCCGGTCACCCACCACGGTCATTTGCTGGTCGATGGCGGGGTCATGAACAACTTGCCGGTGGATGTGATGAGCGAGCAGGCGCACGGACCGATCATTGCGTCCGATGTGACGGGTGAACTGGATATCCGCGTCAGGGATTCATGCTACGGAGAGCGGCCGGTGTGGTGGCTCATTTGGCAGCGCATGCGCGGCATTCCGTCCATAGTCTCCATTCTCATGCGGTCGGGCACGGTGGGCTCCGAGGCTCAGCGGCGGCTCGTGCGCGACAGGGCCGATCTTCTTTTCGAGCCGCCGCTTGAGGGCATGGGCATTCGCGACTGGAGGAAATTCGACCGCGCCATCGCCGAGGGCTACGAACACGCCGTCGATGTGATCCGAAAGAAGGGTGTGCCTCTGAGCGAGATTTGGAGCAAAGACGTTCTTGGCGCGCGGAAGGAGACCGCTCCTTCAAGACGCGTTGAGTCGCAGCACCAAGCTGAGGTAAGTGTTATCGCGTGAGTGGTTGCAGGGCTCACGAAGAGGATGTCCAATCTGCATCTCTGATTCGCCAAAAGGGGAGAACAAACATGGCGGGCCGCAAGACAGGAACCAGGAAGAGCAGCAAAGGCCGGAAATCCGCAGCATCGAAGCGTGGTGGCGCAAAGAAGCGCTCGGCATCGCGCGCCGCGAAGTCCCGCGGCACCAGCAAGCGGGGTGCTTCGAGCAAACGCGGCGCGGCGAGCAAACGCGGCGCGGCGAGCAAGCGCAGCGGCGCGAGCAAGCGCGGCGCGTCCAAGAAGGGCGGTGGCAAGACGGCACGCAAGAGTTCCAGCCGGAAGAGCACGCGCGGGCCGCGCGGCGCCTTGAAACGCGTTGCCGATGTTGCCACGACGGTGGCAGAGGCAGCGTCCGGCGTGGCGGCGGTCGCGTCCGGGATGGTACGTCAGATGTCCGGCGGTACCGCCAAGAGCCGCAGTGGCCGCAACGGCGGAGACGCCGGGAGCGCGCAAGGGGGCTCCGAGAACGAAGGTTCAGGCGCCTAGCGCTGGTTTGAGCGGCAGCAGGTCGGCATAACCGGGCGCGCGATTTTCCTGCTTCGCAGCGAAGCTCTCGCGCATGTCGGTTTCAGGGTTGTACATGCCGGCCTGCCAAGTCGCTATATAGTCAAGCCCGTCCGTGATCGTGTGGTCACGGGCGTAGTTGATCATCACTTTTGAGCCGTACACCGCCAAAGGCGATTTCGCGGCGATCTCTCTCGCCACGCCAAGCACATGGCTGAGCATCGCCTCCTGGGTGGCAAATACCTCATTGACCAGGCCCAGTTCCCGGGCGCGTGGCGCCGGCAAGCGCCGCCCGGAATATGCAAGCTCGCGCACATAGCCTTGCGGCAGTAGATGACACAGGCGGGGAAAGGTGCCTACATCCGCCGTCATCCCAAGGTTGATCTCCTGCACCACGAAGAAGGCATCCTCCGTGGCGTAGCGGCAGTCACAGGCGCTCGCCATGTCCACTGCGCCTCCCACGCAGCCACCCTGGACCGCGATCAGTACCGGCATCCGTGCGCGCTCCAGCACGTTGAACGATTCCTGGATATGGAGCACCGCCTGCCGCAGGTTGGCGCGGACGCGGCCGCGCTCGGCGTCCGACGCCGCGGCCGACGTCCCGACCGACTGGCCGTTCGCGAACACCGAAAGATCCATGCCGGCGGAAAAATGTTTGCCTGTCGAGGAGATGACAATCACGCGCGCCTGGGCGCGTGTGTCGATGTCCCGCACAATGTCCGGAAGTTCCCGCCAGAACTCCGGGATCATGGTGTTGAGTTCGGCGGCGCGCGTCAGCCGGATGTGCGCGACCTTGTTCTCGATCTCTACGTCGAAGCAGCGGTATGTCATCGGGCCCCTCCTCTTGAAGCGCACACGCGCACTTCTATCAGAGAGGTAACGAGAGGGAACGCGTGGCACAGAAAGAAGAAGGGCCCCTTCAGGGGCCCTTCCACATTCGATGAATGAGGCAGTTACTGTCCGGGGCAGACGCCCTGTTCCAGCTGATTGAAGCTCAGGAGCTGCTTCACAGAAGTTCTCCTCGGGGCGCCGAAATAGCCAAGATACACCAGATCCTGCAGGTTATAGGTGAACCCGTTGACGGTGTATTTGAACGCGCCATAGTTCGATCGGCCCTCAAGCGGATCGCCATTTTCCAGGATGCTGTTGTCGTTGCAGCCGACCCGATTATCGGTGAACGGATCGTCCATCCACTCCCCGATCTCATGCGAGGCAGCGGAGACGTCCTGCGAGAAAGAGCCGGCTTCGGTCACCAGGGTGGTATAGCCGTAGGTCTGGCCGCCCGGCTGCGAAGACGTGGCCGTATGGTAGCCGCCGATGCAGCAGCCGCCCGAGGTCAGGAAGATGTTGTGGGAGACGAAGAAGACGAACTGATCCGCCGTAATCTGATTGTGGCTGTGGATGTAACTGTTGATCTGGGTGTCCATGGCGCCAAAGCCGTACGTACCAACCTGCTGCGTACCGAACGGGTTCGTCTCCACAACGCCCTGGCCCGCGCCCACGCTGATGTTGAGCGCCGGCAGCACGGTCGGGCTGCCTAGAACGACGTGATAATTCGTGTTTCTCTTGACCCTCTTGCCCCAGAAATTCCCGCGCTGATAGGCGTCGATGTACTGGGTTGTTCCCAGGTCCACGCCGCCGGACTTGAAATCAACCACGGATTGGACCAGCGGCGACGCGATGAAATTCGCGAGCACGGTCTGGCCGTTGGAGTACGTATCGATGGAGGGATCGAAGACTTTGTTGCCGAACGTCGTATAGGTGAAAACGACCGGCACCACCTCGAACGGAATGGTCGTGGTTGCATTGCTGGTCGAGGGATTGGGACCGATCATCGTGAAGGTCCGATTCGCGTTGTGGAGATCGACAAAGCTGCCGTTCCACTGTGAGATTTGTGCGGCAGGCTTGCGGGAGCGGACCGCCTTATCCGTGGCGGCATGCCACGGAACGTTTGCTGGGATCACCCCAAACAAGGGTTTTGCATCGGTCCAGGCTTGAGCGGACGGTGCGGAGAAGGCGGTCAATGCCGCCGCGGAAGTCGCAAGCATCGCCAGCGACGCCAGACGCATTTTCATAAGAAAGTTCCCTCAGTTTTGGTTGGCCGCGGGCCCAGGGCCAGCGCATCAGCCCTGCACCAGAATTTGGGCCGAATGTTGTCAGCCCTATCACGAGCGGTGGGTAAGGGGCGATTCGGTAATTCTTACGGAGAACGCCAACTTAACAAATTCCGGACGATTCCGCGGAGTCTCCGGCAAAAAGAAGGGGCCCCGAAGGGCCCCTTCCGTCCACGAGATTTTCAGCTTACTGGCCCGGGCAGATCGTCGTCCCGTATCCATGGAAGCTGAGCTGGCTCTTGACCGCCCATTTCTGGGGGGCTCCGAAGTACCCGATGTAGGACAGGTCCTGCGGATGATAGGTGAACGTGCCTACCTTCAAGGGGAAATCGCCGTAGTCCGAGCGATGCTCGAGCGGGTCGCCCACTTCCAGCCAGCTATTGTCAAAGCAGCCGACAACGTTGTTGCCGGGGAACGGATCGTCCATCCATTCGCCGATTTCATGCGTTGCCGCGCTGATGTCCTGCGAGAACGACGGGGTCTCGGTCACGAAAGTCGTATAGCCGTAGCTCTGCGAGGTCGGCGCGCTTCCGGTTGAATAATGATAGCCGCCGATGCAGCAGCCGCCCGATGTCAGGAAGACGTTGTGCGTAATGAAGAACACGAACGTGTCGGGCGTAATGGAACTGTGGCTGCCGATGTAGTTGTTGATCTGGGTATCCATCGGGCCGAAGCCGTAAGTCCCGATCTGCTGATGGCCGAACGGGTTCGTCTCGACGACGCCCTGACCGGACGACACCGTGATTTTCAGGGGCTCCATGACGGTCGGGCTGCCAAGAACGACGTGATAGTTGCTGTTCTTGCTTACGCCGTAGCCCCAGAAGGTACCCCGCTGGAACGCGTCGATGTACTGGGTCTTGCCAAGTTTCTGGCCGCCCGACTTCCACTTCACATTCGACTTGACGAGCGGCGAGTTCAGGAAATTGTCAACAACGGTTTCGCCATCGTCGTACTTATCCTTGCTGGGATCGAACTTCTGGTTCTTGAACGCACTGTAGGTCAGCACGACCGGAACCACCTCGAACGGGATCGTCGTCGTCGAGTTGTTCTTCGCCGGATCGGGACCGACCATCACGAAGGTACGATTTGTGCCGTTCAGATCCTTGAAGCCGCCGTTCCAGGTGCTGAGCGCAGCGCCGGGTTTGCGGGCCTTCACGATCTTGTCCGCTGCGGCTTGAGCAGCCGTCCTGCCCGGGAATTTGTCAAGGATTGGCCGCACACTCTGGTCGGCCGAGGCGGAAATGGCGGACAGCGCCACCACTGAGGTCGCAAGCATTGCAAGCGACGCCAAACGCGTTTTCATTCGAGAGTTCCCTCAAATTTTGGTTAGATACCGGCCAGGTGCCGGAGCGATGGACACCCCATCTGGGCGGAAATTAAACTGATTGTTAGCAATTTGCGAGAGGCAAAGAATGCGATTGCATCAAAGAATTCGACACAAAATTGCGTATGGGCCCGATTGCCTCGCAGCGGTTGATTTAGGTTAAGGATGTCCGGCAACGCAGCGCCTGGAGTACGAGCAGCGATCGGCCTCTTTCATGGTTAATATAGTGTGTGCTGCGGCGTCTTTGAGGCGGGTGCGGCGGGATGCAAATCGCCGTGATGTCCTTGTTGCAGGCGATTGCTGATATATCTCCGCGTGTTCCCGGCGATTCCCGAGGCCAGCATGCGTTGCCTACTGCCCCATTCTTGGTTTGGTGCGCGCTCAGCAGCAGCGGCAGCAGCTCTGGCCATGATGGCGCTGCCCGCGGCCGTCGTTGCCCGGCCCGCGCCGGACTCCTTCGCCGACCTCGCCAATCGGCTGTTGCCCACGGTGGTGAATATCGCCACAACGCAAACCCTCAAGTCCGCGCCGCAAGCTGGCGTGGATTTGCCGCCCGATTCTCCCTTGCAGGATCTCTTCAAAGACTTTCTCGGGCCGCAGAACGTTCCGCGCCATGTCACCTCGCTGGGGTCGGGATTCATTGTTGACCCTGCTGGCTTCATCGTCACCAACAACCATGTCATCGAGAATGCCGATCAGATCAGCGTCACCTTGAACGATGGCACCAGCTTGCCGGCCAGGCTCGTGGGCCGCGACGACAAGACCGATCTGGCGCTTCTGAAAGTACAACCCAGGAAGCCCTTGCCCGCGACGCATTGGGGTGATTCCGACAAGGCGCGCATCGGGGATTGGGTGATCGCAATCGGCAATCCCTTCGGCCTGGGCTCCACTGTCACCGCCGGCATCGTCTCGGCCCGCAACAGAGATATCTCTGCCGGTCCCTACGACGATTTCATCCAGACAGATGCGCCGATCAATCGCGGCAATTCTGGCGGCCCCCTCCTCGATATGGACGGCAATGTTGTCGGGGTGAACTCCGCGATCTTCTCGCCGAGCGGCGGCTCGGTAGGAATAGGTTTTTCTATTCCGTCCAACCTCGCCCATGAGGTGATCGAGCAGCTTCAGAAATTTCACACGGTGCGCCGCGGCTGGCTCGGCGTACGCGTGCAGTCGGTGAACGCGGACATCGCCGAGGGGCTGGGCCTTTCGAGCGTCACGGGGGCGCTGGTGGCGGAAGTCTCCGGCAACGGCCCCGCGGCGCACTCCGGTCTCGCCAAAGGCGATCTCATCGTGCGCTTCGACCAGAAGGCAGTGGGGGACAATCGCGCTCTGCCCCGGCTGGTAGCCGATACGCCGATCGGCAAGAGAGTCACGATCGAATACTTACGGCACGGCAAGAAGATGACGGCGCAGGTTGTCCTGGGGAGGCTACCGGACTCCGGCAATGCACCCCCGCAGCAAGCCAAGCCCTCCACACCGAAGGTGCAGCCGAAGGGTCAGCAGCATTCAAAACTCGGCCTCTCCCTTGCTGCTCTGGATTCAGAGGCGCGCTCGAAGTTTCACTTGGGCAAAGACGTGCAAGGGGTCGTGATAACCGGGGTCGATCCTGGCGGGCCGGCGGCTGAGAAATCGATTCGGCCGGGCGATGTCATTGTCGAGGTGCAGAACCAGCCGGTGCGTTCGCCGGACGAGGTCGTCAAGCGTGTCGATACGGACTTCAAGGCTGGGAAAAAAGTTGAGGTCATGCTTCTCAACCGCGGCGGCAGTTTCGCTTTTGTCGCTCTTCGGCTGAGCTGACAGGGAACTCAGGGGATTTCCAAGTCGCATGCGCGCGGCCATTCTCGCGCGATGGCTCAAATTTCCGCAGACGCCGTGCTCATCGCAGGGCCGACCGCGAGCGGCAAGTCGGCCGCAGCCATGGCCCTTGCCGAAGCCATCGGCGGCGGCATCGTCAATGCGGATTCCATGCAGGTGTATGCCGAGCCGCGCATTCTGACGGCGCGGCCATCGGAAGAAGACCTGCAGCGCGTGCCGCACCTGTTGTACGGCCATGTGAGCGTGATGGAGTCGTATTCCGTGGGCCGTTATCAGGCCGACGCGGCGCGAGCGCTTAAACAGGTGCGCGGTTTGGGGCGCGTGCCGGTTTTTGTGGGCGGCACCGGCATGTATTTCAGTGTACTGACCGAAGGAATAGCGGACATTCCGCCGGTCCCGACCGAACTGCGTGAGCGCGTGGCGGCGCGACGCAAGCAGATCGGCGCGGAAGCCTTTCACGTGGAGCTTGCGGCGCGTGATCCTGACAGCGCCACACGCCTGCGGCCAGCTGATACTCAGCGCGTGCTGCGCGCTTACGAAGTGGTGGAGGCTACGCAGCGCCCCTTGTCGGAGTGGCAGAAGGAGATGGGCAGGCCGGTGTTGGCGGGGCTTACGCTGGCCCGCTTCGTGCTCGCGCCCCCGCGCGAGGAACTTTACGCCCGCATCGATGCCCGCTTCAACCGCATGGTGGAGCAGGGCGCGATGCCAGAAGCGATAGCGCTTGCCGGTCTCGATCCCTCCCTGCCAGCCGCAAAGATTCTGGGCTTGCGGGAATTGCTCGCGGTGAACACCGGCACCATGTCGCTGGGAGATGCCAAAGCCGCAGCCAAGCAGGCCACGCGCAACTACGCCAAGCGCCAGCTCACCTGGTTCCGCAACCGCATGGCGGATTGGACGTGGATTGAGCAGCGATCAACTTCTCCACTGTCATGGCCCGGCTTGACCG
>JAFAVP010000113.1 GCA_019242395.1 Alphaproteobacteria bacterium | reverse complement strand
TGCAGGAGGCGGGCGTGCCCGGCCGGCCCTCGATTTCCACCAAGCACACGCGGCAGGAGCCGAACGCGTTCAGCGAATCCGTCGCGCACAGTTTCGGCACGGACACCCGGGCCGCCGCGGAGGCCCGCATGATCGATGTGCCTTCGGGCACCTCCACCGGCTGGCCGTCGATCGTCAGCGTCACCCGCTTCTCGGATTTCGCAGGCGGTGTGCCGTAATCGGTTTCCTGGACTAACATCGGGGGCGAAAATCCTCCGGGAAATGTTGCAGCGCGCTCATCACGGGATACGGCACGAAACCTCCCAACGCGCACAGCGAACCGGACTTCATCACGTCACACAGGTCCCTTAAAAGCTCCACCTGTGCCGCATTGTTGGGCTCCTGCAGCAAACGGTCGATGACCTCCATGCCGCGCACCGAGCCGATCCGGCAGGGCGTGCACTTGCCGCAGGATTCTATCGCGCAAAACTCCATGGCGAAACGCGCCTGATGCGCCATGTTGACCGTATCATTAAAGACCACGATGCCTCCATGGCCGATGAGGCCGTCCTTGGCCGTGAAAGCCTCGTAATCGAAAGCGGTGTCGAACAGGGAAGGAGGAAAATAGGCACCCAGCGGCCCGCCCACCTGCACCGCCCGGATGGGGCGGCCGGATCGCGTGCCCCCGCCGATGTCGTTCACCAGTTTGCCCAGGGTGGGACCGAACGCTGTCTCGAACAGCCCGCCATACTTGATGTCGCCAGCGAGCTGGATGGGCATGGTGCCGCGCGAACGCCCTAGGCCGAAGCTCTGATAGAAGGCCCCACCCTTCGCGAGAATGGTGGGCGCGGCGGCGAAGGTCAGCACATTGTTGATGATGGTTGGCTTGCCGAACAGGCCCACATGCACCGGCAGCGGCGGTTTGGCGCGCACCTGTCCGCGCTTGCCCTCGAGAGAATCGAGCAGGGCGGTTTCCTCGCCGCACACATACGAGCCCGCGCCCATGCGGATTTCGAGATCGAAGGCGTAAGCAGAGCCGAGAACAGCCTTGCCGAGCAGCCCGTTCTCGCGTCCAACATCCACCGCGCGGCGCATGGCGGCGATCGCGTGCGGATATTCCGAGCGGATGTACACGTACCCCTTAGTGGCACCGATCGCGATGCCGGCGATGACCATCCCTTCGATGAGCAGGAACGGGTCGCCTTCCATCAGCATGCGATCGGCATAGGTGCCGGAGTCGCCTTCGTCGGCGTTGCAGACGACATACTTCTGTGCGCCTGCCGTCAGGGCAGCGCTGTTCCACTTGATGGCGGCTGGGAAGCCCGCGCCGCCGCGCCCGCGCAAACCGGAAGCCGCAATCTCTTCGCGGATTTTCTCCGGCCCAATCTCGATGGCCCGCTTTAATCCTTCAAGGCCGCCGGTCTTCGCGTAGTCCTCCACTGAAACCGGATCGATGCTGCCGCAGCGCGCGAAGGTGAGCCGCGTCTGCTGCATCAGAAATGGATGCTCCTCGATGTTGCCCAGCGCGAGTGCATGCCGCGCGCTGTTGCGAACAGAGTCCAGAATCGATGGCACCTCCGCCGCTGCGACCGGTCCGAAAGCCTGCCAGCCAATTGGCGTTTCGATCTCGATCAGCGGCTCCAGCCAGAACAGTCCGCGTGAGCCCACACGCAGCACCTGCGCCTCCGCTTCCCGCAACGCCTGCGCCACCGCCAGCCCTCCCACGGCAATGGACGCCGCATCGTGCGAAACGCGCACACGCATCAGCGCCGCACCTCATCCAGAATGGCCCTAACCTTCTCCGCATCCAGCCGCGCTGCCGGTTCCTCGTCGATCATCGCGGCGGGGCCGGACGCGCACAGCCCCAGGCAGAACACCGGCTCAAGCGTCCATTCGCCATCGGGGCTCGCTTCATTCCATTCGAGGTTGAGATGACGCTTCATTTCCGCAGCCAGTTGCTCGGCACCAACAGCCTGACACGCTTCGGCACGGCACAACTTCAGCACGTGCCGTCCGGCAGGGCCTTCCAGCCGGAAGTCATGATAGAAGCTCGCCGTGCCGTACACTTCGGCGCGGCTGAGATTGAATACGTGCGCTAAAACAGGGATGGCAGGCTTCGGGATCCAGCCGAACTCCGCCTGCAGC
>JAFAVP010000111.1 GCA_019242395.1 Alphaproteobacteria bacterium | reverse complement strand
CGATCCTGACACAGGCGAGCAACTGAAGCCCGCCGATCCGGCCAGAACAGTGGAGCCGTAGCATGAAGCTGAGTTTGTCGCTGGTCGGATTCGATCGCGAAACGGAAGAACTGGGTGTGGAGTATCCTATTCCGGACCGCGCCGTGGAAGCGGTCATGCGGCTGGTTGCACCGCGCGAGACTCTTGACGAACTCGGCGATGACATTCCGGTCAGTTTGAAGGTTGCAAAAGAGGTCGGTCTTTTGATCCAGCGCCGGGTTCCAACGGACGGCTTGGAGTTTTTCCTCGAGATTTCCGCACCGGCCGGCGCGACATTACCCAAAGCTGCCCGCGCTCACGCGTAGCAGCCAGGCGTCAAACCCGAACAGTAGCAGTTGCTCCACCACCGTTCGGTAGTGGAATATCCTACCATGGGTGCAATGAAGCGCGCTGCGACTACCTTGATCTCAACAACCGTGCTCGCCGCCTGCAATCATGCCGTACCCGTCCCCGCGCTGGATATTGCCGAGACAACATTCCGATATCAAATATCGCATAGCGACGCGGCGCAGGCGAATCCTGCACTCACCGCATGTCTCGGGTTCGACAACGCTCGCTTGGAAACCCGCAATCCTCCACCGGAACTGATTTCCCGGCTCCGTTATGTGAGAGCCAGTGCCAAGCCATGGACGGAATGCTCATGGCTCTCAGGCAAGGTGGTCGACCGGCTATCTGGAGAACAAGCCATCATTTTCACGGTCGGGGTGCCCAAGTGCTCAGGTGATTCAAGTTGTCAAATCGACGGCGGCTACCAGTTAGGTAACCTCGGCAGCTCGCGCGAAACCTTTTTCCTCGAAAAGCGTGGCGCGGAATGGATCGTCGTGAAGAACATGCTTCGTACAATTGCTTAGCTCCGCACATCGATGATCAAGCGCACCTTCGCCTTCATTGCCCGGCATGAGCGGTCGCTGTCGGCCGTTAGCATGATCGGTGGCTTCGCCTTCGACAATTACGCCTTCCGCCGGATCGATCTGCCCAACACGCAAATCGTGTTCATCGCCTACCTCTCCGTCGCCGCAATCTCCATGCTCATCATGCACGTGCTGGCCGAGCGGGTAGCGAACGGCAAGGAGTGGCCGCGCTGGCGCGCCATCCTGCCCTTCGCCACGCAATTCGCGCTGGGCGGATTGTGGAGCGCGTTTCTCGTTTTCTATTCGCGCAGCGCGGTGCTCACTGCCTCGTGGCCGTTCCTCATCGTGCTGATCGCCATCTTTCTCGGCAACGAGATCTTCAAACACTACCATTCGCGGCTCGCCTTCGCCGCGGTGCTGTTCTTCTTCGCGCTCTATTCCTACAGCATCGTAACTGTGCCGCTGCTGACGCATAGCGTGGGCGTGCTGAATTTCCTGCTGGCAGGCGCGGTGACGCTCGTCATCTTCTTCGCGCTGATGCGGGTGGTGGCCGGGCTGGGGCCGCAGGAGTGGCGCGCCATGCGCGCGCAGGTCGGCATCGGCGCCGCCCTCGTCTTCGCACTGATGAACATCTTCTATTTCGCGGGCGTGTTGCCGCCGCTGCCGATCGCGTTGTCAGCCGGCGGCGTTTATCATGCGGTGGCAAAGCAGGGCGCGATCTACAAGGCAGTGGCCGAGCCGCAATCCTGGAGCGTGCGCTTTGGCGCCCCGGCGGTGATGCATGTGAAGCCGGGAGAGCCGCTTTATGTGTACAGCGCTGTCTTCGCGCCGGTAAAGCTGAGCACCCAGGTGCAACACCGCTGGCAGCGCTACGATGCGGCGCACCACAGCTGGCGCACCATTTCCACCGTGACCTACGCGATTGCCGGCGGGCGCGACGGCGGTTATCGCGGCTACACGCTCTCGCACAAGATCACAGAGGGCGCGTGGCGCGTGGATGTGGATTTGCCCAACGGTCACATCATCGGCCGCATCCGCTTCGATGTGGTGCCGGTGAGCGGCCCGGTTGAAACAGAGCAGAAGACGCTGGGCTGAAATTCTCCGCGTCCCGGCAGAAACCCGTTGGAACACAACGGCGAAAATAAATCCGTTCTCCAGCAGCAAAACGGCCTTACATTCACCACATGAAGGCCGTGCGCCACCGCGTTCAGGAGGCAGGGGGCATGAACGAATTGAACCACGCGCCGGCTCCATGCAGGGGGGATTGGGGGGTACCCCCTCCCCGTTTTCGGAGGTTCGAATGGGAACTTTTGAGGGAAGGAGGGGGGAGGGACAGCGATTCCTGAAAACAACCGTCCGGCGTTTTTCATTTAAAGACAGTAGCTTGTGGAGCTTGCGATGAAATCAATCCGGTTTGATCATACGGGCGGGCCTGAGGTCCTGAAGCTTACCGATATCGAACTGCCGCCGCCGGCTGCCGGCCAGGTGCGTGTGAAGCACACGGTCATCGGCGTGAACTTCATCGACACCTATCAGCGCTCCGGCCTCTACCCCGTGCCGCTTCCCTCTGGCCTCGGCCTGGAAGCCGCGGGGGCTGTGGAGGCCCTGGGCACAAATGTGTCCGGACTGAAAATTGGTGATCGCATCGGGTACTGCACTGGCCCGCTCGGCTCGTATGCCGAGGCCAACAATGTACCCGCGGATCGCGTCGTGAAATTGCCGGATGGGGTTTCCGATGAACAGGCCGCCGCCTCCATGCTGAAAGGCATGACGGCGCAGTATCTGCTGAAGCGGACGTTTCCGGTGCAGCGCGGGCAGACGGTTGTGTTTCATGCCGCGGCGGGTGGCGTCGGCCTCATTGCCTGCCAATGGGCAAAGCATCTCGGCGCAGCCGTCATCGGCACTGTAGGATCTGGCGAGAAGGTAGAGCTCGCCAAACGCAATGGCTGCGATCACGTGCTGAATACCCGCAGCGAAGATTGGGCGAAGCGCGTGCGCGAGATCACAGGCGGTGAAGGTGTACCGGTGGTTTACGACTCCGTCGGCAAGGACACCTGGAACGGCTCCCTCGATTGCCTCGCGGTGCGCGGCATGCTGGTGAGCTTCGGCAATGCCAGCGGCGCAGTACCGGCCTTCGAACCGGGAATACTGAGTGCCAAAGGTTCGCTGTATTTGACGAGGCCGACGTTGTTTCACTACACGCGAACGCGCGAGGAGCTGCAGCAAACCGCGGACGATCTGTTTGCGGTGATCGCTTCTGGCGCTGTGAAGATCTCGATCAATCAGCGATTCCATCTGGCGGACGCGCGCGCGGCGCACGAAGCGCTGCACTCGCGCTCGACCACCGGGGCAACGGTGCTGCTGCCGTGAGTGTGCCAGAAGTTTACCATATTGCAGGCCAGCATAGGCTACGGTATGACGACTGGCATGGACGAGACTCAAAATCACAGTGCATGTTCCTGAAAGGGTGTTGGCAGCCGCTCAGGCTTTTACAGGAGAAGGTGTCACACACACCGTTACAGAAGGGCTGAAAAGGCTAGCTTCTATTCATGCGCAGCGGGAGCTTCTGAAGCTTCGAGGTAAGGTGAAATTCGCGCTTACCCTTGAGGAGTTGCGTGAGGATTGAGAATGATAGCGGCCGACACGGGTGCGCTCTCCGCCTTTCTAAAAAGGGAGAATGCCGCTACCTCAGATTCGATCGCGCAGGCTTTGTCCTCTGGAGATCTGGTTTTCCCGCCGGTCGTCGTGACAGAGTTGTTGAGCGATCCGGTTGCTGGTCGTACACTCGGCAAAGCGCTTCCTAAGGTTGCGTTACTCGACATCTTGGACGGCTACTGGCAACGCGCCGGAGAAAACCGGCGAGTTCTCAAGGCCAAAGGTCTGAAAGCCAAGATCGCGGACACGCTAATTGCCCAGTCATGCATCGATCACGATGTTCGCCTCATCGCTTTAGATGGCGACTTCCGGCACTTCGCCAAATACTGCGGACTGAAGCTGGCGTGCTAGGCGTTCATGCTGTCGAAGAACTCGGCGTTGTTCTTGGTCGAGCGCAACTTGTCGAGCAGGAACTCGATCGCGTCGGTCGTGCCCATAGGCGCCAGGATGCGGCGGAGGACATACATCTTAGAGAGCGTGCCTTTATCGACCAGCAGATCGTCCTTGCGGGTGCCGGATTTGAGAATGTCGATAGCCGGGAACACGCGCTTGTCCGCCACCTTGCGGTCAAGGATAATTTCCGAGTTGCCGGTGCCTTTGAACTCTTCGAAGATCACTTCGTCCATGCGGCTGCCGGTATCGATCAAGGCCGTAGAAATAATCGTGAGCGAGCCGCCTTCCTCGATATTGCGTGCGGCGCCGAAAAAACGCTTCGGCCGTTGCAGCGCGTTAGCGTCCACGCCGCCTGTCAGTACCTTGCCAGATGACGGCACGACCGTGTTGTAGGCGCGCCCCAAGCGGGTGATGGAATCGAGCAGGATTACAACGTCGCGTTTGTGTTCGACCAAGCGCTTCGCCTTCTCGATAACCATTTCGGCCACCTGCACGTGGCGGCTGGCCGGCTCGTCGAAGGTTGAGGAAATCACCTCGCCTTTCACCGAGCGCTGCATGTCGGTGACTTCCTCCGGCCGCTCATCGATAAGCAAGACAATCAGGTAGCATTCGGGGTGGTTCTGCTCGATGGCGCGCGCGATGTTCTGAAGAATGACGGTCTTGCCCGTGCGCGGCTGCGCCGTAATGAGCGCGCGTTGCCCCTTGCCCTGCGGGGAGACGATATCGATCACGCGGCCGGTCTTGTCTTTCAGTGTGGCATCGTTCAGTTCCAGCTTCAGCCACTTCGTCGGATACAGCGGCGTGAGGTTGTCGAAGTGCACCTTGTGGCGGATTTTCTCCGGATCCTCGAAGTTGATGGAGGAGACTTTCAGAAGTGCGAAATACCGCTCGCCATCCTTGGGCGATCGAATCGGCCCCTCCACTGTATCCCCGGTGCGCAGCCCGAAGCGGCGGATTTGCGCCGGGCTCACATAGATGTCGTCCGGCCCGGGGAGATAATTGGATTCCGGCGAACGCAGAAAGCCAAAGCCATCCTGCAACGTCTCCACCACGCCTTCACCCGTAATTTCCACATCCCGTTCAGCAAGTTCCTTCAAGATGGCAAACAGCATGTCCTGCTTGCGCATTGACGAAGCGTTCTCGATCTCCAGCTCCTCGGCAAAAGCAAGCAGATCCGTTGGAGATTTGGACTTGAGGTCTTTCAGCTTCATGGCCTGGAGGCCGTCTTGAATGGTCATGGAAGTACCTGGGGCGATCTGAGGGGCTGTTTTCGGAAGGCCGCGGCGCGGCGCGTTAGCCTGGTGTGGTTATCGTGGGTGGCTGCCTGCACGTGGCGCGCTTGCGCTCACCGTCTCCAGCCGTGGTGGGAACTGAAACTCTTATAGCCGGATTTGGTGCCGCTGCAAAGCCCTGTCAAGCCTTAAAACGGCTGAACAATTACCAAGATGACAATGAACACCATCAACAAGGCCGGTATCTCGTTCCAAATCCGGTAGAATCGTGCGGGACGCCGGTTTCGGTCCAGCGCGAAATCCTTGCGCCAGCGTCCACACAGATGGTGGACGAACGTTAGACCTAGAACCAGCACGAATTTCAGCTGCAACCAGCGATCCTGGTAGGCACCCGTCAACCAGGCAAGTGTCGGCCCGAGCAGCCAGACGGCGATCATGGCAGGATTCATGATGGACCGTAGAAGCTTCCGCTCCATCACCTTGAACCGCTCAGATTCCGCGGAGCCAAGCTGCGCCTCCGTGTGGTATACGAATAGACGCGGCAGATAGAGTAGCCCGCTCATCCAGGCGATCACGGCAATGACATGGAAAGCTCTGATCCAATCGATGTAGTTGGATAGTTCACCGCGCAGGTGGCTAAGCATGAATGTCCTCATAACCGCAGCGCACTGCTCGTTGCGGGCAAAGGCGTCCCGCTCCACAGGTGACTACCGGTGTTCCGTCCAACGCCCGCACTACCATGGCAGTCAACCCCTGAATGAAAGTGGGGTGCGTCCCCGCCGTGGGAACCCGGAGGAAATGTGGCACATCGCTCTCCAGCGCCAGCTTCGCATATTCAATGTCCAGCTCCACAAGCGTCTCTGAGTGTTCGGAAACAAACGCAACAGGTGCCAGAACAATCCCCTTTCCCTCGCTGCCCGCGCAGCGGATTTCAGCATCGGTAGCAGGGCCGATCCACCGCAGGGGTCCAACGCGGCTTTGGTAACATAGCCGCCAGTCGAGATCAGGAATGCCCAATGCATCTACAACCGCGGCAGCGGTTTTCTCCACCTGCCACTGATATGGATCGCCTTTTGAAATTGTGCGCTTGGGCAACCCGTGGGCCGATAGCAGCAGGCGATAATCCACACCCGGCCTTCTCCGCGCGAAGGTTTCGGAGATTAGCGCTGTCACACTAGCAACAAATCCAGGCTCATCCGGATAACAACAAACCCGGGTTTGCGGTGCCTTGAGGTCCATTCTTTTGGCTTCTTTTCTCCAGTTTTCCACCGAAGATCCGGTAGTGGTGGTTGAAAATTGAGGGTATAGCGGGAGCAGAACAATTTGTTCCGGTTGCCAGGCCGCAACAGCACGCGCTGCTTCGGAAGCAAACGGTTTCCAAGCGCGCATCGCAACAAACGCTTTGGCCTCTATTCCCTGCTCTGACATTGCGACCTCCAGCGCGCGGCCTTGGGCTTCCGTTTCCTCCAGGATGGGTGAACGGTCTCCGATCTTTTGGTAGATTGCACGTGCTACGGGAGCCCGACGCCTCGCGATCAGCCGGGCCAGAGGACGGCGAACAAGGCTGGGTAAACTAATGATGGCCGGATCGGAAAAAAGATTTTCCAAAAACGGCTCTACGGCGTCTAGCGAATCAGGACCGCCCAAGTTGAACAGAACGATGGCGACTTTCACTGTTCCGCCCTTACAAGCTGCACCAGCTCTGCCACATGCTTGAGGCGCGTCTCAGGCAAGACACCATGACCCAGGTTAAAAATGAAAGGATACCCGCGCCCTCTTTCCAGAATGACTTTTGTGGCGCATCTCAGCGTCTTGCCCCCCGCGACCAGGGCTACCGGGTCAAGATTTCCCTGAATAGGAGC
>JAFAVP010000100.1 GCA_019242395.1 Alphaproteobacteria bacterium | reverse complement strand
AGGACTGCAAGGTCTACGAGAATGTGGCGCAGTGCGCCGGCGGCTCCGCCTCCACGACCGGCTTCGACGATGGTCCGCCCCTGGTAACGGGTGCGCAGATCGGTGACAGCGGCACCGGATTGCACCTAGCTCTGGGCATCGTGACGGCGCTGTATCAGCGCAAGACCACGGGACGAGGCCAGCGTGTGCAGGCAGCCATGCAGGATGGCGTGTTGAATCTGTGCCGCGTAAAGCTGCGTGATCAGCAACGTCTCGCCCGCACGGGCGTGATGAAGGAGTATCCGCAATACCCGAACGGCAAGTTCGGAGATGCGGTGCCGCGCGCGGCCAACGCATCCGGCGGCGGCCAGCCTGGAACGATCGTCAAGTGCAAGGGGTGGGAGACCGATCCCAATGCCTATATGTATTTCATCGCGCAGGCACCGGTCTGGAAGCAGATCTGTGAGGTGATTGGCCGCAACGAGTGGATCACTGACCCCGATTTTGCTACTCCCAATGCGCGTCTGCCGCGGTTGAAGACCGTCTGGGAGGCGATCGAAGGCTGGACCTGCACCAAGACGAAGTTCGAAGCAATGGAGATCCTCAACGAGCACGACATTCCCTGCGGCCCCATCCTCTCAATGAAGGAGCTGGCCGAGGAGCCCTCGCTGCGCAAAACCGGAACGGTGGTGGAAGTGGATCATCCCAAGCGCGGCAAATATCTGAGCGTGGGCAATCCCATCAAACTCAGCGACAGCCCGAGCGATGTGAAGCGCTCACCGCTGCTGGGCGAGCACACCGATGAGGTGCTGGCCGAGCTCGGCTACGCAGGCGAAGAGATCGCAGCTTTCCGGACGAAAAAGGTCATCTGAGGCCGCAGCGAACTGAAGGAATTCAACATGGCATACGACAAGAGCGCCGTCCGGAAAATTCTGGATCAGGCTAAGGCCGCCAATCGCACTTCGCTGACCGCCCCGGAGGCGCGCGGTGTCTGTGAGGCCTACGGCATCAACATCCCCAAGGAGGGGGTCGCGAAGACTGCCGAGGAGGCCGTGAAGCTCGCCTCCCAGATCGGCTTTCCCGTGGTGATGAAGATCGTCTCGCCGCAGATTCTGCACAAGACCGAGGCGGGCGGCGTGCTGGTCGGTGTGAAGTCGGCCGAGGCGGTCTCGGAAGGCTTCGGGACGATCGTCGGCAACGCGCGCAAGTACGATCCGAAAGCAGACATCCTCGGCGTTCAGGTGCAGCAGATGCTCGCGGGCGGCCAGGAGGTCATCATCGGGGCCGTCACGGATCCGGCCTTCGGCAAACTCGTGGCGTTCGGCCTGGGCGGCATTCTGGTGGAAGTGCTGAAGGACATCACGTTCCGGCTGGCGCCGGCGACCAACGAGGACGCCCTCTCGATGCTCGATGGGATTGCCGCCGCGGAGATCCTGCGTGGCGTGCGAGGTGCCAAGGCCGTCGATCGCGCTGCGCTCGCCGGCATGATCGAGAAGGTTTCCAAGCTGGTAGCGGATTTCCCGGAGATCTCGGAGATGGATCTCAATCCAGTCTTTGCCACGCAAGAGGGCGCGACCGCGGCCGATGTGCGCATCGTCCTCGACTTCAAGCCGCAAGTCGTACGCGAGCGGCTGAGCACCGAGGAGATCCTCGCCAAGATGAACCGCATCATGAAGCCGGATGCGGTCGCCGTGATCGGTGCTTCGGCTGAAAACGGCAAGATCGGTAACTCGGTGATGAAGAATCTCATCAACGGCGGCTATCAGGGAGCGATCTACCCGATCCATCCCACCGCCACCGAGATCATGGGCAAGAAGGCCTATAAGAGCGTGAAGGATGTGCCCGGCGCGATTGACGTCGCCGTGTTCGCCATACCGGCAAAGTTCGTCGCCAAGGCGCTCATCGAGGTGGGCGAGAAGAAAATCGCCGGCGCCGTGCTGATCCCATCTGGCTTTGCCGAGACCGGCAACGTCGCCGGTCAGCAGGAGCTGGTGGAGATCGGCAAGAAGTACGGCGTGCGGTTGATGGGGCCCAACATCTACGGCTTCTACTACACTCCGAAGAATCTGTGCGCCACGTTCTGTACGGCGTTCGACGTCAAGGGCAAGGCTGCGCTGTCGTCCCAGTCAGGCGGTATCGGCATGGCGATCATCGGCTTCTCGCGCTCGGCGAAGATGGGCGTGTCCGCCATCGTGGGCGTGGGTAACAAGTCCGACATCGATGAGGATGACCTGCTAACCTTCTTCGAGCAGGATGACAACACGCAGATCATTGCGCAGCATTGCGAGGATCTGAAGGACGGACGCGCATTTGCGGAAGTGGCCAAGCGCGTCTCGAAGAAGAAGCCGGTCGTGGTGCTGAAGGCAGGCCGCACCAGCCTGGGTGCCCGTGCGGCGAGCTCGCATACCGGCGCTCTGGCCGGCAATGACAAAATCTACGAGGACGTGTTCAAGCAGTCCGGTGTCATCAGAGCGCGCAGCTTGCGCGATATGCTGGAGTTTGCACGCGGCATTCCGGTGATGCCCACGCCCAAGGGCAACAATGTGGTCATCATCACCGGCGCCGGCGGCTCAGGGGTGTTGCTGTCGGATGCGTGTGTTGACAATGACTTGTCGCTCATGGCGATGCCCCCGGATCTGGATGCGGCCTTCCGCAAGTTCATCCCCCCCTTTGGGGCGGCGGGTAATCCGGTGGACATCACCGGCGGTGAGCCACCGACGACCTATCAGAATACGGTCCGCCTCGGGCTCGAGGATCCGCGCATCCATGCGCTCATTCTCGGTTACTGGCATACGATCATCACCCCGCCCATGGTGTTTGCGAAGCTGATGGTTGAAGTGGTGCAGCAGATGAAGGCGAAGGGGTTCGAGAAGCCCGTCGTCGCCTCGCTGGCCGGGGACGTCGAGGTGGAAGAGGCGGCGGAGTATCTCTATCAGCACGGGATCCCGGCGTACCCTTACTCGACCGAGATTCCGGTGGCGGTGCTCGGCGCCAAGTACAAGTGGGCGCGCGGCGCTGGGCTGATTCCTCCTGTGTAAGGCGACACGACATCAATGAAAATAGCAATCATTGGTGTCGGGGCGATCGGAGGTTATGTCGGGACCCGGTTGGCGTTGGCCGGAGAAGAGGTAACCTTCATCGCGCGCGGCGCCAACCTGGAAGCCCTGCAGACCCGCGGCATCAAGCTCGTGATGGCTGATGGGAGCGAGGAGACGGTACCGCGCGTGCAGGCGACCGCTGACTATGCCGCCGCGGGGCCGCAGGATGTGGTCATTCTCGCCATGAAGGCGCACCAGGTTGCGGATGTGGCGCCGCACGTGCCGAAATTGTTCAATGGCACGACCACCGTCCTGCCGATGCAGAACGGGATCCCCTACTGGTACTTTCACCAACACCCGAGCAAGTGGGCCGGCTCGCGCATTCAAAGCGTCGATCCAACGGGAACGATCGCCGAGCACATTCCCTGCGAGCGGGTGATCGGGTGCGTGGTCTACCCGGCGACCGAGCTGCTCGCACCCGGTGTGATCCAACATGTCGAGGGTAATCGCTTTCCCGTGGGTGAGCCGGATGGCTCGGAGAGCGAGCGCGTCACGCGCATTTCCAACTGCCTCACGGCGGCGGGCCTCAAGGCGCCGGTGCTACCGGACATTCGAGCTGAGATCTGGCTGAAGCTCTGGGGTAACATGACCTTCAACCCCATCAGCGCGCTCACGCGCGCCACGCTTGCGGGAATCTGCCAATATCCACCGAGCCGTGCGCTCGCGACTGACATGATGACCGAAGCTCAGCAGGTGGCGCACAAGCTGGGAGTCAGCTTTCGCGTGCCGCTCGAGAAGCGCATCGCCGGTGCCGAGAAAGTCGGGCACCACAAGACCTCCATGTTGCAGGATGTGGAAGCCGGCAAGGCCCTCGAGATCGATGCGTTGCTCGGGGCCGTGGTCGAGCTGGCCCGGCTGACCGACACGCCGACTCCGCATTTGGATAGCGTGTATTGCCTGACGAAGCTGCTCGCGAAAACGCTGGCGGCTGAACGCCAGATTGAGCCCGTCTCGAGCCAGAATGGAAGCCCGTCTCGAGCTCTGCGAACGTGACGCTTCCGATGAGCGTCCGGAGAGGTTTGAATGAACGTCCATGAATACCAGGGCAAAGAGATCCTCCGAAAATACGGTGTGGCGACCCCGCGGGGCTACCCGTGTTTCTCGGTTGAAGAAGCCGATACGGCTGCGCGCAAGCTCGGCGGCAAGGTGTGGGTGGTCAAGGCCCAGATCCATGCCGGCGGCCGAGGCAAGGGCGGTGGCGTCAAAGTAGCCAAGTCGCCGGAGGAGGTGCGCGAATATGCCAAGCGCATACTCGGGATGACCTTGGTCACTCACCAGACGGGTCCTGAGGGCCGGGTCGTGCGACGGCTGCTGGTGGAGGAGGGCGCCGACATCCGCAAAGAGCTGTATGTCGGAATGGTCGTGGATCGTAAGGCACAGCGCGTCACCCTGATGGCCAGCTCCGAGGGCGGCATGGAGATCGAGCAGGTGGCCGAGCACACGCCCGAGAAGATCCACAAGCTCGCCATCGATCCGGTGACCGGGCTCCTGGATGCGCAGGCTGATGAGATCGCCCGCAAGATCGGTGTGCCGGAGGCATCGGTGCCTGAGGCGCGCCGCTTCATGCAGGGACTGTATCGTGCCTTCGTTGAATGCGACGCCTCGCTCGCCGAGATCAACCCGCTGGTGAT
>JAFAVP010000072.1 GCA_019242395.1 Alphaproteobacteria bacterium | reverse complement strand
GGTGGAGGCGGCTGCCGCGTGCCGCATTCTCGAGCGCCTGGAGGAGCGCGGCCACCTCGATGCCATGCTGGCGCGCTACAGCACGCTGCGCCAGTACCTGCCGGGTTTTATGACATTGCCGTTCCAGGCAGCCGCCGGCAACGAGGTGTTCTTGCAGGCGGTCGAGATCCTGCGCGCCCTTGATGCCGGCACACGGGGGCCGCTGACCACTGAGGATCCGCATGGCTTCGTGCCGGCGGACTGGCGTCCCTATCTCGTCAAGGACGGCAAGCTTGATCGCCCGATCTGGGAAATCTCGCTGGCCTTCGCGGTGCGCAACGCACTGCGCGCCGGCGGCCTGTTCCTCCCGAAGAGCCGCGATCACGTGTCGTTCTGGAGTCTGGTCCACGATGATCGAAGTTGGCAAAACAGTCGCGCGCAAGCCTATCAGGGGCTTGGACTGCCGCTTGATGCGGAAAGCTTTCTGGGCCAGCTCACGGCAAGCTTTGAGGCGGCGGCCCGCGCTGCCGCAAACGGTTTCGCTCGCAACCACTTCGCCACGGTTCACAACGGCCGTCTCAAGCTGAAGCGCGCCGATGCCCTGCCGATCCCGCGCGAGCTGTGGCAATTGCGCGAGACATTCCAGGCCAGCTATCCACGCGTTCGAATCGAGGACCTGCTGCAGGATGTCGATGAATGGTGCGGCTTCACGCGCGCCTTTCAACCGCTCGCCGGCTATTCGTCGAGCGTCAAGGATCAGAAACGTGCGCTGCTCGCTGCCTTGATTGCCCACGGCACCAATCTCGGCCTCGCCGCCATGAGCCAAAGCGTCGACATGCTCACCGCCGATGCGTTGCAGGACATCAGCCGATGGTTCCTGCGCGAGGCAACGTTGAAAGCGGCCAACACCATCCTGGTGGACTTCCATCACAGCCTGTCATTCAGCCGCATCTGGGGCGATGGCAGTCGCTCGTCCTCCGACGGACAGCGTTTTGCCGTTCAGCGCGATAGCCTGCTGAGCAGCTTCTATCCCCGCTATTTCGGCTATTACGATCGCGCGCTTGCCCTCTATACGCACACCTCCGACCTGCACAGCGTGTACGCCACGCAGGCCATCTCCTGTGCGCCGCGCGAGGCCCGCTATGTGCTCCGCGGCATTCTCGACAACGACAGCACGCTTGTGATTCGCGAACACACCTCCGATACGCATGGCTTCACCGAGCATCTGTTCGGCTTGTGCGCCTTGCTCGGCATCGCCTTCATGCCGCGATTGAAAGATCTTTCGGATCAGGTGCTGAGCCGCGTCGATCGCAGCACAGACTATGGCCCGCTACAGCCGCTGCTGCGCAATGTCATTGATGTCGGCATTCTTGCTGAGCAATGGGATCAGCTCGTCCGTCTTGCCGCCTCGCTGAAGGATCGGACGGCGCCCGCCGATGTCGTCATGCAGCGGCTCGCCAATGCACCCGCCGCCGATCGCCTTGCCACCGCCCTGACCCAGCTCGGCCGTTTGGTCAAAACCATTCATATTCTCCGCTACATCCATGAAGAGCCCCTGCGGCAGGCCATCCAGCTCCAGCTCAATCGTGGTGAATTTCGCCATACCCTCGCCAAGTCGATCTTCTTCGCCAATCAAGGTGAATTCCGCACCGGCGACTACGAGGAGATCATGAACAAGGCGAGCTGCCTCAGTCTGCTCTCCAATGCCGTGCTGATCTGGAACACCGTTCGTATGAGCCGCATCGCCAAGCAGCTTCGCGATACCGGTCATGACGTGGCGAACGAGGATCTCGCACGCGTGTCACCCCTGGCGCATGCCCACGTCATCCCGAACGGCAGCTATTTTCAATCGCCGCGCCGGCGCGCCGAAATTTCGCCCGAACCCGTTCTGGCCTGAATCGCCATCAGATCTACCTTCAGGGGGGACATTGCGTGCAATACGCTAGCGTGCGTTTTTACGTGGCCGGGCCTTCCGACCCGGATTGCGCGGGTTAGCCATTCACCAATGGTCAATCCTTCCCGCTCAGCCGCGGCAATCGCGGCGTTTCGCTCTTCAAGCGGGATGCCCTTCACTGTCCAGGGCTT
>JAFAVP010000161.1 GCA_019242395.1 Alphaproteobacteria bacterium | reverse complement strand
GCCCCCTTTGGCGCAGCGGATGTTCTCTTCCTGCGCCGCATCGAAAAGTGCATCGGCGATCCGGGGGCAAACGGGATGCGCCATCGATACGTGCGCCACGAAGCCCGGCCCGAAGAAACTCTTCTCGCGCGCATGCGTACGGTCGATGAACTGATCGGCGATCACAAAGGTGCCCGGCGACAGCTCTTCCTTGAACGAACCGCAGGCGGAAACGGAAATCACATCCGTGACGCCGGCGAGCTTCAGCGCGTCGATATTGGCGCGGTAATTGATCGAGGTCGGCGAATGCACATGGCCGCGACCATGGCGCGGCAGGAACACCATATCCACGCCAGCCAGTGTCCCGAACAGCAGGTCATCGGAAGGCTCACCCCACGGGCTTTCTAGCCGCTGCCAACGCGCCTTCTTAAGCCCCGCGATGTCATAGACTCCGCTGCCGCCGATGATACCAAGAACGGTTTTCGCCATGCGCGAGGTTCTAGCACGGCACCGCATGTACGCAATTCAGCCGATGCAAAGACGAAGCATGGGGCGGCTCCAGTTGATGCGGCCGCTCGGCGGCTTCTCGTCGAATCGCACCGCTCCCATCCTCTCATAGAAGCCGGCAGATGGCGGATGCGAGATGATAAGAACGGACCGCACACCCGCACCCGGGCCATCTCGCGCATGTGCTCGAACAATGCGCGGCCGGCGCCTGTCCCTCGTGCTGCATCGGACACGAACATCAGGTCCAGGCCCGCTTCGCCTTCAACAATGAGACTGTAGAACCCGAGAATATTCTCGTCAGCTTCGGCAACAAAGACGCGATGCCTCAGCAACTGCTCCTCGGTCACGGCGTAGCCGTCGAGGATGCGATGGTATTCGCCCTCATACGCACGCGAAGCCTGCATGAGCGCGTTGAGACGCGGCAGGTCGGCAGATCGCGCGGCACGAATTCTAATGAATGTCGGCCCAGATGCGCCTGTAGGACAGATAGAGAATCCCAGCGAAGGCCAGTAGGAACAGCATCACGCCGAAGCCGATGCGTTTCCGGTCTTCCATGGTGGGCTCCGCCGCCCATGAAAGGAACGTCACTACGTCGTGCGCCATTTGGTCGACAGTCGCCTTTGTGCCGTCGGAGAACGTCACCTGGTTTGGAGCAAGAGGTGGCGGCATGGAGATGTTCCAGCCGTTGAAATACGGATTGTAGTATTTGTTCGGCAGCACGGTGAAACCGGCCGGTGGCTTCTGATGGAAGCCGGTGAGAATGGAATACACATAATCGGGGCCGCCGGCACGAGCCTTGACGATCACCGATAGGTCGGGTGGCAGAGCGCCAGCGTTCGATGCGCGCGCGGCCTGCTCGTTTGGAAAGGGCGGCGGGAAGTGGTCGGCGGTGATGCCTGGGCGCATCAACGGCTGACCCTTTTCATCCGTGGTTTCGCCTTTGTCATTCGGGTCGGCCGGAACCTTGTAGCCTGCGGCAATCGCCTTCGCCTGCGGCCCGGTGAAGAACCCATACCCGCCATTGTCCGATGACAATGCTGCGAACGCCACCCGGTTGAGGCTGTGGCAGGTGGAGCAGACCTCCTTGTACACTTGAAAGCCGCGCTGCAGCGAAGCGCGGTCGTACATGTCCAATGGTCCGTCGAAAGACCATCCAGGCTTCTTGGGAGGCAGCGGGCTAGTATCTAGCGCTGCATTGGCTGCGCTGGCAGCAAGCGAGAAACCAAGAGCAAGAGCCAACCGGGAGAAGCGCATGTTCAACCTCACTCGGCGGGCGCGTTGACCTGCTCGACACCATGGCCGGTGACGGAGGTCGCGATAGTTGCGGGCAATGGCTTCGGCGTCTCGAAAATCCCGAGCAACGGCAGAATAAGCAGGAAGTACGCATAGTAGTATGCCGTACCGAGTCGCGCGAACGGCAGCATCGGAATGCCGGTGCCTGGAAATACCGCATCGGGCCGGTGGGCGCCGAGATAGCCCAGCAACAGGCAGTCAACCACCAGCGCCCAGAAGAATTGCTTGGCCAAGGGGCGGAAGCGCATGGAGCGAACACGGGAGGTATCGAGCCACGGCACGAACACCAGAACCGCTAGCGCGCCGAAGAGAACGATCACCCCGAACAACTTCTGCGGGATGGAACGCAGCATGGCGTAGAACGGCAGCAGGTACCACTCCGGCACGATCTCTGGGGGCGTCACGAGCGGATTGGCGGGCACGTAATTGTCCGGCTCCACCAGCGAGTTCGGGAGGTAGAACACCACAATCGCGTACAGGATGACGAACAGGCAGAGATAGAACGCGTCCTTCACCGTGTAATAGGGGTGGAACGGAACCGTGTCCTGCGGCCCCTTCACATCGATCCCGAGCGGGTTGTTGTTGCCGGGCACGTGCAACGCCCAGATGTGCAGGACCACAAGGCCGGCAATCACGAAGGGCAACAGGTAATGCAGCGAGAAGAAGCGATTGAGCGTGGGGTCGCCGACCGCAAACCCGCCCCAAAGCCACTGGGTGATGTGCGTCCCCGCGCCGGGCAACACTTGGTCAATCGAGCTGAAGAGATTGGTGATGACGGTGGCCGCCCAGAATGACATCTGGCCCCAGGGCAAGGTGTAGCCCAGGAATGCGGTGGCGATCATCAGCACATAAATCAGTACGCCGATGATCCAGAGGATTTCGCGCGGCGCCTTGTATGAGCCGTAGTAAAGGCCGCGGAAGATGTGGAGGTACACGGCGAGGAAAAAGAAGGAGGCACCGTTGGAGTGAAGGTAGCGCAACAGCCAGCCGTAATTCACGTCGCGCATGATGTTTTCGACGGAATCGAAGGCCTTGTCGGCGCTTGGCACGTAGTGCATCGCAAGCACAATGCCGGTGACGATCTGGATCCCCAGCATGAAGGTGAGAATGCCGCCGAAGGAATACCAGACATTCAGGTTCCGGGGCGTGGGAAAGGTGGTCATCGTGTCGTTCGCCAGCCGCAGGATGGGCAGGCGGCTGTCCAGCCATTTCGCGAAGCGGGTTTTCGGAACGTAGGTCGAGTGCCCGGCCATGTGTCGCTCCGTCAACCGATCTTGATGCGCGTGGGAGAAAGGAACGAATAGGGCGGCACGTAAAGATTCTCCGGTGCCGGCCCGCGGCGGATGCGGCCGGCAGTATCGTACTGCGAGCCATGGCAGGGGCACAGATAACCGCCGAAATCACCCTGGTGATCCAGCGGGATGCAGCCCAGATGCGTGCAGATACCGACGAGTATCAGCCATTCCGGCTTGATGGTACGATCTTGATCGGTGGCTTGCGCGCTGTCCGGCAGGTTGGCGTTGCGCGCCAGCTGGTCCGGCAGGCTCGCCAGCGGGACCGCACGCGCTTCGGCAATTTCCTTGGGTGTGCGGCGGCGCACGAAAACTGGCTTCCCGCGCCACATGACGGTCACCTGCTGGCCCGCCTGCACCGGCGAGAGGTCGAATTCCACGGACGACAACGCCAGAACCGAGGCTGACGGGTTCATCTGGTCGATGATTGGCCAAGCTAATGCGGCCAAGCCTACGCCCCCTGCGGACGCCGCGGCGATATGAATGAAGTCACGGCGTGTGGGTTCGTCGGCAGTGGTGGTTGCCACAGACATCACCTTTGGTCAGGCGCTCCGGGGTGCGGAGGAAAGGCTGCGCAGCCCCGGGAAATTGCCTGCGCGACCCGATTTGCGGGCGCAAAATAGTGAGTAGGCGCTAGGGGGTCGTCGCGGCACGATGCCGCAGAAATCCGAGGGATTCTGTCCGGTGAGTCTCAGCACTCAATAACGGCTATGTGCCCTTGTGCCGCGTAATCGAGCAGCGCGCGGTCCCGGGTGATCACGGTATAGCCGAACTCCCTCGCTGTTGCAGCGATGATTCTGTCCGCCGGATCGCGATTCAGCATTCCCGGCAAGAACGATGAGCCCAGCAATATCTCCGGGGTCAACTCGCAGAGCGTGATGCCGGGCCGCGTACGGAGCATTTCAAACCAACGCTGCGGCGTCAGAGAGGATCGGAAGCGGCCCTTCCCCTGCTGCATCCCTACTTCCCAGGCCGTGATGGGCGAGACGCGCAAAGGGATGCCGTGGTCGGCGGAAGCGTCCATCGCTGCCAATGCCTCGGTGGCCATCGGTTCGTTTGAGACCAGATACATGGCAGCGCAGGTATCGAGCAGGCATGCCATTCTCATTTGCTCTTGGTCATGCCTTGCTCGATCTGGTCCCAGTCCTCATCCATTTGCTTCTCGATCTCTGCCCATTCTTCGTCCGTGAACATCGGGCTCGTCAGATCGTAGCCGGGCTCTATGGTGAAGGTCCCCTTCATGGAACCGAGAGCAGGGTGTCGCCCGAGTTTTTTCGCGCCAGTGTTTTCCATGTGCGTGAACTCCCGCACCACATCCGTCATTCCGCGACTGGACGGCGAGGTTGCAGCGCGGCGGAAGATCAATTTGCGGCTCTCCATATCTACCTGCTCCGTTTCAAAGCCGGCATCGAGCCATGCTTTCGCATGGGAATGGCCGCGCGGCTCATTCGCCCACCAAGGCCGGTGCCGATAGGCTGAGGGCGGCAGCTTCCTTCCAATAAGTGCCTCTATTTCTCCAAAGGTCATCGGGACGCTGTCTGAACCGGTTCGATTCAGATAATCAGCCAAGGGATTGTAGACGGACACCGATAAGCTCCTTTCATATGACCTCAATAGTAACTCCCGATAGTAAGTCAAGTTCCGCTGCCTGGTTTGCGGAGTTGCGTGACCGGATCTGCGCGGAATTCGAGGCGATCGAGCGGGAACATGGTTCAGGTCAGGTCTCCGCGCTGCCGCCGGGTCGCTTCGAGCGAAGGGCTTGGCAGCGGGCGGCATGCGCGGATGAAGACACGGGCGGCGGCGAAATGAGCATCCTGCGCGGCCGCGTATTCGAAAAAGTCGGGGTAAACGTCTCCACCGTTTACGGCCGCTTCAGCCCGGAGTTCGCCCAGCAGGTCCCCGGAGCGGGCGAAGATCCTCGCTTTTGGGCCAGTGGCATTTCACTGGTAGCTCATATGCAAAATCCGCATGTTCCTGCGGTCCATATGAACACGCGGCACATTGTGACGACCAAGGCGTGGTTCGGTGGGGGCGCCGATCTCACCCCCATGTTCCCCAACCAGGAAGATGCGGCGGATTTTCACGCCGCTCTCCGCCGGGCGTGCGATGCGCACGACCCGAGCTACTATTTACGGTTCAAACAATGGTGCGACGAATACTTCTTCCTCCCCCACCGCAACGAGGCACGGGGTGCTGGCGGCATCTTCTTCGATTATCTGGACTCTGGCGATTGGGAGGCGGATTTTTCCTTCACCCGCGATGTGGGGCTGGCATTTCTGGACGTCTATCCCCAAATCGTCCGAAGACGGATGGGGCAGCCATGGACCGAAGCCGAGCGGGAACACCAGCTCGTGCGCCGCGGCCGCTATGCGGAGTTCAACTTGCTGTACGACCGCGGAACGCAGTTTGGGCTGAAGACAGGTGGAAACGTGGAAGCCATCCTGATGAGCCTGCCTCCGGCTGCGCGCTGGCCATAGGCAAAGAGGCGGCCGCGCGTGTTCCACTTCATGTCGCCTGCTCTGGCCGCGCTTCTTCAGGTTATCCTTATCGACATCGTGCTCGCCGGCGACAACGCGCTGGTCATCGGCATGGTCGCCTCTCGGGTGCCGAAGGCAAGTCGGCGGCGGGTGATTTTCTGGGCGCTGGTAGTGGCCGTCATCCTGCGGGTCATCCTCGCGATGGTGACTGCCACAATTCTCGAAATCATCGGTCTAATGTTTGCGGGCGGGCTGCTGCTCTTATGGGTGGCATGGCGTCTCTATCGCGAGATACGCCATGCCGAAGAGGAGCGGATCGACCTGCAGAAGATACGGGAGGCAGAGGACATCGAAGCTCCCGCTGCTGGCGTGTCCGTCCGCAAGGCCATCGTTCAGGTGGCGCTGGCAGATCTTTCCATGTCGCTCGACAATGTGCTGGCTGTTGCCGGGGCCGCAATGGATCATGTGTGGGTGCTGACCATTGGTCTGCTACTCTCGATTGCCCTTATGGGCGTCGCCGCGGCGATGATTGCCAGCCTGCTGCAGCGGCACCCGTGGATCAGCTATGCCGGGCTCATTATTGTGCTTTACGTGGCTTTGCGCATGATCTGGATCGGCGGCTGGGAAATTTACCGCGCGCAGGATCACGCCGCGCTAAGCAGCACGGCGGTTGCATCATCGCTGGTCTTGAACCTCGGATAGCGCTTGCCGTCTGCATCCACGGCTTCGATCCCACGCAATTCTCTTCCCAAATTCTCCAGCCCGCTTGAGCAAGCGGTAGCGAACAGCTCTTCGGCGTTGTATCGGCGGTAATCGCTGACGAGCGCGAGAAAACCATCGGTTGCCAGCAGGACAAGCGTTTCCTTCCGCACGTCGAGTCTTCTGTGCCCGCCATGATCGGCCGCAGCAGGATCGGGGCCGAACAGCCAGCCGCCTTTCTCGCTGTTCACCAGGTTGCGCGCCCGCCGCAGTGCCTGCAGAAATTCGGGGCGGTCATGACCGGTCGCCGGTGCCAACCCATGCCTCGCGGCAAGGTTCGCCACACGCGCGGACTCCAATTCGCGCTTGGCCAGGGTGTCGCCAATGACCGAAACGGGCTGACCGGGCGGCTTCACCAGCGCGGCACAGTCGCCAAACCATAGCGCGTCGCATCCATCCTCCCGGTTCACCAGCATCATCATTGAGGCGAAAGGAACCTCATACGGCTCACGAGTGGGCCGCCGCCGCAAAGCGGTAAAGGATTTCGCTGCGTCTTCCATGGCGCGCCGCACAGTTGCGCGCGGTGCCTGATTCTCCTCCACATAGGCCATCAGCCGCCGCGCGCCGAATTGCGCCAGCCATGCGGCATCGCTCTCGCCGGGCATCAGGTTATCGCCAAGCCCGGTGGCGCCATCCAGCACCACAGCCGCGTTGGCCGCGAAAGCGAATGCATCTTCGTTCGGCTTATCCAAGCGGCCAGGCAACGAAACATGGTCAATCGGTTCGAACCGGATCATCAATAGGCAATCGCCTGGACCACGGCCTTGAGCCTCTCTGCGAGGGAGAACTCGTCTTCCGTGAAATCGGAATCGATCCACCACTCTTCTACTTCAGCCAGTATGCGGCCGACCAGCGGCCCTTGCGCCACGCCCGCCGCCATCACATCACCGCCAGTGATGGGAAATACCGGCCGCTGCCAGGCGTCGGCCATCGCCAGCAAGGCGCGCCATTGCACGGCGTTGGAATACTTTGGGTCCTCTGCCCAACGCAGCCGGGCGCAATCTTTGAAGCGTTGTGTGCCCAAGCGATAGAGGAGCTTTCGCACCTCGCGGATCGAAAGATATGAGACGATCTTCTCTTCGGGACTCGCGAGGTCACGCAGCCGCTCGCGCGCGGCATTCGATAGTTTAAGCCGATCCGAAAAGGTAGCTGTGACCTCCCGATCCTCGGAAAGCATGGCGGCAAGCCGCAGCAGGGAGTCAGGGTCGAAAAAGTTCTCGCGATCGATTTGCACCAGATTTTCCAGCCGCCGCAGATTTGGATCGCCGGCCATAATTTCAACCAGAATTCCCGCAGCCGCCATGATGCGCAGCACCGGTGAGGGATTTTCCGCCTCCAGCACCTTCAGCATCTCCTTCTGAATGCGCTCACCAGAAAGAATTGCAAGCCCACTCTTCTGGGCGGCCGCCGCCTGCAAGGCGGCCGCGTCAATGTCGCCTCGCCCATACCAAGCGTGAAAGCGGAAGAGCCGGAGTATGCGCAGATAGTCTTCGCATATCCGCGTCGCAGGGTCGCCGACGAACCGCACGCGCCCCGCTTGCAGATCGGCAAGCCCTCCGAAGTAATCGAACACCTCACCCTCTAAAGTCGCGTACAGGGCGTTCATGGTGAAATCACGGCGCGCGGCGTCTTCTTTCCACTCCGTTCCGAAATCCACGGTGGCGCGGCGTCCATCGGTGCTCACATCCCGCCGCAAGGTGGTGATCTCGAAGGTCTTGCCGTTCGCGATCGCCGTGACAGTACCGTGCTCGATTCCGGTAGGCACGGCGCCGATGCCGGCCGCCTCCAGCCGTTGCATCACATCCTGCGGCAAAAGCGGCGTCGCAAGGTCGACGTCGCTGACGGGCCGATGCAGAAGCGCATTGCGCACCACACCGCCGACGAACCGGGCTTCGCCAGCATCGCGCATCAGCGCGCCGGTCACAGCCCGTGTTTCCGCCGCGGTCATCCAGCTTTCACGCGCGGGATCGAGTCTCATCGATCCTTCTCCACATGACCCGGCACAATCTTTCCGTTCACCACATGCGGCGGAACATAACGGCCTTGCGTACTCTCTCCTTCGGTCAGGCCAACATAGATGAAGCTCGCGGCCACCAGCGCCAACCCACTGATAAAGAGTCCGGTCCAGGGCGTATCATGCGTGGGCACAATGGATCGCGCGCGGGATACCAGCAGGTAGGCGCCGTAGATCGCGAACGGCACCGCAAACAGCAGCGCGCGGAAGGCAATAACGCGAATCATGACCCCATGAGTCTATCTGCAAAGCTGACGAGAATCCCTGCCGTCGCGCCCCAGATGTAATGCGAACCGTAGGTAAAGGCGTAGAATTCGCGGCGGCGGCCCTCCCATTCCATGCTGCGGCGTTCGCGATTGCCGCCATCAAGAAGGAAAGCAAGCGGAACCTCGAACACCTCTTCGACTTCGTTGGGGTCTGGCAGCACTTCGAAATCGTCGGTCAGCAATCCGACGACAGGCAGGATCGCGAAGCCGGTGCCTGTCTCGTAAGACTCGAGAAAGCCTGCCACACGCACGTTCCCCCGCACGATTCCGGTTTCTTCCTGCATCTCCCGCAAGGCGGTGTCTACCAGCGACAAATCGTTGTCGTGCACGCGGCCGCCGGGGAAGCTCACTTGTCCGGCGTGCCGGGACAGATGCGGGGTACGCCGGGTGAACAGGAGCGTAGGCTCCTTACGCGCGACAACCGGAACGAGAACGGCGGCGGGTGTCAGCTCCCGGCTCCCTTCGGGCCGCGCGCCAGGACCGAGATCGTAGTCGCTGCGCTTCGGCACTTGCGGGACCTCTGGAGCCGTGCTCAGCAGCCGCTCACGCAAAAGAGTGATTTCGCCGCGCGCTATTTCGTCCACGATCTTGCGCACGAGGTTCACGCCGCGCCGATTGGGAAGAAGATGCCCCCGCTCCAGACTCCAAGCGGGCCCGCAAATTCGGTTTGGTGCGCAATGGCAATATCGGCAAGCTGATAGAAAACATTGCGGCTGATTCGCGCCTCCAGTCCGGCGCGGACGTGAATGTAGGGTGAGGGTTCAGCCGTCTCCGGCACCGCTTCGACGCGGATCTGGTGCTCCGCATCCGCCATCACTTCATCTCCCGCGTTCGTGGTGAACGCGAGCTGCTGATCGCGGCCATTCCCGCGCACCTCGAGCAGCACCGCGAGGAAGGGAGCGTCTTCCACCTGAATGCGCATCTTCTCCGCCGGCGTGACCAGATAAAAGGCGTTGCCCTCCTTGCGCAGGATGGTGGAGAACAAGCGGATCAGCTCGTGGCGCAATATAGGTCTGCCTTGGTGAAACCATGCGCCGTCGCGCGCGATACGGATGTCGATTTCGCCGCAATGCGCGGGATTCCATTTCTCCACGGGAGGGAGCTTGCGGCCTGCCGCCCATTCGCGCTGGAGGGCCGCCAATCCCAAGGGCAAATCAGACATGACCAACTCGTAAACTTCTCACGGCCTTGTGCCTGGTCCTTAAGGACCTTTCATGGCTTTGCGGTTGCGCCATTCCCGCGTCCGGTGCCATGAAGCGGCGGCGCGCCACCAAGTTAGGCATCCCTTCCGATAAGGCAAAGATATCCTCTAATGGATGAAATGATCGCCGAGCCAGAAACCAACGGCAGAGCCGCCGAAGAAAACGCAGTGGCCAAGGCGCAGGCCGTTGCCAGCCGGTTTGCGCAGGCCCGTGAGGCGGTCGGGCGCGTGATCCTCGGGCAGCCTGACGTCATCGATCAGGCACTGATTACATTGTTGGCAGGAGGCCATGCGCTGCTTGTCGGAGTGCCTGGACTTGCGAAGACCCGGCTGGTGGAAACGCTTGGCACTGTGCTGGGACTGGATGCCAAGCGCATTCAGTTCACCCCCGACTTGATGCCGGCCGACATTGTGGGCTCTGAGGTGCTTGAGGATGGCGAGGGCGGCCGGCGGTCCTTTCGCTTCATCCGCGGCCCAGTGTTCGCGCAACTGTTGATGGGCGACGAAATCAATCGTGCCAGCCCGCGCACGCAATCTGCCCTTCTACAAGCCATGCAGGAACGGCATGTGACGGTGGCGGGCCAGCGCTTCGATCTTCCAGTGCCGTTCCATGTGCTGGCAACACAGAATCCACTGGAATATGAGGGGACCTATCCGCTGCCAGAGGCGCAACTCGACCGGTTCCTCCTGCAGATCGATGTTGGCTATCCCGACGAAGATGCCGAGCGGCGCATGCTGCTTGCCACAACCTTCGGCGAGGAAGCACCCGCCGCCGCCGTTTGCACATCTGCCGACCTTATAGGGGCACAGCAACTCGTTCGCCGGTTGCCGGTGGGTGAGAAGGTAGTCGAGGCCGTCCTGCGGCTGGTGCGCGCCGCACGCCCGGATGCATCTGGGGACAAGCAACTGCGCGACGTCATTTCATGGGGTCCCGGACCGCGTGCCAGTCAGGCGTTCATGCTCGCCATTCGCGCCAAGGCGCTGCTCGAAGGCCGCTTCGCGCCTTCGGCGGACGATGTTGAAGCCTTGGCGGCCCCAGTACTGCGCCATCGCATGGCATTGAATTTCGCCGCTCGCGCGGAAGGCAGGACGCTCGCTGGCGTAATCGCGCAGCTTTGCAGCACCTATCTCTGACAGGATACTCCTTGGATCCACGAAGCAAATGGAATCCGCTGCAACAGCAGGCAGAGACGCTTGCGGCCTCGCTGCCGCCGCTCCTGGCCGAAGCGGACCGTTTGGCGTCCTCGGTCAGTCTTGGCGTCCACGGTCGGCGCAAGTGGGGTGTTGGCGACAGCTTCTGGCAGTTCCGGCGCTACACGCCGGAAGATACGGTATCGGCTATCGATTGGCGGCAATCCGCGAAGTCGCAGCACCTTTTTGTACGTCAACGCGAGTGGGAGGCGGCGCAGTCCGTTTGGTTCTGGCGCGACAGCTCCGCAACCATGCGCTTCAAGTCGAACTTCGCGAAGGTGGCAAAGGCCGATAGGGCGGCCGTGCTGGCGATCGCACTCGGTTCGCTCCTCGTGCGAGGCGGCGAGCGCATCGCAGTGCTCGGGCAAAATCGTCCGCCTTCCTCTGGGCGGCTGGCATTGCACGCGATCGTGCAGGAGTTGCTGCAAGTCAGCGAGCATATCTTGCCGCCGAACGTGCCGGTGATTCGCGATTCGCAAATCGTCTGGCTCAGCGATTTCCTCTTCCCTTCGGAGGGAATGGAAGCGGTGCTGCGCCGCTTCGCCGACGCCCATGCATCGGGCCACCTGGTGCATATCATCGATCCGGCGGAAGAGGACTTTCCATTCGAAGGGCGCACGCGGTTCGAATCCCTTGCCGGAGCAGAGACAGAAATGTTCGGCCGGGCGGAAGCTGTACGGCCTGCATATCGCGAACGGTTTCGCGCCCATGCTGAGGGCGTGGTGACTCTGGCCCGGCGCTTTGGCTGGACATATCTCGCGCATCGCACGGATAAACGCGCCGAGATCGCCTTGATCGCACTGTACGCTGCGGTGGGCGGGGAACTCGCGGAGGGGACGACATAGATGTTCTCGGGCCTGAGCTTCGGTGCCCCATGGATTCTCGCGGGCCTTGCCGTTTTGCCGGCTATATGGTGGCTGTTGCGGATCACGCCGCCGGCGCCGCAGCGCGTGCCGTTCCCGCCCTTGGCCTTGCTGCGGGGATTGAGTGCCCGCGAAGAAACACCGGCCCGGACGCCATGGTGGCTGTTGCTTCTGCGTCTTATCGTTGCGGTACTCATCATTGCGGCATTGGCTGAGCCGATCTGGGGGGCAGCGCCAGCGGAACATGGTTCCGGGCCGTTGGTGCTGTTCGTCGACAATGGTTGGACTGCCGCGCATGTCTGGGCAGACCGCCGTGCGGCGATGTCCGATGCCCTCACTGCTGCGTCACGGAGCGGACGGCCTGTGGTAATTATGCCCGCCGTTGCAAGCTCGCCGGCTGTCACGCTGATGGATGCCGGCAAGGCCGCGCGCCTCGCGTCCAGCCTGCTTCCCGAGCCGTGGCTGCAGCGCCGGATACCGGCGGCCGCAGCGCTCGCCAAAGCGCATTTCACGAGGCGGCCTGACATCCTTTGGCTGAGCGACGGCATCGATCACGGTGACGCCGCAGCAACGGCGCGAACGCTGGCCACAATTGGGCATCTTGCGATCTTTGCCGATTCCCTTGCCAAACGGCTGCTGGCGATGAAGCCGGAAAGCAGTCAAACTGATGGGTTCAAGGCAACCATCATTCGGGTCGGCACTGAGGGCGAGCGGCGCGGGGATGTTCTTGCGCTCGGCAGCCGCGGCGAAATCCTGGCGGTGGCACCGTTCAGGTTTGCGCGGGGCAGGGACACAACGGCAGCGAAACTCCGGCTGCCGCTTGAAGTTCGCAATGAAACACAGCGCCTTGCGATCGCCAACGAAGAGTCTGCTGGCGCGGTGCGGCTGCTGGACAGCAGTGCGAAGCGGCGCTCGGTGGGGCTCGTGTCCGCCAGCAATCAGGAGAACGAACAGCCGCTGCTCTCCGATATTTATTATCTCGAACGCGCCCTTTCGCCATACGCAGATCTGCACAAAGGCACCATAGAAGACGCATTGTCGCGCAACGTAGCCGTGCTGGTGCTTGCCGATATCGGCCGGATCGCGGGTGCCGATCGCGATCGGGTGATGAAGTTCATCGCCGACGGCGGCGTGCTCGTGCGCTTCGCCGGCGGACGCATGACGGAAAGCGTTGATGACCTGATTCCGGTGAAGCTGCGCACCGGCGGACGTTATCTCGGGGGCGCGCTTGCCTGGGCAACGCCCCAGCACATTGCGCCCTTTCCAGAGTCGAGCCCATTCCGTGGGCTTGCAGTGCCGTCTGATGTGACCGTCTCGCGGCAGGTTCTCGCCGAACCGTCTCTCGAATTGGCCGAGCGCAGTTGGGCGCGACTGACGGACGGAACTCCGCTTGTGACGGCTGCCGGGCGCGGCAAGGGCTGGATCGTGCTGTTTCATGTCACGGCAAATCCTGCATGGTCGTCGCTGCCCCTGTCAGGGCTTTATGTCGAGATGCTACGGCGAACGCTCGATCTCGCGAGCGGTGCCCGGCCGAGCGAACTTGCCATGGGGACGAATGCTGTGTTGCCCCCGGTCGCCACGCTGGACGGCTTCGGACAGCTGAAGAAACCTCCCGCTGATGTACTCCCGGTCCGTGCGTCAGCGCTTGCCCGTATCCAGGCCTCAGCCATCCACCCTCCCGGGCTCTACGGGGTGGAGGGCAGCGAAGCCGCGATTAACGCCGTCGACGCAAACACGAGGCTGGCGCCGCTGAGCGACTTAGGCCTGCCGGTGCGCGCCTATAACGGAACCGCCGCCGTTGCGCTTCAGGCACCGATGCTCGCGCTCGCGTTCATGATCTTGCTGGGCGACGTAATCATTTCCCTGTGGCTGCGCGGATATCTGGTCAACGCGCGCCGGTGGCTGACCTTTGGTGCGGCGGCTTTGCTGTTGAGCGTGCACCCTCCCTTCCAGCGCGCTCAGGCCGCGGACCGCGGCTTTGATTTGGAAGCGGCTATCGACACCCGCCTTGCCTACGTCATCACGGGCGTCGGCGATGTCGATGAAACGAGCAAAGCGGGCCTCACTGGACTCGGTCTCTACCTGAAGGCCCGCACGTCTTACGATCCCAAGCAGCCGATGGGTGTAAATGTCGAGAAGGACGAACTCGCGTTCTTCCCGCTGCTCTATTGGCCAATCGATGCTAGAGAGCGCGACCTTTCGCCGAAGGCACTCTCAAAGGTCGCCGACTATATGCGCAGTGGCGGCACGATCCTGTTCGATACCCGGGATTCCGGGAGCGGCAATCCGATCGGGCAGCAGACCCTGCGCCGGCTGATCGGGAAGCTCGACCTACCGCCGTTGCAGCCGGTTCCGTCCGATCACGTGTTGCGCAAATCCTTTTACCTGCTCCAAGATTTCCCCGGGCGCTGGAACAGCGGCAAGGTTTGGGTGGAAGCGTTGCCGCCGGTGGATCCTAGCGCCGGTCCTACGGCGGCGCGGGGCGGGGACAATGTGAGCCCGGTCATCATCGGCGGCAACGACTGGGCGGCCGCGTGGGCGGTGGATTCCACCGGCCAGCCGATTGCGGACGTCCCGGGCGGTGAGCAGCAGCGTGAGATGGCCGTGCGCTTCGGTATCAATGTTGTGATGTACGCGCTTACGGGCAACTACAAGACCGATCAGGTGCATGCGCCCGCGCTGCTCGAGCGCATGGGCCGCTGACATGCATTATGCGCTCGATTTTGCGCCCAACATGCCGCCTGCGCTGCTTTGGGCGCTGGTTGCCGTTGCGATTGCGCTCACGGGACTCTCCTTCGCGCTGAGAGCGCCCGGTGCGTGGGCGAGAGCGCTTGCGCTGGCGATTGTGCTGGTGGCGCTGGCCCATCCGCTGATTGTGCGCGAAGTCCGCGAAGGCCTGCCGGATGTGGTGGCGCTGATCGTCGATCGCTCGCAGAGCATGGATGTCCGAGGACGGCGTGCGCAAGCCGATGCGGCGGCTGAACAGATTCGAAGAGCGCTGGCTTCAGACAAATCGCTGGAGGTGCGCGAGGCTAGCTTCACCACGCGGCCTGGCGAAGACACGGGTACCCAGTTGTTTTCGGCGTTGCAGAGCACGCTCGCTTCCGCGCCCCCCGAGCGTGTTGCCGGGGCCATCGCGATCACGGACGGTGAAGTGCATGACCCGCCCCTGAACGGCAAGCGCGCCTTGAATGCTCCCTTGCAGGCGCTCATCGCTGGTCAACACGGTGACCGGGACCGCAAGCTCACGATCTCCAGTGCCTCCCGCTTTGCAATTGTCGGGCAGAATGCTGGTGTCACTTTGCAGGTCGACGATTTTGGCGCGCCTGCCGAAAAGACCGCCACGATCATTATGAAAGTAGATGGTGTGAATGCCGGTAGGCGCACGGTACTCATTGGCAGAAGCACCATTATCCACCTGCGCATCGCCCATGCGGGCGAGAATGTTATCGAACTGGAGGCTCAACCCGGAACCGCCGAACTCACCTTGCAAAACAATCGCGCCGTCATCCCGGTGACCGGCGTGCGCGACCGGCTGCGCGTACTTCTGGTTTCCGGCGAACCGCATGCAGGGGAGCGGGTGTGGCGCTCGCTGCTGAAGGCCGATCCCTCCGTCGATCTCGTGCATTTCACCATCCTGCGTCCGCCCGACAAGCAGGACGCGACGCCGATCACCGAACTGTCGCTGATCGCCTTTCCAACGCGTGAGCTGTTCGTGGAGAAGCTTGAAGGGTTCGATCTCGTCATTTTCGATCGTTGCAGCACGGGGGGCGGGCTCTCGCTTATTCCACTCGCCTATTTCGAAAACATCGCGCGCTATGTGGAGAGTGGCGGCGCGTTGCTCATCGCCTCCGGCCCGGAATTCGCCGATCAGCTCAGCATCTACCGCACCCCGCTCGCCGCCGTTCTCCCTGCGCAACCCACTGGGCAGGTAATCGCGCAGCCTTTTAAACCGGTGGTAACCGATGCGGGACTCGCCCATCCGGTGACGCGCGATCTGCCGGGTGCCAATACCAACGGGAAGCCACCCAGCTGGGGCGCGTGGTTCCGGCTCATTGGCACGTCGAAAGTCTCGGGCGAGACAGTGATGGCGGGACCGGACGACCGGCCGCTGCTGGTGCTGGACCGCGTCGGCAAGGGGCGCGTTGCGGAATTCCTGTCGGATCAGGAATGGCTTTGGGCGCGCCGTTACGATGGGGGCGGGCCGCAGGCCGAACTGCTGCGCCGCCTTGCGCATTGGCTGATGAAGGAGCCGGAGCTGGAAGAAGAACGCCTGTCCGCTTCCATCGTTGACGGGCAGATTGCCGTGGAGCGGCACACCATGGCGCCACAGCCGGAACCCGTGACGCTGACTTATCCATCCGGGCGCAAGGCGAGTCTCACGCTGAACAAGATTGAACCGGGGCTCTGGCGCGCAACGGCGAACGCCACCGACCTTGGGTTGTACCGCCTCACCGACGGGAAGCTGAATGCGGTAACAGCCGCCGGCCCTCTCAATCCAAAGGAAGTCGCGGACATGCGCGCGACCGATGCGATCTTAAAGGCGCCCGCAGAGGCGACCGGCGGCTCCGTACACTGGCTGGCCGACTCCGGTGTGCCGGACATCCGCCGCGTGGACCCAGGCGCGGTGGCCTCAGGCGATCGGTGGATCGGCTTGCGCCGCAACGGAGCCTACCGCGTCACCAGCGTGGAGCAGACGCCGTTGCTGCCGCCATGGCTGGCATTTGTCCTTGTGATCAGCACTCTGCTTCTCGCCTGGCGCGCGGAAGCCCGCTAAGCGCCGGGACCGTAACATCTGGTAAGGGAAGCGTTCGCGGAACACGTTGTACTCACATTCGCGTCGTGCCTCGGCCGGTGTTATTGGTGAGCAACGCGGGCAGCAGGGTATAACAGGAAAGCTTTTTCCTATGACGCAGGCGTACTACCTGCCGGACTCACTCGCGATCCCCTATGACGGCGTGGACGCAGAGCACGGCCGGTTGATTGCTCTCCTTAACGCGGCCTGGCATATCGCTGAAACGGCATCAGGCAATGCTCAGGCCGTCGATGGCACGCTTGCTGCGCTTTCCGAGGCAATGGCGGCGCACTTCGCGCACGAAGAGCACGAGATGGAAATCTTGGGTTACGGTGAACTCGCGCAGCACAAAGTGCATCACCTGCATTGCGCGAGGAAGTTCGCAGCCATCCACAAATCGATCAACGATTGCGGGCCGAGCAAGGCGGTTCTCGATCAGATTTTCGATGTTCTCATCGAGGACATCATTCGCGCCGACTCAGGCTTTAAATCGTTCCTCTACGCCAAAGGTATTCTGCGTTGATCTCCGGGGAAGGCTCGCTGCCGGACGAAACGAAGTTGCGGAATTAACCTCCGATTTCCGAATTTTCTACTCCGCCTCCGTGTGTTCACTTCTATTCATGTCCAACAGGCCGCAACTTAGAGACGCGGAACATAATAAGAACGTAGCGTCACGCTGTCAGGCGTACGGACGCGTCCGCGGGCACGGAGAGAAGAGAACGGTCCGGCAGCGGAGGGGCTGGAAACCGGACCGGTCTCAAGTGCGGCTTGGCTACTATGCCTAGGAGACTATCGCCACAAGGTATGCCGCACTGCGAGCGCACAGTGCCTTGGCGGAGGAGCATGGGGCTTTCTGTGCGCATTGCCACGCGTCTTCTAAATGCACAAAAGCTAATATAGGTTCCGCCCGCTGGCGCAGAAACGAGCCAGTGAAATTCTCACCACGCAGGCGAGTTCGTTCTTTTGGCGGCTTGCGCGGGCGTGGCCCAAGGGCTGGGGCTGTTATGAACTGCGTCAAAATCATTTCAGGGGGTGCGACCGGCGTCGAGGCGAAGGTGAACGATTGGCTATCCGGGGAAGGCACTGGGCTCGAACTCAAGTCCATCCAAACGTGCGCTTTCAGCTCTCAGAAAGCGCCAGGCGAAGCACCGGTGCACACGGTCATCGTGACCATCTGGTACCAGGCGCGCTGAACACTATTTTCCGGCCTGCGGAGTGGACGCTCACCGTGCGCGGCAAACCTCGCCGGTCAATGCTTCGAGTGCACCATCGACGAGCGCCAGGCCGAGGATGCGGGCCGGATCGACCGGGCCTGGAAATCTGACTCCGCCTGCAGGCAAAGGCACAAAGCCGGCGCGGGCATAATAGGGCGCGTCTCCCACGAGGATGATGGCGCGGTGGCCGAGCGCGCGCGCTTTTTTGATTCCGGCTTGCATCATCGTAATGCCGATGCCCCGCCCGCGCTGGTCGGATTGCACCGCAAGCGGTCCGAGTAGCAGGGCCGGCTCACTGCCCACCTGAATCGGCCAGAAGCGGACGGAGCCGCGCAAGATGCCGTTCTCAACCGCGACAAAACTCAAGTCGGCGAGCGGATCGACGCCCTCACGGAGACGATAAGCAGATTTTGCAAGGCGGCCGGGCCCGAAAATCTCCGCGACCAGAGATTCGATCGCCGCGGCCTCTTCCGGCCGTTCCAGCCTAATCTCCCAGCTGCCTTCCGCGTTCGCCATGCCGGCGCTCCGTTCGGACCGGTTTGAGGTAAGCGGTGCGTTGCCGACGATGCAAGCTCACCAATATGGGCTCGGCGCCGCGGCACCGTTCAGCTCGGCAAACCGGCGCAAGGTGGCGGGGGTGGCATTGCTGGGGGGCATGTTCCGATCCGCCCAGGCAATCTCCGTAATCTCGGCGTTGGGATGAAAGGCGATCCGCGCTTCAGGTACGCGATAGAGCGCGACCACATTGGTGGTGACACCAACCGTGCGGGTGTAGAGGCCGTGCAGCACGGGCGGGCCCCAGCTCTGCAGTCCGACTTCCTCCTGCAATTCGCGGATGACGGCGCCCGCGGGCGGTTCGCCGCGCTCCACTCCGCCCCCGGGAAGATGCCAACCCGGGGTGTAGCTCTGCCGGACGAGCAGGATGCGGCCGGCCTCGTCCTCCACAAGGCCAGTGACGCCAAAGGCGACCGGGGTACGCAGAGCCTTGTAGGCCAGCAGCCATGGAAGCAGGCGGGAGCGGGGCGCAGCCATGGCGCGAGCGTATCAGCCTCGCTCCGGCTGCGCGATTGCGGTCAGGGAGAGGATTGCGAGGCCGAGCCCGAGGGTACGCGCCGCAAACGGCGCAGCACCGCAAAATTGCCCCGCTGTTCATCCAGCGCGACAAGCAAGGTGGCGAGCGCTCCGGCCATGACGCCAAGCGGCATAGCGTAGATCACATCCTTGTCGCAGCCGAAAACGATGATCGCGGTGACGGCGGGGCCGGTCCATTGCGCCACGTTTTTCGGCATATCGACTGCGTCCGCTTGAGCCACATTGGGACTTTCGAGCGGCAGCAGCCTGGACCAAAGGAAATGCTTAATAAAGGGTTAACGGCCGCGGTTGCCGTTTACACCGTGAACTTGATGCCCTGTGCCAGCGGCAGCGCATCGGAGTAGTTGATGGTGGCGGTCTGGCGGCGCATGTAGGCCTTCCAGGAATCCGAGCCGGATTCGCGCCCCCCGCCGGTTTCCTTCTCGCCGCCGAAAGCACCGCCGATTTCCGCGCCGCTGGGGCCGATGTTCACATTGGCGATACCGCAATCCGATCCTGCCGCTGCCACGAAGCGCTCCGCCTCCTGCACGTTCTGCGTGAAGATGCAGGAGGAGAGGCCCTGCGGCACCGCGTTGTGCTTCGCCATTACCGCATCGAAGTCGCTGTAGCGCATCACGTAAAGAATGGGCGCGAACGTTTCGTGGCAGACGATGGCCGTCTGCTCCGGCATCTCCGCGATCGCGGGCTTCACGTAGTACGCGTTGGGGAATTTGTCTTCCAGCGCGCGGCCGCCGCCGGCGATCTTACCGCCCTGATCGCGCGCTTCGCCCAACGCGTGCGTCATGCCCTCGAAGGCAGCCTTGTCGATCAGCGGTCCAACCAAGGTCCCGCTCTCCAGCGGGCTGCCGATGGGCAGCGACGCATAGGCCGATTTCAACTGCGGCACGAGCGAGTCGTAAATCGATTCGTGCACGAACAATCGCCGCAGAGAGGTGCAGCGCTGGCCGCAGGTGCCGACCGCGCTGAACAGGATCGCGCGCACGGCCAAGTCGAGCTTGGCAGAAGGCGCAACGATCATCGCGTTGTTGCCGCCGAGCTCGAGCAATGAACGGCCGAGCCGCTCCGCCACCGCCGGAGCCAGCGCCTTGCCCATGCGCGTCGAGCCGGTGGCGCTCACCACCGGAATGCGCGGACTGCGCGCCAACGCCTCGCCGGCTTCGCGAAGACCCAGAACCAGTTGCGAAAGATGCTCCGGCGCATCGCCAAATTTCTTCGCCGCGCGCTCGAAGAGGGCCTGCGTCGCGAGCGCGGTGAGGGGCGTTTTCTCGCTGGGTTTCCACAACACCGAGTCGCCGCACACCAATGCCAGCGCCGCGTTCCAGCTCCACACCGCGACCGGGAAGTTGAAGGCAGAGATGATTGCCACCGGGCCGATGGGATGCCACTGCTCCATCATGCGGTGGCCGGGGCGTTCGCTGGCGATGGTGAGGCCGTAAAGCTGTCGCGAAAGACCAACGGCGAAATCGCAGATGTCGATCATCTCCTGCACTTCGCCGAGGCCTTCCTGCAGGATCTTTCCGGCTTCAAGAGACACGAGGCGGCCGAGCGCCTCCTTGTTGGCGCGGAGTTCTTCGCCGAGCAGTCGCACCAGCTCGCCGCGTCGCGGCGCCGGCACCTGACGCCAGGCGTGAAAGGCGGTTACGGAGTTGACGATTTTCTGCTGAATGGCGGCTGGCTCGTCGAACGCCACCCGCCCGATCTCGGCGCCATCCACTGGCGAATGCACGGCGTAATCTCCGCGTGCCGCCTCTACGCCCAAGTCTCTCAATATCTGGTCGGCCTTCATCTGAAACCCTCAACATCATGATCTTTGTTTTCACGGAATCGCGCACCCCCTCCCCCCGGAGGCAGGCCGGAAACGCAACGGGAGCGCGGCCCAACGCAGAACCGCACTCCCGGAAACAATGTAGTATCGTTGATGTCTGTTTGCCAGCCCGGCACGCGTGAGACCTAAATTGGTCCTGAGCCCCCGCTTAAGGGGTGAAGCGGCAGAGGTCGTTCGAGTTGCAGACCGATAGTTCCGCCCCGTTCGCGACCAGCGGCTGGGCGATCGACGTGCCGCCCGGCGTATCGCTGCGCAGCACCGTGCCCCTCTTGGCGTCGAAGGCGCATTGCGACCCAGAGCCGCCGTTGCAGATTCCGTACACTACGCCGTTGGCGACGGAAACGCCCGAGGTGAGGTAACCAGCGCTGCCACCGGAGTAGCTCCAGACAATTTTTCCCGTCTTGAGCGAGACTGCATATAGGTTGTCCTGACCCAAACCGACCGAGAAAAAGGCCATGCCATTGGCCACCGCCGGCGCGAAATGGTTGTTGTTCTGTCCGGTATTCACGGCGATCCGCCATACCAACTGGCCAGTGGCTTCTTTTACCGCCACCAGATTTGACGTGGTGGAGGACGTCCCCTCAACGAACAGCACGAGCTTGTTCGACACGGCAGGAGCAAGATTGACGTCGGGCGTGAAATAGCACCAGTTCACCGTGATCCCGGTTTCTCCGCGCGCGCAGAGCGCGCCCTCTGTTCCCTGGGGACCGTTGTGGGTGCCGCCATCGTAGAACAGCTCACCGCCGTCCGCCGCAGGGGGCGCGCTGCTGACATAATTGCAGTCGTTGCCCAGCGTATCGGCGCAATTTCCGACAACCTGCAGCTCGGCGCCGGTTTTCGCGTTCAGCGTCACGACATAACCCACATGCGCGAACGAAGCGCTATCGGATTCCCCGAAGACGACATTGTTGCCGTCGATCACCGGCGGACCGTAGGGCGCGCTGTCGACTGGCGTGCTTCCCTCCGAGTAAATCGCGTAGGACCAGAGTTCCTCCCCAGTCTTCGCGTTGAGCGCGCATAGCCCCCCATGGCCGCCGTACTGCGAGCTGTCATAGTCGATCGGGCAGTTCACGTAGACAATGTTGCCCCTGGCGGCCACGCCCCAGTAGGACTGCGCGCCGTTCTTATCGGCCACAAACATCCACAAGAGCTTGCCGGTCACGGCGTCGCGCACCACTGGTTCGCCACTTTCCTGATGACGGTGGGCGATTCAGCCGCTGTTTGCCTCCCCCCACCTGTACCTCGCGAGTATGTATCTCTTGACGAGGCAGGATGCCGATTGTTCGGGAGCTCCGATCGCTGGCTGAGGCGCGCAAGGACGCAGATCTGAAAACAATAGCCGAGCGCGCGCTTAGCGGACTCGCATCCGGGGGCAGGATCGGAATGCTGACCAACATGTTAGAGACACGCCGGGCATTGTTCGCGCGCGGACGGGTGTCAGCTTACAGCGTCGCGGAGGTTCTGGCCTTTCTGAACGACCGCAATGGTGCGCTCGCGTGGCTTGCCACCAGCCTTGACCGCAACGAGCCAGAGATCACGGGCATGAAGATCAATCCGGTGTTTGCGGCGCTGCATGACGGCGCGGGGTTTCAGCAGCTTCTGAAGAAGGCGAGGCTGTAACGGCCACCAGTATTCCTGAGGAGCCCTCGGGAAGACCAGAATTGAGTGGGGCGCTTCTGCTCGGCTAAGAACAGCCCGATGAAACGGTTGCGTATCGCGTCTTTAGGCTTGCTCCCCCTGGCCGCCTCGTTGTTGGCAGCACCGGCGTTCGGCCACACCCGGCACATGCACCCGCAAGCGCCGCTGGCGCCGGTGACGATGCCGCCGCGCACGGATGCGCCGTACAACATCATGGTGGACGCCGATCCGGCGCACGCGCTCAATCGCTTCACGCCAGATACCGTGTTCGGCGCCGGTGTGGACGGCGTGCCGTTCCATGCCGTGCCGGAAATCTACACGCACTCCAATGTGCGCCAGATGCTCGGCTCCGGCTTCGGCGCCGTCAGCTATCGTCTTTATACGGAACTATCGGTGCAGGACTGGCACTGGAATCCGGACGGTGCCTATTCCGAAGCGCACAACCGCGGCTACTGGACGAGCAGCGGCAAGCCGGGGAAGGCGATCGTCGACACCTTCGGCTATCGATTGCCGCGCCGCGGTTACACGCATGACGAAGGCAATGACGACGACTACTCCAGGCTGGACGATGGCGACCCCTCCACCTTCTGGAAGAGCAATCCGTATCTGACGAAGGCCTACACCGGCGATGCGGACAGCGCGCACCCGCAATGGGTGCTTTATGATCTCGGCGCCGCCAAGAACATCACTGCCGCGAAGATCTGGTGGGGAAAGCCGTACGCCGTCGATTATGCGGTGCAATACTGGACGGGCGGCGATCCCATCTGGGATGCGGGGCACGGCAAATGGGTGAGCTTCCCGCAAGGCGTTGTCACCGGCGGGAAAGGTGGAACGGTGACGCTGCCGCTTGGGAACGCCAACCGGAAAACGCGTTTTCTGCGTATTGTGATGACGCAAAGCTCCGGATCCTGCACCACGCCGGACAGCTCCGATCCGCGCGATTGCGCGGGCTATGCCATCCGCGAGGCTGGTTTCGGCGCGGCGGAGCACGGACATTTCACCGACCTCGTGGAACACCGGCCCGATCAGAAGCAGACGGTCACCTATTCCTCGTCGGTCGATCTCTGGCACAGCGAAGAGGATCGCGTGCGCGATCAGGAGCAGCCGGGGCTCGATATCGTGTTCCGCAGCGGCCTTGCGCGCGGCATTCCTGCCACCGTTCCCATTCCCATGCTCTACAGCACGCCTGCGAATGCAGCGGCCGAAATCCGGTATCTGGAAGCGCGCGGCTATCCCATTGCGCGCGTGGAGATGGGCGAGGAGCCGGACGGGCAGTTCGTCGCGCCGGAAGATTACGCCGCACTCTATGCGCAGTTCGCCGACGCGATTCACGCCGTCGACCGCAACCTGCAGCTTGGCGGCCCGGTGTTCGAAGACAATCGTCAGGATTGGAAGGCGTGGCCGGAAAGCCCGCATGGCGAGACATCATGGGTGAAGCGCTTCGTCGCTTACCTCACCGCGCACGATCACCTGAATGATCTCACCTTCTTTTCGTTCGAGCATTACCCATTCGCCACCTGCAAGAGCGATAACGACGAAGCCGACCTGTTGCGCGAACCCGGCATGGTTTCGCACATTGTCTCCGTCTGGCGGGATGACAACCTTCCGTCCGGGCTGCCGATGTTCATCACCGAAACCAACTTCTCGCAGAAGGAAACCGATGCCGCGCAGCGGCTCACGGGCGGCTTGTGGTACGCGGAGATGATGGGTTCGCTCCTGTCGGCGGGCGCGAACGGCGCCTTCTTCTACGAATACGAACCCATTCCGCTCAGCCGCTCATGGCCGTGTTCGGGCTGGGGCAGTTACGGCGCGCTGGAAGGCAATCGCGATTACAAGGCGCAAGCGCCGCTCTCGCAGTATTTCGCGGCGCAGATGCTGTCACAAAGCTGGGCGGTTCCCGGAAACGGCACGCATGTGCTGTTCCCCGCTTCAACCGATGGCGATTCCGCCTGGGTGATCGGCTATCCGTTGCAGCGCCCGGACGGTCGGTGGTCGCTGCTGCTGGTCAATCGCGACTTCAAGAATCCGCATGATGTGACCGTGCAGTTCAACACGACTGATGGCGCGCAATGGTTCTCCGGCGACGTGCAGGAAACAGAACTTGGGCCGCAGCAATATGGCTGGCAGGAGGGCGGAAAGAACAGCCATCCGCATCCGGATCGGCCGCCTTCGGTTCATCATGTGTCGGGCGGCGAGGGCAGGCGCTACAACCTCCCGCCGCAAAGCCTCGTCGTCCTCACCGGCAGCCTGAGCAGCCGGTGACTTGGCGCGCTGACATTAAGCACAATCCGGGTTAGGCAGCCTTGAAGCGGGCCTGAGATCGTGTATATACTTCTGAGTATATACGGAGATGTCAGTGGCCACCGCGCGCGTTTTCAAGTCCGGTAATTCGCAAGCCGTTCGGCTGCCCAAGGATTTTCGGGTGAATGCCGCGGAGCTGGAGATCTTCCGCCACGGCGAGGACATCGTGCTGCGCGAGAAGAAGACGCGCACCGTTGCGGAGGCCTTCGAAATTTTGGCGGCGATGCCGGAGGATGTTTTCGAAGATATCAGGGACGCGCGCCCGCCGGAAAATCGCAAGGGGCTGTGATGGCTGCGCGCTATCTAATCGATAGCGACATCTGCATCTATTTCCGCCGCAGCCGCTCGCCCAAGGTTCTCGCCCGCGCCGCAACGCTGGAAGTGGGCGAAGCGGTGATGTCTGTCATCACCTATGGCGAACTGGCGTTCGGGGCCGAGAAGAGTTCGGAACGTGCGCGCGCGATCGCCGATCTGGATCGGCTCACCGCGCTGATACCAGTCGACAGTCTGCCGGAAGAAGCAGGCAAAATGTACGGGGATGTGCGTGCGTTGCTGGCGCCGAAGGGACGCTTGATAGGCCCGAACGACCTTTGGATCGCGGCGCATGCGCTCGCGCGCGGTTTGATCCTCGTCACCAACAACGAACGCGAATTCAGCCGTATACCACAGCTCCGCCTCGAAAACTGGGCGCGGTGAGCTGGCTGGCTCGGACGGTTGGCATCACTCGGGCTCGTCGGCATGGCTCAGTTCGGATAGAGTTTCGGCAGATGAAACTGCTGCTGTGGATCGCATTCGGATTGGAACTGGCGCTTGCCGCGTATATTGAAACCAAGCGCGGCGCGGCAGGATGCGTCAGCGGCTTTGTTGATTTCCTGGGACCGCCACCCGATGCGTACCTATACTGGTGTGCTAGGGGCTGGCCTGTTCGTGTGAACGCGCTTATTCCGATCATCATGCTGGCAACAGCAAGCGCAAATGCGTTCATCTACATCCGGGCTTACCGCCGCAAACTATAGCGGTGCGGTTTGCTGAACGCTGCTTGAGCTCAGAGACCGGCGGCGATAGGTTCTGCCGTTCGGGGGTGCAGGCTCCCCGTCAGACGATCCTCGTCCAAGCGCTGCTTCACCGGCCGCAACGCCCGCGGCCCGGAGGAGTGTGGACGTGACCATCGAAGCAGAAGCCATCGCATCTCCCTCTGTCGCAAGCACAGCACCTGACCCGATTCCGTTCCGGGATGCCTTCCGCGTGTGGGTGCGTGTCGCCGCGCTCAGCTTCGGCGGGCCGGCGGGGCAGATCGCGGTCATGCATCGCATTCTCGTCGAGGAGAAACGCTGGATCGGCGAAGCGCGATTTCTGCACGCGCTCAACTACTGCATGCTGCTGCCGGGGCCGGAGGCGCATGAGCTTGCGATCTATATCGGCTGGCTGCTGCATCGCGTACGCGGCGGTCTTGTTGCCGGCGCGCTATTCGTGCTGCCGGGCGTGGTGGTGCTGACGGCGCTCAGCCTGATCTATGCGGAGCTTGGGCATATCGGCGCGGTGCAGGCGCTGTTCTTCGGGTTGAAGGCGGCCGTGCTGGCGGTGGTTCTGGAAGCAGTGTTGCGGGTCGGGAAGCGCGCGTTGAAAAGCCGGGGGCTGGTGGCGATTGCCGCGCTGGCGTTCCTCGCGATCTTCCTCTTCGGGGCGCCGTTTCCGCTGATCGTACTGACAGCCGCGGTTGTCGGCTATCTAGGCAATCGCGCCGGGCTGCCGTGGTTCGTGGCTGGCGGTGGGCACAAATCCGCTGCAGCAAAATCAAGCGAAACGCCGGCCTATATCGATGCGGTGTTCGCGCACGCCGTTCCTGAGCACGTGCAGCCGCGCACGGCACGCTTCCTCGAAGTCGCTGCCCTTGGCGCGGTTGTGTGGCTCGGCCCATTGCTCCTGCTGTTGCTGACGCTTGGGCCAGCCAACGTCTTCACCGCGATTGCGGGCTTCAACAGCAAAATGGCGGTGGTGACGTTTGGCGGCGCCTACGCCGTTCTCGCCTACATGGCCCAGCAGGCGGTGCAGCATTTCCATTGGCTGAAGCCGGGCGAGATGCTGGTGGGCCTTGGTTTCGCTGAGACCACGCCGGGGCCGCTGATCAGCGTGGTGCAGTTCGTGGGCTTCATGGCGGCGTTCCGCCATCCGGGCATGCTGCCGCCAGCGCAAGCGGGCGCGCTCGGCGGATTGCTGGCGATGTGGTGCACCTTCGTGCCGCCCTTCATTTGGGTATTCACCGGCGGCCCTTACGTCGAGAAGCTGATCGGCAACCGTGCCCTGAACGCCGCGCTGTCGGCTGTTACGGCCGCGGTGGTGGGCGTGATCCTCAACCTCGCGGTGTGGTTCGGACTGCATACGCTGTTCACGCAGATGCGCGAGGTGCACTGGCTGGGCGTCGCGCCGAGCATCCCCCTCTGGTCATCCGTTGATTGGGCCGCATGCGCCATCGCCGCCGCCGCCATGGTCGCGCTTTTGCGTTACAAAGTTGGAATGATCCCGGTTCTGGCCGCCAGTTGTGCTGCCGGAATTCTCCTCTATTTTGTCCCCATAATCCGGTGACGATGGATGAAAGGATGACACGTATGCGCACGACTCACTGGACGGCGGCTTTTGCCCTTCTCATGTGCAGCGCCACGGCATCGCTCGCGGCCGGGTCTATCCCCAAGCCCGATCACGTGGTGATCGTGATGGAGGAAAATCACGGCTATAGCGAGATCATCGGTTCGCAGAGCGCGCCGTACATCAATTCGCTGGCTACGCAGGGCGCGCTCTTCACAAATTCCTATGCCATTGGGCATCCCAGCCAGCCCAACTATCTCGAACTCTTTTCGGGCTCGAATCAGGGCGTGACCGACGACTCCTGCCCGCACAGCTTCGGTGCGGACAACGAAGGCAATCAGCTGATAACCGCGGGCTACAGCTTCGCCGGCTATTCGGAAAGTCTGCCGGCCAAGGGATCTGGGGTTTGCAACTATGGCGCCTATGCGCGCAAGCATGCGCCATGGACGAACTTCACCGACCTGCCGGCCAAGACCAATCTCCCTTTCACCAGCTTCTCGAAAGCGTTCAACAAGGCGAATCTGCCTACCGTCTCCTGGGTCATCCCCAATCTCAACGACGACATGCATGACGGCACGATTGCGCAGGGCGACGCTTGGCTGAAGGCGAACATCAAGCCTTATGTGGACTGGGTGCAAACCCACAATAGCCTGCTGATCGTCACCTGGGATGAAGATGACGGCGGCCAAGGCAACCACATCGCGACGATTTTCGTCGGGCCGATGGTGAAGCCCGGCCAATACGCAGAGCAGATCAATCATTACCGCCTGCTCCGCACCATTGAAACGATGTACGGCCTTGCGGGTCTCGGCAACGCGGCGAAGGAGAAGCCGATCAAGGACGTCTGGCAGTAGCGGTTGCCGAGCCGCTCCCGGCTACATCGGCACCGTTCGCGGTTTGGCGACGTCAGGCCGGGTGTTGGTGGCAGCGGCGGCCAGCATCTTCGCTGTGGCGACCAGCCTTCCCGGTCCGTCCCAGACTTCCGCTTCCTCCGGCGTAACCTTCAGCACACGGATGTTCGGATCGTCTGCCGAATCCCACCAGGCCTTGGCGAACGGCGACCATAGGTCTTTGATTTTGGCGCGGTCGTTCGAGACCGTCATATGCCCGCTGCACGCGACATATTTCGTGCCGCCATGGTCGGCGAAGGTGAGCATCACCAGCGGAAAGCGCTCGAGTTCCTCGATTTTCTCCTGCTTCTGG
>JAFAVP010000224.1 GCA_019242395.1 Alphaproteobacteria bacterium | reverse complement strand
GATTCTGGTGCGCCATTTCGCGGCCGCCCCCTCAGCCGCTACCGAGCAGGTTTATCGAGCCGCTTGCGCCCCGCCGCAACCGATCTGACACGACCGGCTCCGCCAAGGGCGCTCTGCGGACACAGCGCAATCTCAACGAGGGCCGATCCGAGGCGAGTCAGGGAGTCTCGATCGGGGCGCAGTTGGTGCGTCCCGACATGACACAATCCTGGACCCGCCCCATGTTGCGCAGGACATGAATGAGAAACAAGGCGGCGCAAATGAGGATGATCGCCACAGCCAGCCCCCAGATGCCGGCGCGGCGCGAATCTCGCGGCGGGTCCAGCGTCCTGGAGAGGCGATCAGACACGCCTCTTTGCTCGGCTGGCCGGTTCAAGTGCGGCTCGGAATGTCGACACCCTTGATAACCGCTGGTCGGCGCAGGAACTTCTCGGTTACCCGATTCACATTGGGAAAGTTGTTGATTCCAACCAGCTCACCGGCTTCGTAGAAGCCCCTCAGCGTGCGTACCCAGGGGAAGATTGCGATATCCGCGATCGTGAATTCCGCTCCCATGATCCATTCGCGACCCTCGAGTCGGCCTTCGAGGACGCCGAGCAAACGCCGTACTTCAGTGGCATAGCGGTCACGCGGCCGTTTGTCTTCGTATTCACGTCCGGCGAACTTATGAAAGAAGCCCAGCTGACCAAACATGGGCCCGATGCCGCCGATCTGTAACATCAGCCATTGGATGGTTTCGTACCGGGCAGCGGCCGCGCGCGGCAAAAACTGGCCTGCCTTGTCGGCCAGATACATGAGGATGGCGCCGGACTCGAACAGGGCGAATGGCCTGCGCTCGGGCCCGTGCGGATCCAGGATGGCCGGGATTTTGTTGTTCGGATTGAGCGAGCGGAATTCGGCGCTGAGCTGATCGTTGTCCTCAAGGCTCACGCGGTGCGGCTCGTACGGCAAACCTGTCTCCTCCAGCATGACCGAGATCTTGATCCCGTTAGGGGTCGGCAGCGAGTACAGCTGAATGCGATCCGGATGGCTGGCCGGCCATTTACGGGTGATCGGGAAGCCAGCAAGCTCGGACATCATCTCTCCTTACCCGGGTGCTGGCCTGAGCATCGATCGGATGCGCAGCCAGGGCAATCTGTCGGAGGAGGCAGGCCCGCTCGAGCAGTGCTGAGGGATCTCGACGCGGTATCAAGTCTCGTCCTGGTCCTTGCCCTTGCTCTTGCCTTTGGCTGATTCCTTGCCCGGTTCTTTTTCCTTGCGCGCCTCCTTGTCCTTGCGGGACTCCTTGTCCTGCGCCGATTCCTTGTCATTGCCCGATCGGTTGGTGAAGCGGGCATTCCCCAGCCCCGTCCCGATGGTCAGCACGCCCCAGCGCTGCACGTCCTGCATGAAAGGGAGCTGGCTCAATCCCTGAATGACCGCATCGTTGTGCATGACCACGACCGTGTCGTGCTCGCCGATTTTTTCGATGCCATCACGCAACAGCCGCGGGAGATTGAAGCCGCGGTCTTCCCAGTCGCCCGGCAGGTTCTGCCCGCCTCGCGCGATGGTGCCGTCGGCGCGGATGACTCCCGGACAGCCAACGCCCACGAAGGGCGCGAGCTGCAGTCCCCCCTTCTCTGCGCGACGAATCAGATCGCGGAGGATCTCGACGAGGCGCTCAACGGCCGCACTGCGACTCGGCTTATCGTCGGCGTGACGCCAACATTCCAGCCGCGTGACCGACGCCTCGGAAAGATCCTCCTTCTTCTTGCGGCGCAACTCGACGATGCCTGCCCGCAGGTTCGTGCCACCGATGTCCGCAGCCAGAATGCTGTCATGACCTGCGAACATCCAGGACGGCACCAGATGCACGCTGCCGATGAGACCGGCGTGGTCGGGATCATGTTTGATCGGGTGCAGATCGAGCTGGTGGCCGGCGGCCTTGAGGATCACTCCGGTGCGACCGATCGTAAGCTCACCGATGCGACTGTTGCGCAGACCTCCTCCAACGACGATGCGTTCGGTGTCTTTCCAGTGCTTCAAACGCAGCAGCCGGCGTATTACCAGCGCAAATTCCTGCGAGAACTCCTCGATGGCTCCCTGCACGACACCGGCGGCCTCGATGTCGCCCTCGACCAGGACCTTATCGAGCTCCTTTTTGCTGATTGCATCGGTCGAGTTCTCCCCGAAGGGGTCCTCGCCGTACTGGCTCACCCGCTCGCGCCAGTCATCGAGAATCGCACGAAAGGCCCGGCGGCTGGCACGATCGCCGATGAACCCCTCGGCGCTGCGCAGCTCGGCATTGTACGTATCGATCGTGACGTGAGTGAGCCGCTCGGCACCGTGCGCCAGCAGGGATGCGGTGGGTTCCTCGTTTGCTGCCATGACGTTCCTTTAAGGGTCTCCCCCAGGAAAATGCGCGGGCCGAGCTTACGTTCCGCCGCAGCCTGCCTTGGCCGCAGTAAATTCCGGGCAACCTGCGCTGGCCCCCTGTTTCCAGCCAGTCTGTCCTGGCAGCAATACGTCAGGGGCGAGCCGCCTTGGGTCTGGATTCCCGATGATGCTTGCGGGGTCGCAGCCGGCTAGCGGTGGGCAGCATTTCGGGTGCGTTCGATGGTGTGCCATCTGAGGACAAAGCGCTTAGACTCCCAGTACGTTGTGAATTCACTGGGGACGGATCGAGCGATGCCAGCGTGGCAACCTGACATGCGAGCGAGCGCCGGCGAGCGATGAGGTCGAGCCACGGCACGTTTGCGGCGGTCGTCTGGATCGTCGCCGGGGCGCTTCTGTACAACACGGAACCGGAAGCCAGGCTGATTTCGTGGCAGACGCCGGTGT
>JAFAVP010000012.1 GCA_019242395.1 Alphaproteobacteria bacterium | reverse complement strand
TCGGCCTGGAAGTGCCCAAGCGCGGCCAGTATATCCGCGTGCTGTTTTCCGAAATCGGCCGCATCCTCAACCATCTGCTCAATGTCACCACCCAGGCCATGGATGTGGGCGCCCTGACCCCGCCGCTTTGGGGCTTTGAAGAGCGTGAAAAGCTGATGGTGTTCTATGAGCGGATTTCGGGCAGCCGCATGCATGCCGCCTATTTCCGCGCCGGCGGGGTGCATCAGGACATGCCGCCGGGCCTGGCCGAGGATATTCTGAAATTCTGCGACCACTTCGTCACCGTGCTGGACGATATCGAAGGGTTGTTGACCGAGAACCGCATCTTCAAACAGCGCAATGTCGATATCGGTGTGGTCACCCGCGCCGAGGCTGAGATGTGGGGCATGTCGGGCGTGATGCTGCGTTCCACGGGCGTGAAGTGGGATTTGCGCCGCAGCCAGCCCTATGAGTGCTATAACGAGCTGGACTTCAAGATTCCCATTGGCAAGAACGGCGACAATTACGACCGCTACCTGATCCGCATGGAGGAGATGCGGCAATCCACGAAAATCATGCGTCAGTGCATCGAGCGCATGCCGGATGGCCCGGTGCTGAATGAAGACAAGAAAATCACTCCGCCGAAGCGCGCCGAGATGAAGCGCTCCATGGAGGGCCTCATCCACCACTTCAAGCTGTTCACCGAGGGCTATCGCGTGCCGGAAGGCGAGGTGTACGCCGCAGTGGAAGCGCCGAAAGGGGAGTTTGGCATCTATCTCGTGTCGGAAGGTTCGAACAAGCCGTACCGCTGCAAGATCCGCGCGCCATCTTTCGCCCATCTCGAAGCCATGGACTACATGTGCAAAGGCCACATGCTGGCGGATGTGTCATCCGTTCTCGGCTCCATCGACATCGTGTTCGGGGAGATCGACCGGTGAGCTTTCGCCGCCTTGCACCCGCCGATCAGCAGCCCGCGAGTTTCGCATTCTCGGATGAGAACAAGAAGCTGGTGGAGCAGTGGATCGCGAAGTATCCGCCTGGCCGCCAGCGCAGCGCGGTGATCGCGGCACTGTGGATCGGGCAGGAGCAGGAAGGCTGGGTAACGCAGCCGCTGATCGAGGAAGTGGCACGCATCCTCGACATGCCGGTGATGCGGGTGCTGGAGGTCGCCACCTTCTATACGATGTTCAACCTCGTGCCGGTTGGGCAGTACCTCGTGCAGGTGTGTACCACAACGCCGTGCTGGCTGCGCGGTTCGGACGATGTGGTCGCCGCCTGCAAGAAACACATCGCGCCGAATCCGGGCGTGATCTCCGCCGACGGCAAGTTCTCGTGGATGGAAGTCGAATGCCTCGGCGCCTGCGTGAACGCGCCGGTGTTCCAGATCAGCAAGGACTATTACGAAGATTTGGATGGTCCGACGACCGAACGCATTCTGGAAGCGCTGCGGCGCGGTGAGAGACCGAAGCCTGGCCCGCAGAACGGACGCCACTCTTCCGAGCCGGAAGGCGGCGTGCGGACGTTGACCGATCCGAAACTCTACGACGGCGGCTACGCACGGCAGACGCAGGGATCAGGCGGTGGCGATCCGACGGACACAGATGCGAAGCGGGTGAACCAGAGCGCCTCCGACCGAGAGTCGCCCGTCCAGAAACCACCCGGAGCCGCGACCTGATGCTTGCCGATCGCGACCGCATCTTCACCAACCTCTACGGCTTCCACAGCCCGTGGCTGGAAGGCGCGCGCAAACGGGGCGCGTGGGACGGCACCAAGCAAATCCTCCAGCTTGGCGTCGATGCCATCGTGGCGGAAGTGAAAAAGTCCGGCTTGCGCGGCCGTGGCGGCGCGGGATTCCCGACCGGCCTCAAATGGTCCTTTATGCCTAAAGAGGTAAAGGATCGGCCGCACTATCTCGTGGTCAACGCTGATGAATCCGAGCCCGGCACCTGCAAGGACCGGGACATCATGCGGCACGATCCGCATCTCCTGATCGAAGGCTGCCTGATCGCCTCCTTCGCGATGCGCGCGCATGCCTGTTACGTCTACATCCGCGGTGAATTCATCCGCGAACGCGAGGCGCTGCAGCGCGCGGTCGACGAAGCCTATGCCGCGAACCTCATCGGCCAGGACAATATCCACGGCTGGCCGTTCGATCTCTACGTGCATCACGGGGCCGGC
>JAFAVP010000008.1 GCA_019242395.1 Alphaproteobacteria bacterium | reverse complement strand
GCGCTCAATTTCCGCTTCGCCCATCCGATCGAAATCTTCCGGAACTTCGATTTCGCCGCAAAGAAATCCCAGTCTGCGGACTTGCGCCGTCGTAGGCGAATTCACGCTTGTGACCTTGACCAGCGGCTTCCCCGCTTTGGCGATCACAAAGGGCTCACCCTTGGCGGCTTCTTCGACCAAGCGCGAAAGGTGGGTTTTGGCGGCATGGATGTTCACTGTTTTCATGGTGCCATCATGTCGGACTAAGTTCCATTAGTCCAGTCTAATACGGATAACATGCCCCCGTGTGTTCTTGACTTGTTCTCATTTGTAGCCTAATATTGACGAATGACTACGGTGCTCGACATCACGGCTGATCCGCGGCGGCTCAGGGGGCGCGGCGCCCTTTCGAACGCTGCCGGGCGCCACGAGCGTGAGCGGCGCGTACTGTTCGACGATGGCTGGAGCGCGCCAGCCGAAGACGAACCGCCGCCCTTAAAGACCGAGGTGCTGATCGACACCACCCGCACGATCATCGCCCGCAACAATTCACCGGACATTTCCTTTCAGCAGTCCATCAACCCCTACCGCGGCTGCGAGCACGGCTGCATCTACTGCTTCGCCCGCCCTACCCATGCTTATCTGGGCTTCTCTCCGGGCGCAGATTTCGAATCCAAATTGTTCGCCAAACCGGAAGCAGCGAAGCTGCTGGCGAAGGAATTGTCCGCGCCGGGCTACGTGCCCAAGGTGCTGGCCATCGGCACCAATACCGACCCCTATCAGCCGCTGGAAAAGAAGATGCGCATCATGCGCGAGGTTCTGGAGGTGCTGCATGAGTTCCGGCATCCGGTGGGGATCGTCACCAAATCGGCGCTGATCCAGCGCGATCTGGATATTCTCGCACCCATGGCAGCGCTGGGTTTGGCGCGGGTCGCGCTCTCCGTAACCACTCTGGACCGAAAACTCGCACGCGTGATGGAGCCGCGCGCCGCCACGCCGCCACGCCGGCTTGAGACCATTCGCGCGCTGAAACAGGCCGGGGTACCTGTGGCGGTGATGTTCGCGCCGGTCATTCCGGCGTTGAATGATGACGAGATGGAGAATGTGTTGGAGGCCACAGCGGATGCCGGCGCGGAAACCGCCGGCTATGTGCTGCTGCGCCTGCCGCTCGAGATCAGGGATTTGTTCCGCGAGTGGCTGGAAGCGAATGTGCCGGATCGCGCCAAGCACGTGATGTCGCTGGTACGCTCCATGCGCGGCGGCAAGGATTACGACAGCCACTGGCACACGCGCATGAAGGGAACCGGGCCGTATGCGGAGATGATCGCGCGGCGCTTTCATCTCGCGGCAAGGCGGCTGGGGCTCAACAAGGAGAGCCGCGACCGCGAACTGGATTTGTCGAAATTCCGCAAGCCGGTTCAGACCGGCCATCAGTTGGCCCTTCTATAAGGGGGGGGAGGGGGTAAGCGCGTTTGGCGAAAACGAGTGGTTGCGTTCGGAGGTTCAGGACACACCATATCAAGGAGAAAAGGCCGAGAAAAACGCGAAATCTGAGGTTCAATTCCGCAATAAACTTTCTCGCGGCGCTTGTGGGTAAGGGCGAAGCGGGGTGGGAAGTCACCTGTTGTGAAGCAGCGGCTGCGGTATGGTTGGTTGCCATGCCGCATTACATCTTCGAGTCGCGCGCCCTGAGGGTCAGGCCCGGTCCCATCTGCGGCGTGGACGAAGCCGGCCGCGGCCCGCTCGCCGGGCCGGTGGTTGCGGCTGCGGTGATTCTGGAACGCAAGCGGATTCCAAAGGGCCTGAACGACTCGAAACAGCTGACGCCGGAAGATCGCGAGGCGCTGTTCCCGCGCATCCTGGAGATGGCGATTGCGGTCGGCGTCGGCGAAGCAAGCGTCGATGAGATCGACCTCATCAATATCCGCCAGGCGACGCATTTGGCCATGGCGCGTGCGGTCCGGGCGCTCTCCGTCGCGGCAATGTTCGCGCTGGTGGATGGCAACGATGCCCCAGCCCTCCCCTGCCCCTGCGACACGATCGTCGACGGCGACGCGCGCTCTGTTTCCATCGCGGCCGCCTCCATCGTCGCCAAGGTCACACGCGACCGCATGATGGCGGCCCTGCACGAGCAGCATCCCGGCTACGGCTGGCTGAACAACAAGGGTTACTCGACCGAGGAGCACATCGCCGCGCTGAACCGCCTCGGCCCCTGCGTGCACCACCGCCGCAGTTTCGCCCCGGTGCACCGCTTGCTCTATCCGAACACCCCGCCGGAGGTGTGTGCTGCCATGATGCAGCAAACCATCCCGGAAGCCGAGGCGGCTTGAGCAGCAATTTGTCATCGCCCGCTTTATGCGGGCGACCCAATTTCCTATTGACACAGTCGAAATGGCTCCCCCGGACCTCGCTGTCCTGCTCGGCCTGGCGATGACGACCACAGAATGTGCATGCTCTCAAGACCCGCCGTTAACGATCTGACTCTAAAGGACTCTTGACGCGTGGACTCGCGCGAATCACTGTGGATGCCCGGTGGATAAGATCAGGGGCATGCGGTGGGTCTTGCGTTTCTGGACGAAGTAATCGTCGGCGATTGCGTGGAGCAGATGAACGCGCTGCCCGAGGGTTGCGCCGATCTCGTCTTTGCCGATCCGCCGTACAATCTGCAGCTGGAAGGCGAGCTGCGCCGGCCGGACAATTCCAAAGTCGATGCGGTGGACGATAGCTGGGATCGCTTTGGCAGTTTCGCCGAGTACGACCGCTTCACGCGCCATTGGCTCACCGCCGCCCGTCGCGTGCTGAAAGACTCGGGCGCGCTTTGGGTTATCGGCTCCTACCATAACATCTTCCGGGTGGGCGCCATCCTTCAGGACCTGGGTTTCTGGATCCTCAACGATGTGGTGTGGCGCAAGACGAACCCCATGCCGAACTTCCGGGGTGTGCGTTTCACCAATGCGCACGAAACCATGATCTGGGCGGCGAAGTCGCGCGATCAGAAAAGCTACACCTTCAACTACGAAGCGATGAAGGCGCTAAACGACGAGCTACAGATGCGTTCGGACTGGACTCTCCCCATCTGCTCCGGCCACGAGCGGTTGAAGGACGCGGCTGGCGGCAAGGCGCATTCCACGCAGAAGCCGGAAGCGCTGCTGCACCGGGTGATTGTCGCCTCCACCAGACCGGGCGACACGATCCTCGATCCCTTCTTCGGTTCCGGCACCACCGGCGCGGTGGCGAAGCGCCTCGGCCGCCACTTCATCGGCATCGAGCGCGCCGCGAACTATGCGGCGCTTGCCATCGAACGCATTGCCGCGATTACGCCTGTCCCAGAGGATGCGGTGGAGGTCACCAAGTCCAAGCGCGCCGAGCCCCGTATCCCCTTCGGCTGGGTGGTGGAGCAAGGACTACTGCCGCCCGGTTCCGTACTGACGGGCCCGACCAAACGCCATCGCGCCAAGGTGCGGGCAGACGGTACCTTGGTGTGCGCCGATGCCACCGGCTCCATCCATCGCATCGCGGCGCATGTGCAGGGGCTGGATGCCTGCAACGGCTGGACATTCTGGCACTACGAGCAGAACGGCTCCCTGGTGCCGATCGATCTCCTGCGTCAACGCCTGCGGGCAGCCTTGGCATGATCGAACAGCGGTCCGCGACGGTGCAACGCATGCACGACGATCTTGCGCATCACTGTCGGCAGCGCCGCGGTCACTAGGTCTGCCTCCGCAACCCAGGTTCCTCCCCCGTGCAACGGGGGAGGGGAACCATGCGAAGCATGGTGGAGGGGGCGAGAGTTGCGCAGTGTTCCGCCCCCCTCCCCGCCTTCGGCGGTACTCCCCCCGCAAACGGGGGGAGAGCCTGGCGCGCGGGAGTCTATCGCCGCCACATACACCTCGATCTCCAGCTGGAAATGCGTGAAGCCGTGACGGACAATGCCGAGGCGCTTCGTCCAGTTCGCGGGAAACGGCGCCTGCGCGAGCGCCTCTTCGGCTGAAGGAAATTCCTCCGTCCACGGACCGAGAGGCGGCTGCAGCATGCCGCCCAGCAACCCGTTCTCCGGCCGCTTCACTAGCAGCACGGCGCCCTCCGCATCGCGGGCCACGAACGCGGCGCCGCGCTTCAGCGGCCGGGAGGGCTTCGCCAACTTGCGCGGCAGCTGCTCCTGAATGCCGCGCGCGAACGCATTGCAAAATCCCTGCACCGGACAATCGAGGCACGCGGGCTTCCTCGGAGTGCAGATAGTCGCGCCCAGGTCCATCATCGCCTGCGCGAAATCCCCTGCCCGTTCATGCGGCACCAGTTGCTGGCCGAGCCGCTGCAGCCGGGGCTTGGCCTTCGGCAGCGGCTCGCCCACGCCTAACAGCCGCGACAGCACGCGCTCCGCATTGGCGTCCATAGCCAAGTACGGCAGGCCGAAAGCGATGGCGGCGATCGCGCCCGCCGTATACGCGCCCACGCCCGGCAAGCGCTTCAGCTGCTCGAAGCAGGGCGGAAATTCGCCGCCGAATTCCTCCACAACCATTCTGGCGGCACGGTGCAGGTTGCGCGCGCGGGCATAGTAACCAAGCCCCGCCCACGCCCCGAGCACGTGATCCAGCGGCGCGGCTGCCAGCGCGCGCGCATCCGGCCAGCGCGTCAGGAACTCGCGATAGTAGCGGCCGACCGCCTGCACCGTCGTTTGCTGCAGCATGATTTCGCTCAACCAGACACGATACGGATCAACCCGCTCGCCGGCTTTCGCGCGCCACGGAAGAGCACGCCGGTGCAGATCGTACCAGGCGAGCAAGGCGGCAGCAGGTGTGCCATTGGAGCGTTGCCGGGCGGCTGTCATTGCTTCAAACTCGCATCATGGTCCGGCAAGCGAAAGCCGAAACAGCAGACGTTCCGACGACGCGACGCAACCGTACCGATCCGGTGTCGAGCAGCGCCGCGCCGCTGGCGCGGGATGCTTTCGCGCGCGCCGGCTTTCGCGATCCCACGCTGGTGCTGCACTGGACCGAAATCGCAGGCGCGGAGGTCGCCCGCCTCTGCTGCCCGCTGAAGCTCAGTGAAGGTCCTACTGGCGGTGTTCTAACCCTGAAGGCGGAGCCCGGCGCAGCGGTGTTTCTTCAGCATGAAAGCCAGAGCCTCTGCCAACGGATCAACGGGTACTTGGGGTCTGCTGTGATCGCCCGCCTCCGCTTTGTCCAAGGCCCCCTTGCGCCGCGGCCAAGATCGGAGCTCCGCAGCCGGCCGGCTGGCGAGATCAAGCCCCACGATCCTGCCCTCGCGTACAAGGGGCCTGAGAAACTCTCCGAGGTGCTGCTCAAATTGGCGCGACGCCGCGCCACACGCGCGGGCCCGGATTGAACCTGCCCGCCGCCTCTGTCACAAGCATGCCCAGTCGAATGTGTTGGGAGCTTCTCGGTGAAACGGAACCAGTTGGTCTACGGAGTCGTCATCCTTGCGATGGTCGTCGTCGCCATTGCGGCCTATTTCATAGTCTATGGCGGGAATTCTGGCGACACCACGGCTGAGGCCGCAGGGGGTGCCAGAGTAGAGGTGAAGGCGGAAGACCGCACCCTTGGGAATCCCAAAGCCCCCATCATGATGGTCGAATACGCGGCGCCCACCTGTCCCCACTGTTCCCACTTCAACGAAGCGATGTTTCCGCAGCTGAAGGCCAACTACATTGAGACAGGCAAGGTTTACTATATCTTCCGTGTGTTCCCCCTGAGCTCCGTGGACGTGGCGGCCGAATCGATGGCCCGCTGTTTGCCTGCGAATAACTATTTTCAATTCATTGACCTGCTCTTCCGGAATCAGCCCAAATGGGATCCGGACGGCTATGACATCCCCGACGTGCACGCGGCGCTTGTGCAGATGGGACGAATCGCCGGAATGAGCGCCGGACAGGTCGACAGATGCATTGGGAATCAGGCAGAAGCGCAGCGGATTACGAAAATCGGCCAAGACGCCAACACGCGTTATGGTGTGAATGGCACGCCGACCTTCATCATCAATGGCCAGATACACTCCGTTTTCGCAGATTGGCAGGAGTTGAAGGACTATCTCGACGCTCAGTTGAAGAAAACATAAGACAGCGTGGCGCGGCAGGACGCCTTGGCCCTTGAGATTTACCCGGCTTAGGCTTTCAGGATTCAAATCGTTCGTAGAGCCCACCGAGCTCTTCATCGAGCCGGGATTGACCTCCATCGTCGGCCCGAACGGCTGCGGCAAATCCAACCTCTTCGACGCGCTGCGCTGGGTCATGGGCGAGACGCGGCCAACCTCCATTCGCGGCGGCGAGATGGACGATGTGATCTTCGGCGGCAGTGCTGGGCGCCCTGCCCGCAACACCGCCGAGGTGATCCTTTTTATCGATAACACCGACCGCACGGCGCCCGCGCCATACAACGCGTACGATACAATAGAGGTGTCGCGGCGCATCGAACGCGAGGCTGGCTCTGTTTACCGCATCAATGGCCGCGATGTCCGTCAGCGTGATGTCCAGGTCTTCTTTGCAGATGCATCTTCCGGTGCCGGCTCCACCGCCTTCGTGCGGCAAGGCCAAATAGGCCTGCTGATCAGCCAGAAGCCACTCGCTCGCCGCGCAATTCTGGAGGAGGCCGCCGGGATCGGCGGGCTGCATCAACGCCGGCATGAAGCAGAGCTGCGTCTCAAGGCGGCCGCAGCCAACATGGAGCGGCTGGATGACATCATCCGCGAGGTGGAAGGAGGCCTGCAGAGCCTCCGAAAGCAAGCTCGCCAGGCTGCCCGCTATCGCAACCTCTCTGGATTGATCCGCAAGGCGGAGGCGCTTGCGCTGCATTTGCGATGGCAAGCCGCACAGGCGCAATTGGAACATGCACAGACGGCGCTGAGTTTGGCCAGCAGCGATGTTGCCGAGCGCACCGATCACGCTGCCCTTGCATCTACCCGGCAGGCGGAGGCCGCCGCCAAATTGCCGCCGCTGCGCCGGACCGAAGCCGAGTGTGGCGCGGCCTTGCATCGCCTCATCGTGCAGCGCGACGCGCTGGATGCAGAAGAACTTCGTGCCCGTGAAGAAGCCCAGCGCGTGCGCCAGCGGATCATGCACACGGAGCAAGATCTCGCGCGCGAGCGCGCACTCGACGCGGACGCGCAGGCCGCCATTGAGGCGTTGGAATCCGAAACAGCAGAACTGGCCACACGTTCGCGTGGCGCCGAAACGCAACTGGCCGACACACAGGCGCTTGCAGTCGCGTTAGCAGATGCGCTTGCCGAGCGCGAGCGGACGCTCGAGCGGTTGACATCCGAGCTCGCCGAATGGAACGCGCAGAAGAGCGGCCACGAACGTACCCGGGAAATCGCCGCCGCCCTGGCCCGCTCCACCGCCCAGCAGCTTTCGCAAGCGCAAGGCAGATTGGACGTGGCACTGTCGCAGGCCGCTAGCGCGCCGGACGCGAAAGCGCTGGAAACTGCAGCCACAAAAATTGCCGAGGAAGCGGAAGCGCTCCGCGCTAAGCTCGCGGAAGCGCGCACCTTATTCGAACGTGCGGAATGCCACGAAGCGCAAGCGCGTGAGCCGCTGGAGCAGGCCGAGCACGAGGTGCGGCGCATCTCCGCCGAAGCGGCCGCGCTCACGCAGATGCTGCGGCCCTCACAGGATTTGTGGCCGCCGATAGTCGATGCAGTGACCGTGCAGCCGGGCTACGAGGCCGCCTTCGCTTCGGCGCTGGGCGACGACATCGATGCCCCCACCGACGAAGCTGCGCCCCACCACTGGCGCAACCTTGGCGAACTGGAAGCCCCCGCTTTGCCCGACGGTGTGCAGCCGCTGAGCCTGTTCGTGCACGCACCGCCGGCGCTCGCGCGCCGTCTCGCAATGACCGGCGTCGTCTTCCCCGATCAGGGCAAGGCATTGCAGCCAGAATTGAAACCGGGCCAGCGGCTGGTTTCAGCAACCGGCGATTTGTGGCGCTGGGACGGATTTGCTGCGTCTTCCGAGGCGCCCTCCACAGCTGCCGTTCGTCTGGCCCAGCGCAACCGGCTGACGGCGCTGGAAGCGGAACTCGCGCAAGCAAAGGCAAACCGCACCACCCATTTCGAAGCCTACGCCCGGGCGAAAGCCCTCCTGGCGGAGGCTCGTGAAAGCGCCCGCACCATTGAGGTCGAACATGAGCGTACGGGTGCCGCCTTGCTCGCCGCTCAGACCGAAGCGTCAAAGGCCGTCCGGGCGGCGGCCGACCGTGTTTCGGAATTGGCGTCTCTCGAAGCGGAAATTCGCCGCCTGACCCAAACGCGCGATGCGGCGCTCGAATCCGAGCAGCATGCGGAAGATGCGCTCGCCGCGCTGGGCGACGGCGCAGCCTTGCAGGACTCCGTGTCGGTAGCCCGCAGCGAGACGGCGAACGCGCGGGTGGCCGATGGCAAGGCGCGTGCGGAAGCGGAGTCGATGGCGCGGGAGGCCGCCACGCGAACGGAACGGCTGGCTTCCATTGCCTCAGAGCGGGAACGATGGGAAGCGCGGCGGCAAAGTGCTGCCGCTCAGATCGCCGAGCATCTCCACCGGCAGGAATGCCTGCGCGAAGAGTTGGCGGTTGCTGAAGCCAAGCCGGGCGAGGTCGCCGGCAAACGCAACGCTCTGCTCGATCAGATTGCCGCGGCAGAAGCCGCTCGGAACCAAGCGGCTGACGCCCGTGCGTCCGCGGAGGCCGAATTGGCGAATGCGGACAAGGCAGTCAAGGCAGCCGACGCCGCGTTGTCGGAAGCGCGCGAAGCCCGCGCCCGCGCGCAAGCGCTCGATGAAGCGGCGGCTGCGCGAATCGACGAGCTGCGTATCCGTGTTCGCGAAGAATTGGATGCCGCACCTGAACAGCTGGGCGAGCTTGCGGACATTCGCGACAGCCACGAACTGCCCACTCTCGAATACGCCGACAACCGTACCGAGAAGCTCAAGCGTGAACGCGAGCAGTTGGGTGGCGTGAACCTGCGCGCGGAAGAGGAAGCGCAAGAACAGGAACAGCGGCTGAACACGCTGATGGCCGATCGCGCCGACCTCGAAGGCGCCATCGAGCGGCTGCGCCGCGGCATCCAGAGTCTCAACCGCGAAGGCCGAGAGCGCCTGCTCGCTTCATTCGAGAAAGTGAACGAGAATTTCCAGATGCTCTTCACCAAATTGTTCGAAGGAGGCGAAGCGAAACTTACCTTCACCGAGTCGGAAGATCCCCTGGAAGCGGGGCTGGAAATCTATGCGCGCCCGCCCGGAAAGCGGCTGCAAAACCTCACGCTGCTTTCCGGCGGTGAGCAGGCTCTCACCGCGCTTTCGCTAATTTTTGCGGTGTTCATGGTCAACCCGGCACCGGTCTGTGTTCTGGACGAGGTGGATGCGCCGCTGGACGATGCCAATGTGGAGCGTTTCTGCAACCTGCTCGACGAGATGACGCGGCTCACCGACACGCGCTTCCTCGTCATCACCCACCATGCGCTCACCATGAGCCGCATGCACCGGCTGTTCGGGGTCACGATGGCCGAGCGCGGCGTCAGCCAGCTCGTCTCGGTGGACCTCGCACAAGCTCAACAGGTGGTCGCCGCCGCGGAGTGAGCTTCATACGGCAAGAATCTTGCGCGCGCATTTCGCCGCGCCACCTTTTTATAAACAAAATCAGCAGCTTAACGGCAGCTTCCGATTCTTGACGGAATGCCGCGCCGCCCCTATGGTCCGCGCGCTTTCGGAACGCTGATTTGAACGCGAAATTTGCCGGGATGCCATGAGCGACCACGCTCCCGAACCCGACGATTTGCGCGCGCTTGACGACCGGATCGATGCGTTGCGCCGGCAGGAATCGCCACCCGCGAAACCGCAGGCGCCGACCTCCGGCGAAGTCGCGATCCGATTTGCGACGGAGCTGTTGTCGGCGGTGCTCGTGGGCGCCGCAATCGGGTGGGGATTGGACTGGCTGTTTCACACGCGTCCGATCCTGACGGTGGTGTTTTTCATTGCGGGGGCCGGTGCGGGAATCATCAACGTGAACCGCGCCTCCAAGGACATTACAGAGCGGACGGCCGCCGCTGCGCGCGCCGCCGAGGCCGAGGAAGAGAAGGAGCATTAGGTCCGTGGCGCTCAATCCCATGGAACAGTTCGAGGTGAAGCCGGTGTCGTGGGCGCAGCATCCGCTGTTCCACATCGGCCACAGCCCCATCTACTTCACGAACCAGGCGCTCTGGATGATCGTTGTATTCGTGTCGCTGTCGCTGTTCCTGACCTTGGCAGTCAGCAAGGGGCGCGTGGTGCCGACGCGCATGCAATCGTTGGCGGAGCTCTCCTACGAATTCGTCGGTGGCATGATCGACATGACGTCTGGGCCAGCGGGCTTCCGCTTCTTCCCGCTGATTTTCACGATCTTCATGTTCATTCTGTTTTGCAACGGCTTCGGCCTCTTGCCCATTGCCTTCACGGTGACGAGCCAGATCGCCATCACCTTCTTCCTCACCGCGGTGGTCATTCTCACAGCGATCGTCACAGGTTTCGTGAAACACGGCTTCGGTTTTCTGAAGCTGTTCGTGATCAAGGCGCCGGTGGTGATCATGGTGCCGATGGTGCTGCTCGAGTTCATCTCCTTCTGCGCGCGGCCGATCAGCCTTTCGATGCGTCTATTCGCAAATATGCTGGCGGGGCACACCATGCTGAAGGTGATGGCTGGCTTCGTGATCTCGCTGGGCGCGGCCGGCGGTGCCTACACCCTGCTGGCGGCAGCGCCGGAAGCGTTGATCGTCGGCCTCACCGCGCTCGAGTTCCTGGTGGCGTTTCTCCAGGCGTATGTGTTCGCCATCCTCTCCTGCATCTATTTGAGCGAAGCGCTCCATCTCCACGACAACCACTAAGAGGGATTTTCCATGGACGTTCAGGCAGCAAAGCAGATCGGCGCGGGCCTTGCGACGATCGCCTTCGTCGGTTCCGGTATCGGCATCGGCGTGGTGTTCGGCAATTACATCTCCGGCGCCTTGCGCAATCCGGGTGCGGCCTCCACGCAGTTCACCAATCTCTACATCGGCTATGCGCTTTGCGAGCTGCAGGGTCTGTTCGGCCTTTTGATCGCGCTGATCCTGCTGTTCACCTAAGATGCTGGCTGACGCGCCCAACGCGACGGCCGGCACCGCCGCCGAGCACAAGAGCGGCGGCTTTCCGCCGTTCGACACCGCGACCTATCCCAGCCAGCTTTTCTGGCTGGTGGTGATCTTCGTCGCGCTGCTCGCGGTGATGTGGAAGGTGGCGGTGCCGAAGATCGGCGGCGTCATTGCCGAGCGCAAAGGGCGCATCCAGACGGAACTCGCGAAAGCAGAAGAGAGCCGTAAGCAGGCGGAGCACGCAGCGGCTGCCTATCAGGCGCCCATCCTGGAAGCGCGCGAGCGGGCGCGCGCAGCATCCGAGCAGACGCGCACGCAGATGCAGCAGGAGTTCGAGCGCGCCAAGCAGTCGGCCGATACCGAGACCCAGCGCAAGACAACGGAAGCGCAGGAGCGTATCGCGGCGTTGCAGCGTCAGGCAAAGTGGCACGTAACGCAAGCTGCGGAAGACGCCGTGGTGGAAATCGTCAACCGGCTGACGGGCGAAACGGTGAGCCGCGATGAAGCCACCGCGGCCGTCCGCGACGTGCTGAAGGCGTAACATGGAATTCATCAAGGACATTCTGAAAGAACCGGATTTCTGGGAGGGCCTCGGCCTTCTCATCGTCATCGCCTTCTTCCTGTGGTGGCGCGTGCCGGCATTTCTCGCCGCCGCGCTGGACCGCCGCGCCGAAGCCATCGCCAAGGAACTCGAGCAGGCGAGCCAGGTGCGCCGCGAAGCCGAGCAGGTGCTCATCGAATACCGGCAGAAGGCGACAGCGGCGAAATCGGAAGCCGAGCACATCCTGCGAGAGACCAAGGAAGAAGCCGAGCGTTACGCGGCGGAAGCGCGCGCGCAGCTTCAGGCACAGATGGAGCGACGCGCCAAACTGGCGGAGCAGCAGATCGCGCAAGCGGAAGCACGCGCCATGCTGGAAATTCGCGAAGCTGCCGCCAACGCTGCGGCGGCCGCTGCCGAGCGCATCATTGCCGCGCATCTGGACGAGTCCAAATCCCGCGCCCTCGTCCAGAACAGCATCAAAGACCTCAGCACCAAGCTGAACTAGGCGCTGCTTCCAACTACGATCGTCATCGTCCGGTCGCGCGAAACAGCGCGATCCGGGCGACCCATTCGGAACTAAAATTGGGTCACCCGGACCGCTCGCATGAAAGCTCGCGGCCGGGTGATGACAATAAGATGTGCAGAAAGTTATTCCGGTTTCACGGCGCGGATGTGGAGTTCGCGGAGCTGGCGGGGTGAGACCTCCGACGGCGCACCCATCATCAGGTCTTCCGCCTTTTGGTTCATGGGGAACATGGTGACTTCGCGCAAATTCTCCTCGCCCGCGATCAGCATGACGATGCGGTCGATACCCGGCGCCGTGCCGCCGTGCGGCGGGGCGCCGTAGCGGAAGGCATTCAGCATGCCGCCGAACTTTTCTTCCGTCACTTCGCGCGGATAACCGGCGATCTCGAAGGCTTTGAGCATCACGTCGGGGTCATGGTTGCGGATGGCGCCGGACGACAGCTCCACGCCGTTGCAGACGATGTCGTACTGGATCGCCCCGATCGACAGGAGCTTCTCGTTGTCGCTCGGATCGAGCGCCAGGAACTCCTCCACCGGTACGTTCGGCATGGAAAATGGATTATGGGAGAAGTCGATTTTCTTCTCCTCCTCGTTCCATTCGTACATGGGGTAGTCGACGATCCAGCACAGCTCGAAGCGGTCCTTTTCGATCAGGCCGAGCTCCTCGCCCACCTTGTTGCGCGCGGGGCCTGCGAACTTCACGAACTGCTCCGGCCGGCCGGCGATGAAGAACACCGCGTCGCCGATCCCAAGCTTGACCTGATCGGCGATCTGCCCGGTGCGCTCCGGCCCGAGATTGCGGGCGAGCGGGCCGGCGCCGCCCTCCTCGCCCTCGCGCCAGAAGATGTAGCCGAGCCCCGGCTGACCTTCGCCCTGCGCCCACGAATTCATCCGGTCGCAGAACGCACGGTTGCCGCCCTTGGGCGCCGGGATCGCCCACACCGCGACCTTGGGGTCTTTCTCGATCATGCCGGCGAAGACTTTAAAGCCCGAGCCGCGGAACGCCTCGGTCACGTCCGCCATCCGCAGCGGGTTCCGCAGGTCCGGCTTGTCGGTGCCGTAGTGGCGCATCGCATCGGCGAACGGGATAAGCGGAAATTTCTGCGTCACCGGCTTGCCGCCGGCGAATTCCTCGAACACGCCGCGCATCACTGGCTCGATCGCGGTGAACACGTCCTCCTGCGTGACGAAACTCATCTCGACGTCGAGCTGATAGAATTCGCCCGGCGCGCGGTCGGCGCGCGC
>JAFAVP010000285.1 GCA_019242395.1 Alphaproteobacteria bacterium | reverse complement strand
GCCAGCATCGACACTGTTCACTTGACGTGAACTGCATGATCTTATGACGCAGTAGCAACGAATGTGGTTCGGATATCTGAAGCAATCGCCCGAGCAATCGAGAGGTGGAGCATGTACCGGCATATTCTCATTCCAACAGACGGGTCGGAGGTTGCGGAGCATGCAGTGACAAATGGAGTGGCATTGGCGAAATCCGTGGGGTAAGCGTAATGATCGTCGAGGACCCATTCGACTGGCTCAGCGTTCCAGAAACGAGAGCGTCGCAGCGGCAATCACTTGATGCACTCGCCAAACACAACGAGCAGGTCCAGAAGCACGCCGCGGATGTGCTCAGTCGGGCGGCCGATGCGGCTAAGCAGGCCGGCGTGCCCTGCGACACGATGCAGGTGGCGAACGCGCGACCCTATCAGGCCATCATTGCGGCGGCCTCGGACCGAGGCTGCGATCTCATTGTCATGGGATCGCACGGGCGCGGCGGGCTGTCTGCAGTCGTGCTCGGCAGTGTGACAAACAAAGTCCTGACGCACACGAAAACCCCCGTTTTGGTGTATCGCTGAATGCGCGAGCGGGAGATTTTGTAGAGCGATGTTGAGCAAAGGTTCCGAAGAACGCGCCCCGTCATCCTGACGTTGGCAGGCAATATTTTGTGAAGATCAGCTTGAGGGCGTCCTTCGTTCGCTCGATATCGCCCCGAATCGTGATCGAATTCTTATTATCTTTTTCAACTTTCGGCAGCCCTTCGAAAGTATGTTCTACGATCGTGTTATCACCTTCAAATGATATCTTGCGATTGTGCTCGTCAATCACAACGGAGTTTGGTTTTATTTCCTTCAAATAATACACCCAAGAATTGCCAGGTGTCTCCACCGATATGATGCAGTTATTTTCGTCAAGGATTGAGGACAGCAATTGAGGAGTCCTTCCCTCGGTGTTTCCGGAAAAAACGTAGTTGATGGCTTGTTTGAATTCATCGTTTTCAGACATGGCTGCGCCAACCCATGTCGTCGCAGCCATCAAAATGGCCCAGCACAATCGCCGCATGTCCGACGCCTCCATTCCATCGACTACGCTTTTGCGTTCCCTACCACCCGACTCTAGGCGCGCGGCCGGCGCTGACCGCCTCAGCCGCAAATCACCCCAACCGCACGTAAGTGGACTCAAATGCGCCGGTCTCTGCACCCCGATGACACCCTAGCCTGCTGTCTCGCACGAGTGTGAGCCAAATCACACACTGGGAATCAGAGGTTGCGCTAGCTTGCCGCGCAGTTTCGTCGTTTTGATCGCCGGATGCGTCGGCCCGTTAACCGTGGGCCATCATTTAGCTGAAACCAGCTCTCGATCGTGTCGAACCCGAGCCCAAGACCGCCAAAACCAGATAAAATCCGTTCCAGCGGAGATTGCAGCTCTTAGGCAACAGCACGCAAACCCAAACTCGAATCCTAAAGCCTCGACCCGTTGCTGGGATGGAGCATCGCGATGGCAGAGGACTCCAAGTTCCCTAACCTCGGCGGCAACGGCTTTATCTGGATCCTGCTCGTCGCCGCTGGAACGTACCTCGTGGCGCAGCAGCAGATCCCGCTCCAGGGCAGCCGCCCAGCGAGCACGGAGCGACCCATTTCCGAACGCGTCGGGGAGCAGCACGTCGATGCGCGATTGTGGCAGGATCCCTTTGCGACCGTTGCCGACTATCTTGCAAAGTCACCGAGCCTCAAGCGGGAGAACTGCGGCGGCGACAATGGTAGATCCAAAGGCATCGAAACGTACTGTCGTCCGCCTTTGAAGCCGGCGGCAACCGGACAGGCATCTGGGAAACCAGCAGCGGAGGCGCTGCCTGACCTTACGCTGGTCGTTTCGGCTTCCGGATCGCCCTACTCGGAGGATCAGGAAGCCCGGCGACGCAAGCGCTATGCAGTCTTGGCGGGCCTCAATGCTGAAGGCTTCGTGCCGGATGATGCGCAACACATCGGATTTTTCTGGCCCGCCGCGGGCGCTTGTTGGTGGCACGGTCATAGCATGGCCGCGAACGGCCCGTGCCCAGCCGGCAAGGCAGACTACCGTTGGGTAGTGAATTGGCGAGGAGCAATCGACGGGTCCGCCCACGTCCATTCAGCCGCATCGTCGCCTACGTTGCCTAAGCTCGTCCCATACGAATGGTTCAGGCCGGACCCCGAGCGGGTCAACGGCAAGAAGAGGTCCCGAATTCTGGTGCTTTGGTTCGACGAAGACGCGCTGGCCGCGAACGCGCAAGGTACGTCGCACCCGGCGCCATTACAACAGTTTGCCAAGCTTTTGTGTCCTTACCTTCCGGTCAAGGACAAACCGGGCGACAAGCGCAATGTAAAGATTCTTGGTCCGCAGCTCTCAACGACGCTGAAGGCGATGGTCGACCAGGTCAAGGGCGAAGGCTGGTCGAAAGACGACTGGTCGGGCGGGAACTGTCCGCATTCGGCCCCTCCCCAGTTCTACGTCTCCGACGCAACCGCCAGCGATGCAACATTGATACCTGGCGGCATCGATTCAAACTCGCCTTGTCGCGCCTCGGACACTTGCCTCGAAAAGTTCTTTGACGCAAAAAGCATCGCACTGTACCGCCTCATCGCCACGGACGAAGCGCTTGCGCGCACGATCGCCGCCGAACTGGCCCTGCGCGGTGTTGTTCACCCGAACCGCCCGAGCGAAATCGGTTGGATTGCGAAATGGAATTCGACGGCGCTGATAAAGACTGCGCGGTGGATTGTTGGTCTGCCCCCCGACGGAAACCACCACATTGCACTCATCTCCGAGTGGGATACGCTCTACGGGCGGGCACTCCCCGACACGATGGCGCGCTGCTTGCGAGAGCCCGCGTGCAAGCCGGATAACGGTGATCAGGATCTCGAGTGGCTGCATAGCTACAAATACTTGCGCGGGCTGGACGGCCAGATGCCGAACGTCGCCGGCTTGGACTCCGGCAGCGGCGGCAAGGACGGCAGCGACAAGCCGAACAAGGACGGCAAGGACAACAAGGATAGCAGCAAGACCCGGCCCGATCCGAGCACGAAGGACCGTGCCGAGGGCCAGGGTCAGTACGACTACCTCCGACGTCTTGGGGATCGCCTCCGACAACTGGACGCGAACCTGCGAAGCGAAGACAAAAGAGGGATTGAGGCCGTTGGCGTTCTCGGCTCCGATGTCTATGACAAATTGCTCGTGCTGCAAGCCTTGCGGCCGCTGTTTCCGGATGCCTGGTTCTTCACCACCGATCTCGACGCCCTGCTGCTCCATCCGGGCCCGCAGAGTCCCACGCGCAACCTCCTGGTCGCATCGGGTTTCGGCTTGCGGCTGCGGCCCGACATTCAGGGAGAGATTCCGCCGTTCAGGAGCAGCTACCAGACGGCCGAATTCCTCGCCGCACGCGTCGCGGTCCACGGCGATGACTCGCCGCATCCGTGCTTGTCGCACGCTCCCCTGCTATTCGAGATTGGCAGTTCGCGCGAATTCCAGTTTGCCGGCTCAGCCCCGCCGGATTCCGACAGCTGCACCGTCCACCCTGTCGGCACGGCGATGGTGCCCGAGCTCAGCACGCGGACGCGGCGAGGTCTTGCGGGCGTTGGGCTCCTCGTCGGGCTCGGCCTTGTGTGCATTCCGAGCGTTAGATTGTTCAGGCGCCGAGATTACGATGGCACGCAAAGCGGCCCGCCGTTCGCGCCCTCCACGAAGGGCCTCGTCGTTTTCGGCATCCTCACCATTCTGGGGGTTGGCTTCGTCATGGCCGCGCCGGTCGGCGCTTGGCTGACGCAAGGTGGCCAGCCGATCGTGCTGCTGGAAGGTATCAGCGTCTGGCCGACGATCTTCCTGCGCTTGGCGACACTGTTGCTGTGCATCTGGCTGCTCTTGTTCAGCCTGGACGCATTAAATGACAACTTGAAGCGGATCGAGGACGAGTTGTACCTGAAGCAAGTGCGCGATCATCTCGAGAAGGAGCAAACTGAGCTTCTTGCGGCTGGGGGGCATTTGACTTGGCTGGCGCGCCGTTTCGGATATCGACTGCCGGATTTCGCGCGAGATGACGTGTTGACCTTCTGGGGCAAGTACTTCTACCGAGGGCGGCTGGGGGCCCGCATTGTCCGTGTCGTCGCCGGCGTGGTGGCCATGGTCGTGCTCTGGTGCATTCTTTTCCTGATCTTCGGCAATCCACACGCGCCGACCAGGGGCAATCTAAGTGTATTACTTTACTATGCCGTCACGCCGCTGTTGTTTGGGGTCACTCTCCTCCTGATTTTTTTCGTCGCGGATGCCACTTGGCTGTGCTGGCAGCTGACCCGTGATATCCGCACCCCGACCATAGTCTGGCCGGAGCGGACGCTGCAGCAATTCAGCAGCCGATACGGTCTGCCGAAGGAGGTCAT
>JAFAVP010000104.1 GCA_019242395.1 Alphaproteobacteria bacterium | reverse complement strand
GCAATGGCCGGCGGCCCGCTACGGCGTTGTTTCGCGGAACGGCCGGGCGTCGGCTCAAGGGGAGCCGTAGACTTCTCGAAACGTGGAGAAAGCGGAACTCCTGCTGCTCGCTGGTACTGGGCGCGCTTCCAGATCAACAGACAGCCTTGAGGGGTCGCAGCGTTGTCCCACATTGGTTGTACGGACAGATCGGGTCGCCAATAGACCAATCGACATGGCCCTCGGCCGCGAGATTGATCATGGCTCCTGGCTTGTATCTTTGAAGCAAATCATCTCGATATTGCCGATGTCGGCGCGCAAGAAAACGTATCGCGAATGATCGCTAACTTCTGCAAGGTTGCCCGCCTACGTCAGGTTATAATCATGGTTTCTAATCATGGTTTCTCCTAGCCTGGAATTCCGAAGGCGCCAACAAAAGCTGGTGCAGTCCAGCCGGTGAAAGACCGGCGCGGGTAAGGCCGCAGCGGGCCGCCCGGTAGCGAGTGTTGCGTGAGCCGACGGCAACGCCGGCCACGAAGCGTACACAGCAATTGCGTGGGGTTTGTGATTGAGCCACGAAATAGGCATGTCGCAGGAGCGGAGACCGTGGAAATAGTCGAACGCAACACGAGCAGGGCCGATACGCGAGGCACTGCCGTCCTGCCGGGGTCTAAGAGCACGTCACGCGCAAAAGGAATGCATCGGAAGTTGGGAGATCCCACGTTTGACCAGTGGCAATGTCACGCCCTGGCCCGCATCGGGAAGGCGAGGAGCCGAAGCCGATGATGCACGAACGTGGGAAGTCGGACTCCGCCATAGGAGCTGTGAAGCCGGCGAACAAGGCGGCACGTTCCGCTGCGGAGTTGGTGGAGCAAAGGGCGGGGACCAAGGGGAATGCGGATCAGCAAAGCACGCGCCGGGTTCAGGACCGGGAAAGTGTGTCACAGGCGCTGGGACGCATACGGCAAGCTGCGAAGCAAAGGAAGAAGGAAGTATTCACCTCGCTTCTCCACCACATCAGCATCGACCTGCTCCGGCTGTCATTCTTCGCCATTAAGAAGGATGCCGCTTCAGGGGTGGATGGGCTGACGTGGCAGGACTACGGGGCGGACCTGGAGCGCAAGCTCGGGGATCTGCACGACCGGGTCCACCGGGGAGCGTACCGGGCGCTGCCAAGCCGGCGACAGTACATACCAAAGCCGGACGGACGACAGCGGCCGATCGCGATTGCCGCCCTGGAAGACAAGATCGTCCAAAGAGCGACCGTCGCCGTGCTGAGTGCGATCTACGAGGAGGATTTCCTCGGATTCTCGTACGGATTTCGGCCCAAACGCAGCCAGCACGATGCGCTGGATGCGTTGGTTGTCGGGATCACCAGCAAGAAGGTGAACTACATTTTGGACGCAGATATCCGAGGCTTTTTCGATGAAGTTAACCGGTCGTGGTTAACACGCTTCCTGGAGCACCGGATTGGCGACCCGCGCATCCTCCGCCTGATCCAGAAATGGCTCAAGGCGGGCATTCTAGAAGAAGGAATCGTGACGAACAGTGAAAAAGGGACACCGCAGGGCTCAGTGGCATCGCCGCTGCTTGCGAACGTCTACTTGCACTACGCGTTCGATCTCTGGGCCCAGCGCTGGCGACGGCGCGAAGCTACGGGCGACATGATCATTGTGCGCTATGCTGATGACATCGTTGTTGGCTTCGAGCACGAGAGCGACGCCCGGCGCTTCTGGGACGCGATGCGCGAGCGGCTACAGGAGTTCTCACTGTCGCTGCATCCGGAGAAGACCCGCCTCATCGAGTTTGGACGCTTCGCGGCGGCCAATCGTCGGCGGCGCGGGCTCGGCAAACCGGACTCCTTCAAGTTCCTGGGATTTAGCTTCATATGCGGCAAGTCGCTACGGGGAAATTTCCTCCTCAAGCGGAGGTCCCGCCGCGATCGCATGAAGGCAAAGATCAAGGAGGTTGCAGGAGAGTTGCGACAGCGCATGCATCAGTCAATTCCGGAGCAAGGGACGTGGCTGAAGCAGGTCATTACGGGCTACTTCGCATACCATGCGGTACCAACAAACTGGGCTGCGTTGGGTGCGTTCCGAGACGAGATCACCAAGCGCTGGCAGTGGACACTACAGCGCCGCAGCCAGAAGGGCTCTCGCACCTGGGAACAAATGAAGAAGCTCGCGGACGACTGGCTCCCAAAGCCGCGGATCCTTCACCCCTGGCCCAACCAGCGATTCGCCGTCAAACACCCGAGGTAAGAGCCGTATGCATAAAGGTGCACGTACGGATCCGTGCGGGGGGCGCGGGGTAACTCGCGTCCCTACCGCGACATGCCCCGGAATTTACCTAACATTGCATTGATTGCCCAGCACATGAGCCAGCGAGCAGATCCAGTGCATCTCACTACTGAATGATCCCGAGGGATCGGCCACCCCACCACGGGACTTTCACGGGCTTATTGAAGAGACCCGATGAAAGAACGATGGGAAGATGGGCGCGGCGATGGAATCGTACAGTGACTTCCCTTTCGGTAACGGCGACATCAGCCGGCATGTCTTTGAGATCGCGGAAGATTTGCCTGGCCTGGGCGTCTTCATAGCCGCGCATGCGGCGGGCCATGAGACGATAGAGCCCCGATGCGAGGACGAGCAGCGCCATATCGAAGTCAACCTTCATGCCGACCGAAGACGACAGCGCGTCAATGTGGAAGAACTTCACTGCATCAGCGAGCGCATTCTCGATGAGCATGCGCTTGGCATAACGAGTGATCAGGGATTTCGGGGTCGCGTGGGCGTCATTGGTGAGCAGGATGGTCGGCTCATCGTGGCCGAGATCGGTGATAAAGAATTGGCGATAGCTGCGCTGAAGTGGGTGGGCCTTCTGTTCGTAGAAGCGAGGGTGGCGGTATTTGCGATTTGGGACATCGAGCTCGACGGTACGCCATGCCGATTTCGGCAGGTTGGCGACTTCGGTGAGCAGCTTGGGAGCGCGCCGGCGCAAGGTGATGAAGGTGATACCTTCGGCATCGAGTCGATCGAGCCCCGCATAGGTAGTGAGCTTGGAATCGAAGACGAGATGCTGGGGCGCTTTGCCATGCTCACGCGTCCAGAAGTCGATAAAGCGGAAAATCTCGTCGGCCTCCTCGCCCTTGCGAATATCGGCGTTCGAATAGCAGAACACTTGGGTCTCGGGATCCTGGGCCAGGAACACCAAGATGCTGGGCTGGCGTCGGCTTCGCTTGGATAGATAGTGGGATTCGACCTGCGGATCGTCGCCGAAAAACGCCACCGAGTGAAAGTCGAGATTGAGAGAGTCTCCGCTGAACGCGCTTCCGGTAACTTGCTCGTGACCGCCAGCAGGCGCCGAACCTTCTGTGGGGTAATACGTGACGAATATTCTAGCAGGAAGCTTTTCTTTGGCATGGCGTTAAGCCCGCAGAACAACGCAAGCCC
>JAFAVP010000135.1 GCA_019242395.1 Alphaproteobacteria bacterium | reverse complement strand
GCATCAACCGCGTCGTCTACGACGTGACCTCAAAACCCCCCGGCACCATCGAATGGGAATGAAATTGATGCGCTCTCCACCATCGAAGCGGAACGACCGTCCCATAGATCGTGGCCGAAATAGTGCCATCCAAGCGCAGATCGAGGGCGATGTCGGCGCAATTCTGACGATGTTTCCGTTAAAGGACGAGCGGCTATTTTTCATCTGTGAACGGGGCGTCACTTCAGGTCAGTTGGCAGACGAAATTGATCCAGGACGGACCAACCCCAGCCTACCCCAAATCGTACAGACGCCCGAACTCACCTATGGGGCCTCATCGCCGTTTATCCAGAGGACGCTTTGTGTAGCTGCTGAACTTTTCGATCAGACTTATTTCCCTCAACAAGTATCCCGAGATGATGGCTTGGTCTTGGCTTTGGAAGCGGCTCGCGCCTTATCTGAAGTCGAGGACACAATCATTGCGTTGGATGCGAATGAGGCCAAAATTCGGAAGCAACTCGCGTCCGGCGAATACAAGCGACACGTTGTTCCTAAGACGCCTAATCTAAAAGGGCGTGTTGAAGGTGCCGTTGGGCATCTAAGGGAGGTCGCTCTTCTCGCTCAGAAGTTGGCAGACCTTTTCTATCCACGAGCAAAGTCCAACATCCCGTTCACCAGTCATCTAATAGATGCTCTCAAAACTCAACTGCCCGCGGATGATTCCTTACGGCCTCATGTAGAATGGTGTCTGGCGCAGATCGAGCGCTTTTTCGATCACCGCAATGCTTTAATTCATGGCGGTCCAGGGAAGGACCAGCAATTCATCTTGCGTGACTATGAGATGCAATCAGACGGGAATTTGGTGGCTCCAACGATTGAAATCGTTCATCCGGACAGCCCGCTACCGCGGATGGATATCGGCCAGTTTCTCAAAGACGCCAGAGAGTCGGTCTCACTAACGTTTGAAACATTCGTAGCTGGCTTCTGTGACCGAAATGCTCCTCAACGGCATAAAGGTTTTGTCTTTGGTGTAGAGAAATCCAATCAAGATCGGCGAACCGGAAAGCGCTTTTTCTGGAACGGGATGTTCATACCTGGATTCCCCCTCAACGAACCCAAGCAGGATAGTGGGCCGACCTCTACTGGTTAGGGTGAACGAGTGCATGACATCGATGCTGTGGCGCCACTGAGTGGCGTCAGGAATTTAGCCCAAACTGCGCCGTTCCTAAACGTGCTATCCAGCTGTGCTCAATAGCGATCACTTCTTCGGCGGGCATTCCCGGCGCAACTAGCTCTAGAATGCTAAAAACGAATTTGGCTGGGTCCCGTCCTCGGAGTTTCTTATTTCCACCGTCGCCAGTCCCATCAGCATAGGTTGTCCATCGACCGACGATGTTGTCGGTTCCATACGCAGAACCTACGTAACCCTTGCCGTCCGACTCGTCCAAGATATGGTAGATTCCGCGCCATTGGCTGAGTGCAGCTCTCCATGTCGGCCAAAGCGACTTCAACTCATTCCATCTAACCATCACTTCTCGCCAGTCTGGCACGGGCTCTTCAACGTAAATGGTCTCGCGTATGGCCTCTATGTTGAATGTGTTGTCGATAGCCCATCGTGACCAAGACCGCTCGCCACCTTCTCCCCAATTAACAATTAAACGTCCTCTCCATTCTGGGTAGAATTCGGTGTCCGCAAGATCGAACCAGAGAACGGATGGGCGTATCCCATCAAAACCCTTCATGCCGTATGCCCGGAGCTCCTTGTTCTCGGGAATGCTCCAGTATTCTTCCAGGTTTATAGAGCGTGAGCTGGCGTTGCGTGAGAGCGCAATGAAGGTGGCCTTTCCCGGCGATTGCCCGACGAACGAGGCAAGGTACTGTGCCTGCGCTAGTTGTTTTTCAGCCCTCTCAAAATGTGAGCTCTGGTAGGCCCTGAAAAGGTGTGGCTCATTCATGGCTATCCGGAAGAACTGCTCACGTAGGCTGGGTTCGGTAGGTCTATGCCGCATCACCAGCACCTCGGCCGGATCGATATTGCTGAGTCGTAAAAGATCATTGAACTGCATCGCATCGTCCTTCGTCCCACATGAGCAGTCTAAGCAAAATGGGAAGTTCAGCCAGTACGGTCATCCCCGGCTGAGGGAGCGCCGCAAGGGCGCGAGCGAGGGGAAGGGGACCCAGGTGGTTGAGCGAACGCGATATTGAGGGTGGAGGGCGCTGAAGCAGTGCTTTTGCAACAGGACAGCTTCACCTCCTGGGTCCCCTTCCCTCGCATCGCACGGGACCGTGCGATGCTCGCCGGGATGACAGGTGTGCTAGTTTGAAGAGGTGAGGGAGCATCTTTATTTCGTCTACATGCTGGCGAGCCGGCGCAACGGCACGCTTTACACCGGCGTCACGAACGACGTGCTGCGCCGCACGTGGCAGCACAAGAACAATCTGGTCAGCGGGTTCACCAAGAAATACGGGGTGCATATCCTGGTGTGGTTCGAAGCGCACACCGACATCCATGAAGCCATTGCGCGTGAGAAGCAGATCAAAAAGTGGAATCGCGCCTGGAAGATCAGGCTGATCGAGAAGCACAATTCCGGCTGGAACGATCTGTATGCGCGGCTACTCGGCGAGATCGCGCTGCCGGATGTACCTGGGTCCCCTTCCCCTCGCGAAGCTGGCGCTTCGCTCGGCCGGGGATGACAATCAAGGAGGATCACATGGCTGCGCGGGATTGTTCGAAGTTTCAGTCGCCGCTGCCGCATCCCGGCGAGCATCTGCGTGAGGATTATCTCCCGGACTATGGCCTGGCAGCGGGGTCCCTGGCGAAGGCCATGGGCTCGCGGGATCGCACCCGCATCGAAACTCTAAATAACCCTCTTGACGGCGAGACATCGAGCTATTATCTTTGTGGCGAGATAAATGAGGTTGCCGGACCATGCTGTAGCGCTGCCGCGAGACCATACAGGGCCGGGTGCGAGCTCGCGCGCACCCAAGTGAACCGGACAGGATCGATCCGCCGCCGAAGCGCGCAAGGCTGCTCGCGGGGTCGAACGTCCAGGGGTTCGCAAGGACCGTGGGGAGGAGAATGGTGCCGCACGGCAGCCCGTTGATTCGGGCTCGCAATCCGCCGGCCTGCCATTCTCAGGGCCAGGCGGGTGCCGCCACCTTCTCCGATGCTGCGAACGCCACATATTGCGAACGCGCCGGGGAAGGCAGGCGGAATGTCCCGCCTTTTTGCATGTTGAGACGGTGCTGTTGCTGAGATGGGGAGCGCTAGTGGCGAGACTTGGTAGAACCGCGGGGCTGGGTTTCGGGGCCGGCGTATCGGCGAGGGAGGCCGGGCCTCCCATCTTTGGCGCAATTATACGGGAGACACACATGATCCGCATCCTTCTGCCCGCGCTTGCTGTTGTCACGCTCGCGTCCTCCGCCGCGCTGGCCGAGCAGGTCATCAAGGTGCCGCCGTTCAAGAGCATCGAGCTGCACGGCGGCGGCGAAGCGACGCTCCGCCATGGCGATCGCCAGCGCGTGCTGCTGCTCAGGGGCGATCCCGCGGTTGCTGAAATCCGCGTCACCAGCGAGGGCACGCTGATGCTCTCGCCCTGTGACAGCGACCACCATTGGTGCTGGGGCGAGCACGAACTGAAGGTGGAGGTGACCACGCCCGCCATCGCGGCGATTGCCGTTCATGGCGGCGGCGACCTCAAGGCGGAAGGCGGCTTCCCGCGGCAGCCGAGCCTCCACCTTTCGGTGCATGGCGGGGGCGATGCGGATGTGCGCGCCATTCCGGCGGAGAATGTTTCCGTTGCCGTGCATGGCGGCGGGGATGCCAGAGTGCGTGCCGAACGCATGCTCACCGCCGACGTGCATGGCG
>JAFAVP010000263.1 GCA_019242395.1 Alphaproteobacteria bacterium | reverse complement strand
GCCGAGCGCCGAATGAAGATCTGCACGTTCTTTGGCCGGCAAGCGCTGGGACAGCAACAGCCGCTCCATCTGTTCGATGTCCTCCGCCTTGAAACGATAGGTCTTCAAGTCGGCAAGGTCCGTGAAGACTGCGCCCAGGAAAGGATCCAGTTCCAGCGCCTTGCGGTAGGCGGCAATGCATTGCGCTTGAGAGCCAACGCCTCGTAGCGCGCGTGCATAGTTGAACCATACCTGCGCCGACTCCGGATATTCTTCCGCCAGCTCGCGGCGATACCGCAAGAATTCGGCGTGCCGCCCCATTTTCCGCAACACCACCGCCTTGCGCTCCCGGAACAGCGGATTACGCGGCTCCTGCGCGAGCAAATCGTCAAGCTGGTCAAGCGACTCCTGCAGTCTGCCGCGCTGCTTCAGAATCATCGCGTAATTCAGCGCATGTCCCGGGTTGCGATCGAGAGACTGGACGCAGCGCCCCATGAGCTCCTCGGCCTCTTCAAGACGATGCTCACGCCGGGCGATCTCGGCAAGCATGTTGAGTGCATCCGGGTCGTCTGGCTTGCTCTGGAGCGTCTGAGAAAGCAGCGATTTGGCGATGTTCATATGGCCGCCCAAGATCGCGTCTCCGGCCAAGGCAAGCTGGGTGTCGAGGAGTGGCGGAAACAGCCGTTGCCGCGCAACCTCAAAGGGGTCTGCTGGCCTTGCTTGGGCATCCGTCTGGTCAGTCATGCTGTTGTGAACATCTTTGCTCATGTGACGCGTCGCGTACCCAGTCCCGCCGTTTTCAGGCAATCAGACCACGCAACATTAGCAAATCAGCTCCGTTGGAAAGAAGAACCTGCGGGAGAATCTGTCTGCCGCCAATGCAAGCAGTAGGGGCCCCGGAGATACTTGATCGCTATGCAGCGGCAGATGCTCCGTGCCCCGCAGATTTCAGGGTAGGCGAGCCGGCGGGAAACACCACATAGGCGCGGCAGCCATGGCCCTGTTCGCTTTCCAGCCAGGTGCGGCCGCCGTGGAGTTCGACAAGCCCCTTCACGAGTGCAAGGCCAAGGCCGGTGCCCTCTCCTTGCCGGTCATACCGGTTGTCGACCTGGCTGAAGGGCTTGAAGATAGCGTGAAGCTTGTCGCGCGGAATACCGGGCCCATTGTCTTCCACCACCAATTGGAAGCCGCCGCAGCGGGCCCGCGATCCGCTTACGGAAATGCGCCCGCCCTCCGGCGTGAATTTCACCGCATTTGAAACGAGATTGATCAGAATCTGCTTCAGCGCCCGTTCGTCGGCGAAAAGCATCGGCGCGGATTCGTCGACGTCGATAACCAGTTGCTGCTTCCGCTCGCGGGCGCGCGCGCTGGCAATCTTGAGCGCCGCCTCGAAGGTCCTGCGGGCTTCCAGCGGCCGCGGCTGAATCTCCATGCGCCCCGCTTCGATCTTTGCGATGTCGAGAAGATCGTTGATGAGGCTGAGAAGGTGCGTCCCGGAGGAATGGATATCGAGGGCGTAATCGGCGTAGCGCGGCGAACCGACGGGCCCGAAACACTCCTTGGCGATGATCTCGGAAAATCCCAGGATGGCATTGAGCGGCGTGCGCAACTCGTGGCTCATGTTGGCGAGGAACGCGGTCTTCGAGGCATTCGCCGTTTCCGCCTCGAAGCGCTTGCGCAGTGCCTCGTCCCGCGCCACCTCCAGCTCCCGCGCTAAGTCTTCCACTTCGAAGCGCAGCCGCGAGTCCTCGTCCAGGCGGTTGGTCATCCGGCGCGCATCCAGGAAGAGGACCGCGGCGCACGCGGGCAGAAGGATGGCGAAGCCAATATCCAGCGCGCCGCCCGCGCTCAAAAAGCGCAGGCAGGAGAGCGCCACCACCGGCACGATCGCTGCAACCAGCATGTCCAGGTGATTGGCGCGAGTAACAACGAAGCTCGCCAGAACGCAAACCACGGAAGCCCACACGAACATGTGGTTCAGGCTGCTCGCTGGCTCCCACAGAACCCAGGGCAGCAAGCCCCACGCGGCACTGATCGAGGCTTGGACGAAGATGAAACGGCGGAACCACGGCTGCAGGCGCTCGACAGTCGTGACGGAGGAGTTCCGGCGATAGGTTTGGATCAGCCGATTGCTGGCGATCATCACGGCGCCGATCACCGCCGGCAAAATGGCTGCTGCGCTCAGCGGCCGCTGGCCAAAGAAGCCGAAGGTGGAAGAGCCGAAAAAGGCAAACACCGCAGCCCAGGCAGGGCCGGCAAATCGCGCCGAGTGAACCACCGCCGCAAGCAAGTCCAATTGGGATCTGAGCACGCGCGCATCGGCGCTTCGCTGAACCCGCAGGCGCTGCCCATATCCCACTGCGTAGATCCCCAGAACAGCCAATGCCCGGCCGCCGTATTGTTGGCATTACTGTCCTAAGATTTGCTTAGATTGGGTGCGGCGAAGCCTCGCGACTTGAGAGCCCACCTCCGGAAACCCGCTGCACGGAAAGCACCGGCGGGCATTCCGCTTGCGGTTTCCCCGTCCTTCGGCTTGGTTAAAGGCCCGTTTACCGATTCCGGCACAACAAGAAAAACATGGCCAAAACCGCCGATCTGTTCGAGTCCACCGCGTCTTCCACCAAGGGCTACACCGCCAAAGACATCGAGGTTCTGGAAGGGCTGGAGCCGGTGCGCCGCCGGCCCGGTATGTATATCGGCGGGACCGACACGTATGCCTTGCATCATTTGGCGGCAGAGATTCTCGACAATTCGATGGATGAAGCGGTGGCGGGCTTTGCCAGCCGGATCGAGATCGAGTTGGCTACCGGCAATGTGTTGACCATCCGCGACAATGGCCGCGGGATTCCCGTCGACCCGCATCCCAAGTTCAAGAACAAATCCGCCCTGGAAGTGATCATGACCACCCTGCACGCCGGCGGGAAGTTCGGCGGCAAAGTGTATGACACCTCCGGCGGACTGCACGGCGTCGGCGCCAGCGTGGTCAACGCGCTTTCCGAGTGGATGGAAGTGGAGGTGGCGCGCGACCGCCACGGCCACCGCATGCGCTTTGCCCGCGGCAAGCCGGATGGAAGACTGAAGGACCTGGGCACGGTGAACCGCCGCGGCACCGGCGTCTCCTTCAAGCCCGATGCGCAGATCTTCGGCAAGGAAGCGCACTTCTCCCCGGCAACGCTCTATCGGATGGCGCGCTCCAAGGCGTACTTGTACCGCGGCGTGGAAATTCGCTGGTCGTGCGATCCGTCGCTCTTGAAATCGAACAGCACCACGCCGGCCGAAGACACGCTGAAATTTCCTGGCGGCCTGCTCGATTTCCTCAAGAGCGAAATTGCCGGCAAGGAAACCGTCACGCGCGAATTCTCCGGGCCGTCCGAAGAAGAGCGGAAGAAGGCGCGGCCGCAAGTCGAATGGGCGGTGGCATGGGCGCCGATGGCGGAGCCCTTCATCCATTCCTACTGCAACACCATTCCCACTCCGCAGGGCGGCACCCACGAGCAGGGCTTCCGCAACGCACTGACGAAAGGTCTGCGCGCGCACGGCGAGCGCAAGAACAACCGCAAGACGGCACTCATCGCGCCGGATGATGTGATGGCGGCGGCTTGCGGCACGCTCTCCGTGTTCATCCGGGAACCGGAATTTCAGGGGCAGACGAAAGAGAAGCTCTCGACGCCGGACGCCACGCGGCTGGTGGAAAACAGCGTCCGCGATCATTTCGATCACTGGCTGGCGCAGAACCCGCAAGAAGCAGACAAGCTGCTCGAATTCGTCATCGATCAGGCGGACGAGCGGCTGAAGCGGCGGCAGGAGCGCGAAGTCTCGCGCAAGAATGCGACGCGCAAGCTTCGCCTGCCCGGCAAACTCGCCGACTGCAGCCGCGATGCACCTGGCGGCACGGAGATATTTCTCGTGGAAGGCGATTCCGCCGGCGGTTCCGCCAAGCAGGCGCGCGATCGCGCCACGCAGGCCATTCTGCCGTTGCGTGGGAAGATTCTGAACGTCGCCAGTGCCGGGGCCGGCAAGCTGGAGCAGAATGCAGAACTCGCCAATCTGGTGCAGGCGCTCGGTTGCGGCACGGGTGCGCGCTACAGCGGCGATGCGCTGCGCTACGAGCGCGTCATCATCATGACCGATGCCGATGTGGACGGCGCGCACATCGCCTCGCTGCTGCTCACTTTCTTCTACCGCGAAATGCCGAAGCTGATTTCCGGCGGCCATCTGTTTCTCGCCATGCCACCGCTCTATCGGCTTAGCCACGGCGGCAAGACGATGTACGCCCGCGACGAGCGCCACCGCGATGAGCTGCTGAAAACGGCCTTCAAGGGCAACGCCAAGGTGGAAATTTCTCGCTTCAAGGGCCTGGGCGAGATGATGCCGTCGCAGCTCAAGGAAACCACCATGAAGCCGGGCGCGCGCACGCTCATTCAGGTGGAGGTGCCGGACGAAGCGCAGAAGGAAACGGGCGATCTGATCGAGCGGCTGATGGGCAAGAAACCAGAGCTGCGCTTCAAGTTCATCCAGGAAAACGCGCAGTTCGCGGCGCAAGATGTGGATGTATAATTAGCGGTAGTGAAAACGGCACTGAAGAATCTCCAGCTGCTTCTCGTTGCGCTTTCCTTCGACACGATACACGAGCCTATGCTCTTCGGTGATCCGCCGCGACCAGAGTCCTTTCATGTTCAGCCGTAGCGGCTCAGGCTTTCCGATGCCGGCGAACGCACTTCGCTTTATGTCGGCAATCAGCCGGTCGATATTGCCCGCTATCTTCGGATTCTTGCTGTCAATAACTAACGTCCGGGAAGTTGCAGCACACTTGCGAGTATAGCGCCGTCGCCGCTTTGCGAAGGCATTGCGGTGGCGGGGCGGGCGGTGGCGAGAGAGGCGCCAAAAGGCGGCAAGCCGTAGCGGCGCTCGGCGAATGGAATGCTGAAAGCTGCGCGGCTTCCCAATGTCAGTGTAACAGCGACATCGCGGCAGTCCGGCCCGTTGCAGATGAGCAGCGTATTGCCTGACCAACCTTTCGACACCGGAACATTCTCTCCACGGATGCGGATGGCCTGCAGCTTCGCGGATTGCGGAATGCGCAAGGTCATCGAGCCGGTGGCAGCCGAACCGTGCAGCACAAGCGAGACCACGCGTGATGCACCCGCCGGTCTGTCGCCTGTCACCACAGCAGCCGGCAGCGGAAACCTGCCCGCGCCCGCATCCGCCACATAGGCGCTGCCCAGCCCGAGTCCCGCATAAGCATCGGAGTCGAAACGGAAGTGCCCGGCATTTTTCAGTTGCGCGGGGATAGGCTCGGTGCCGTTCGCCTTCCACGCTGTCTCCGCGATCCAGCGCGCCGGCTGCTTACCGTTCTCGAAGTAGATCAGATTCAAACGCTGCGGCGAAGCAAGGCTGTAGGACGGCAACAGGCCCGCAATCGCCGCGGCAACAACCGCGCCAACGAGCGAGGCAGCCGTGCTGTTGGCCCATGCGCGGCCGCGGAGCGGGTTTGCGGCGAGCAGCGGCACAAGCGTCATCAACCCGAAGGCTGCGGGGACGGTGAACAGCGGGTGCAGCTTCAGCCCCATCAGGGCTTCGCCGCCCACGAGCAGTTGCAGCCAGATCACAAGCGCGGCCACTGCACCGATCAGAAGGGCCGCCTGCCCGAGCGCGCTGCTCCCGCGTTTGCGCGCGCCGGCGAGCAACATCACTGCCGCCACCAGCGAGGGAAACAGGAAATAGGGGCTGATGCCCGGCAGCACCGCAGCGGTGATGATCGCAAGACCCGCCATCCACAACCAGGCGGATATGGCAGCTCCGTGGACGCTCGCCATCCGCGACACGAGCAGCACCATGCCCCACGCGCCGAAGGCGAGCGCAACCCGCATAGCCATGGGATACGCGTAAGTGGGGTCGGGCGTGCCGGAGATCAGCTGCGCAAGGAAGGCAAGCGCAAACCCGAGCACAACACAGCCCGCCAGCAAGGCAAGCGGCATGAAGGCGGCAAGCAGAAAGCCGCGCCGCGTCATTTGGCCATCGCGCGACAGCCATGCCGCAAAGCCGATGGCGATGAAGGCCAGCACGGAGAGCGGCAGCGCCCAGCTTGCCGGTAGCCGCGGCAGCCAAACGCCCAGCACGC
>JAFAVP010000234.1 GCA_019242395.1 Alphaproteobacteria bacterium | reverse complement strand
GTGGTTTTCGGCAACGGCCCTGTGCTGTTCCTGAGTGCGGAAGATACCGTAAGCGAATTGCACCGACGCCTCGCCGCGATCCTCGCTGAAGAGCGCGCGTCATTTAAACAGCTAAGCGGGCTACACCTGATTTCCTTTGTGGGGCAGGAAGCGCTGCTCGCAGTTATCAATTCTCGGCAGAGCATTGAGTCAACGCCCTTGTTCTCAGCCATTGAGCGCCGGGTTTCCGACATCAAGCCGGTGCTGATTGTGCTCGACACCCTCGCCGATTTCTTCGGCGGCGATGAAAACAGCAGAGCCCAAGCCCGCCAGTTTATCGCGCTGCTCAGAGGCCTCACCAGCCGGTACAACACAACGGCCTTGCTTCTCGCTCACCCATCGCTCACCGGGCTTTCCAGCGGGACAGGGACTTCTGGCAGTACAGGCTGGAGCAACAGCGCGCGCTCCCGGTTGTACTTCGAGCGGGTCAAGTCCGCCGGTGACATCGAAGACGATCCCGATGCACGAACACTTCGGTGCAAGAAGTTCAACTATGGGCCAGCAGGCAGCGAGATCAGGCTGCGATGGCAGCGCGGCGTCTTCACCCACAGGGCAGATGACGCTGGCTCGGCCGCCGCTAGCATGGTTCAGGCGAAAGCAGAGCGCGTCTTCCTGAACATGCTGGCCGCCTATGCGGTTGAGGGCAGGCACGTACGTGCCACTACCGGCCACGGCTACGCGCCGAACACGTTCGCTTCCGATAGGCAGAGGTGCGAAGGGGTCAGCGCACGCGCCTTCACCAATGCAATGAACAGGCTCTTCGAAAAGAGGCGCATCAAAGTTGAGGAATCAGGGCCGCCGTCGAAACGCACGAGTCATCTCGTCATCGCCGACGAGGTGCCACGGTGAGCCTTCTCTCGCCCTTCTCTCGCCCTTCTTTCGGCATTCGAACGGTACTGCGGACGCCCATACTCTCGGGGTGCAGTCGCCTTCCATCGGGTATGCTCTCACTCCCCCCATACCCCCCTAGCGAGGGAAGGCCGCTTTGGGGCGGCCACCCTCGCCGCTCTAAGCACCATAGGGGGCGTCCAAAGCCACAGAAGCGTTCAGCAAAAAGTCCACAGCGCGAGCGCACTCGCGCGGCCACGTGCCAGCGGTTGATGCCGGTGCTGTGCAGCAAGCTGCGTACCCCCAGGGGGGCAGACAAAGTCTGGCGCTTTGGGGCCACGTGCCCGCGTCCCAGCCGAAGAAAACTAAACTTGAACAATTTTGGGGGTCCGCATGGGTAGCCGTGGCCGCCAATCTGCCGACGCGCAGGCCACTCTTGCAGTGATTGAGGTGCGGCGGCCCCCACCGCCTGCCGATCTCAGTGAAGCCGAAGCGCTGATCTGGAAGGACGTTGTGAGCAGTATGCCCGCCGATTGGTTCCGGCGCGCGCACGCTCCAGTGCTTGCGGCCTACTGCCGCCATACAGCGCGCGCAGCCCTTCTGGCGCAGCAGGTGAACGCCTTCAAACCCGAGTGGCTGAAGGAGCCGGGAGGCTTGGAACGCTTCGACAAGATGCTGGCGATGGCCGAGCGCGAAACGCGAGCCCTTACGGCGTGCGCTCGCAGCATGCGGCTGACTCACCAGGCGCAGATTCGAGCAACCGGCGCTGGAACGGCCGTTGGCCGATCATCCGATACCCCACGGCCATGGGATTACGGGCAAAATGGAAAGCGCGGCTGATCCGCGACCATGGCCTTTCACGGCGCGTCCTAGTCTTGAGGACTGGGAGTGGATGCTCACGCGAGCGGGATCGATCACCTCCAACAGCTATGAGAAGGCAGCGCTATTCAGGGCCGCACGAGCGCTGTTTCAGAGTGCCGCCGGTGCCCCCGCGAAGGATGACAGAGCGGCCTTGGCTGAAGCCTACGAGTTGCTGTCCCGTGGAGTTGTAAGCACTCCCCATGCGGCCCGCATGCGGGTTGCGCGACGGCTGGCGAAGCATTCCCAGATCAGCGCGGAAACCATTTGTGAGCGTCTGCGGCGCAAGTGGGAGCCCCCCGAAAATGTCCCACGGAATTATTCCGTGGGAACGTCGGCTGCGGCAAGTGGGGCGGGTCACATCGAAAAGGACGCAGCCGCATGAACGCGACAGTTCGGACATTCGTGCAGCCGGGCAGAGCAGAGGCGGGCATTCCGACGCTCGAATCCGTCTCTCCCGAGTACGCCCGCCTGGTCGCCAAAAGAAGCGAGCTGTGGCAGCGGCGCGAACAGCTTTGCACCGAACGCGATAGCATCCGCTCCAAGATTTCAGACGTTAATCCCCATGTTGATCCAGGTGCGGTGGAGAGGCGCCAGAAGCGTATCTCCACCCTTATTGGTGAATTCGGCACGGATAAATCTGAGGCTGCGCAGCAGCCGAACCTCCAAGAGCGCCTCGTCGCCGCGCGGCAGGAAATTGCGGATATCGAAGAAGGGCTGCGCATCATCGAGTCCCGCGTTGTCCACGCCGCAAGCGTGGCCTCCGTTCTAGTGTGCGAGCAGATCAAGCCCGATTACGAAAAGACTGTGTGGGCGCTGCTGAAGGCAGCGATCGATCTGCACAAGGCCAATGCCGATTACACCGCGTTTGTTGAAGCGATGGAGCAGAAGCGAATCGGCTGGGCCGCTCTGAATCCGATCTTCCCCACATTCGCAGGCGATCCGCGAGACTCATGGGGGCCGCTCCGCATGTTCCTTTCGCAAGCAGCTGAGGAAGGTTGGCTGAAGCGCAGTGATCTCCCGGCAGACCTTCGGGGTTGAGCGATGGAAGTGCTTGAATACAGCTACGGTGGTGGGATCGAGAGGCTGGACGGGGTCCGCCTGCGTGCACCAAGCCACTCCGTCGTCACACAAGCAAAAACCAGTGCAGCGGCGCCGCTTCAGATTTACGGCTATGCAACTCGCTACAAGAAGCCGCACGTCCACAAAGGCCGGATAGAGTTTTTCCTTCCCGGCTGTTTCGATGAGACCCTGAAAGCGGGCGGCTTGGTGCGGTTCGTAGAGGATCACGAAGACGGCGCCACGTTTGCCACCTCGAACGGCGGCGGCTTGAAGCTGGTCAGCGATGACGTTGGCCTGGCTTTTCTTGCCGATCTGCCGGACAATTCTGAGGGCCGCCGAGCACATCATCTCGTGGCGTCTCATCGCAAATCGGCAATGAGCGTGCGCTATCGTCCGAAGGGTGTGCGTGAGAGCCTAATCGC
>JAFAVP010000019.1 GCA_019242395.1 Alphaproteobacteria bacterium | reverse complement strand
GTCGCGCCCGAGATGATGCGCCAGCGCGCCGCAACATCCGGCACCCTGCAGCGGCTCCAAGGGTATCCCACGGCGCGCCAACAGCCGCGCCGCAGCTTCGTCGATCTCCGGCGCGATGACCTGCTGGACGCAACCGGGCAGCAGAGCAATGCGATGCATCTTATCCTCCCCCGCTTGCGGGGGAGGTGCCGAGCGCAGCGAGGCGGAGGGGGGATGGGCGCGAATTCCCCCCTCCGTCTCGCCGCTTCGCGGCGATCCACCTCCCCCGTAAACGGGGGAGGATAACGGGAGCGCTTTCCGCGCCATGGCGTGAAGGCGGCCGGGAAGTAGTCCGACGAATGGAGAGAAGAGATTCGCGAGGCTCAGTGCGAGACGAATGAATGTGGGGCGCGTGAGAACAGTGGCGATGGTCCAGCGCAGGATGCGGTCCGCGAGCGGGCGGCGGTAGTGCTGTTGGATATGCGCGCGGGATTGGTCGATCAGGCGGGCGTAGTCGACGCCGGACGGGCAGGCGGTGCGGCAGCCAAGGCAGGACAGACAGCGGTCGAGATGCGTGACGGTTTCTTCGGAGGGCGCGCCGTCCTGCTCCAGCATCTGCTGCATCATCACAATACGGCCCCGCGGGGAATCGCGTTCGTCGCCCAGCAGCACGTAGGTGGGACACGTGGCGGTGCAGATGCCGCAATGGACGCAGGCGCGAAGGTTTTTCTCGGCTTCGGCAATTGAGGGATCGGCCAGCTGTTCGGCGCGGAAGTGTGTGCGCATCTTTAGACGCCCTCCCACATCCGGCCTGGATTGAACAGCTTGAGCGGATCGAACGCCGCTTTCACGCGCTTGGTCAGCTCGGCACGCACTGGTGTTTCGGGCGCGAAAATCTTCGCCCTCTTGCGGGTTTCCGCAGAAGCTCTGAGGAGAATGCAGCTGCCTTCGAATTCTGCTGCATACGCGTGCTCATGCTGTCCGTAATAGCCTGGTGTTCTGGCCACATACACGCGGCTTCCGCCGCAGTCGGCTGCCCATTCGGCAGGTTGCATCTTTGCAATCAACGGCACCACACTTGTTGTGGGCACATCGAATCTCCAGACATCCAACGGAGAATCTTCAAACATTGAACCAGCATCTATCCGCCGGATCGAATTCTCGCCCGCGAGATCGACCAAATGGAATTGACCTGCCAGAGCACGCAATACTGCGCGCTTTTCCGCGAGTGCAGCACCAGAGCCATCCAGGCGAACAAGCACGGCGCCTGCGCCAATACGGGATAATTCCGGGACGTTTCGAGGAGCACGCGGAGCTGTGTAGTAATTGATCGCCGGTATGTAGCATAACGCTGTCGGCGAAATCGGGCTTCCCGATATGGCGCGCATCAAGGCCAGTGCATATTCAGGCGCGAGGTCCTTCACTGCTACGAGCCATTCCAGTTCCGATCTCGGGAACACGCGCAACGTCACTTCCGTCAGTGGGCCGAGCGTACCCATGGCGCCGCAGAAAAGCTTGGGCAAATCGAAGCCGGTGACGTTCTTCACCACCTTGCCGCCGGCCTTGTAGGCCTCGCCGAATCCGTTTACCGCGCGAAAACCGAGCAGGTGATCGCGGCAACGGCCGTAACGGATCGCCGCAGAGCCGTCGCAGCTTGCCGAGAGCACGCCGCCGATGGTGGCAGCGTTGGGCGGTGCGCCGAACAGCGGCCCCCAGTCGGCCGGCTCGAAACCGAGGCGCTGGTTGTGTTCTGCGAGTGCGGCTTCGATCTCCGCAACCGGTGTCCCGGCGCGCGCGGTGACGATCATCTCGTCCGGCTCGTATTTCACGATGCCGTTCAAACCGGAAAGATCGAGAACATCCTCGCATTCGACTGGGCGGCCGAAACCGCGCTTGGTGCCGTGTCCGACAATTTCGAGCGTGCGTTTGCTTTCGCGTGCACCGCGAACCGCCTCAACCACATCTGCTTCGCTGGAAACCGCAAACGTCGCCATCAGAACCGCGGCAGCTCCGCATGGCGCATTTCGCCGCGCTTCACATGCGCATGCCCCTGCTCGATGCACACCGATAGCGTGGGGAACACCTTGCCGGGATTGAACAGGCCGGCGGAATCGAAGGCGCATTTGAGCCGCTGCTGCTGTGCAAGATCGGCTTCGGAGAACATCTCCGGCATCAGGTCGCGTTTCTCGATGCCGACGCCGTGCTCGCCGGTGAGCACGCCGCCAACCTCGACGCACAGCCGAAGGATTTCGGCGCCGAAGGCTTCGGCGCGTTCCAGTTCGCCCTCCTTCATCACATCGAAGATGATGAGCGGATGGATGTTGCCGTCGCCGGCGTGGAACACGTTGCAGAATCCGAGGCGATATTCGTTGGCCATCTCCGCCATGCGCGCGAGCACCTGCGGAAGCGCGCGGCGCGGAATGGTGCCGTCCATGCACAGCATGTCCGGCGCGAGCCGGCCCATCGCGGAAAACGCCGCCTTGCGCCCCTTCCACAGGCGTTCGCGCTCGCGCTCGTCCGCCGCTTCGCGCACTTCATAGGCGCCGCTGGTACGCGCAATCTCGGCGACCCGCGCCACGCTGTCCGCCACCTCCACGGGCATGCCATCCAATTCTATAATGAGGATGGCTTCGCATTTCGGATAGCCGGGTGCGCAATACATCTCCACTGCATTGATGCAGCGGCGGTCCATGAACTCCATCGCGGCGGGCACAATGCCTGCCGCGATGATATTGGCGACGCACTGTCCTGTTTCCGGAACGGAATGGAATGCGGCCAACAGTGTGCGGGTCACGGGCGGCTTGGGCAGGATGCGCACGGTCGCTTCCACCACCACGCCCAGCAAACCTTCCGAGCCAGTAATCACGCCCAGCAAGTCCGGGCCATCGCCGCCCGGCGCTTTGCCGCCCAAGCAGAGTCGCTCGCCATGCGGCAATGCGAATTCGACGCCTAGAAGATTATGCGTGGTGAGCCCGTATTTCAGGCAATGCAGCCCGCCGGAGTTCTCCGCGATGTTGCCGCCGATGGTACAGGCGATCTGGCTGGAAGGATCGGGCGCATAATAGAAGCCCTGGCCTTCCACTGCGCGGGTAATGGCGGCGTTGGTGACTCCCGGTTCCGCGACGACGCAGCGGTTTTCCAGATCGATCTCCAGTATCCGGTTCATGCGGCCGAAGCCGAGCAGGATGCCGTCCGCCCGCGGCAGAGCCCCGCCGGAGAGCGAAGTGCCGGCGCCGCGCGGCACAATCGGCACACCCATCTGGTGCGCGAAAGCGAGCACGGCCGACACTTGCTCTTTCGACGTCGGCAGCACGCAGGCGAGCGGCGCCTGGCGATAGGCAGTCAGCGCATCGCCATCGTAGGCGGCCAGCCCAGCCGCTTCCGAAACCACCCCATCCGGCACGAGCCGCTTCAGCCCGGCGACAATCTCGCTGCGGCGGGCCAGGATTTCAGGATCGGGTTCAGCTAGCGCAATCACCGGCCCATCATAGGGCCAAAGGCTTAACCC
>JAFAVP010000115.1 GCA_019242395.1 Alphaproteobacteria bacterium | reverse complement strand
CACCCCCGCGTCCGTCCTTACGGAGCAACGAAGCAACATCGTGGATTGTCTCGGAGATTGCCGCGTCGGGGCGATCCCGTCAGTCTTTGCCAGTACCCGACATAGTTCGCGTGCGCGCATCATGCTGGCAGCTGAGACTGACATCGCCATTACTCTATCGCACGACCGAGACTGTGTAATGCATTGTCGAAGAAGGTGGCGCAACATTGCCCGTCTGAGGGTTCGCGACTTTGCCGGCGGCTGGAGGAACAGTATCGCCCCCAGCTCCTGCAGAGCCGGTGGTGCCGCCCCCGGCTGGAGTTTCAGTTCCTCCATTTTGCGGTGTTGTAGGCGCTCCAGTGGCTGCGGCGACGAGCTGGGCGTTGCGAATGGCTTCGCGAACGAGGGACACGATGGCTGACGGACGGCAAATCTCTTGATGGTCGAGAATCACGCGCATTGCGTTGTTGAATGTCCAGACGGGTTGGGGATCCGCCAGTACCTTCTTGGTATGAGCATCAAGCGCGTTTTCGATCAGCGTCCGAACGCTATCGATATTTTCAGCGCCAAAGAGAAAGTTTTTGGTGTACACGTCCAGACCACCGTAGACGGTCGTCGTCCCGAGAGTGACCGCAGCCACCGCTCCATTCGAAGCATCCGTAAGAGCGAGAACGCCGGATGCGAGCGTCCCGGTGAACGCGACTGCATCTCGCGCGAAATCGATGTACTTTTCGTGTTCGCCGGCTGTCGTGAAAAAGTCGGAACAGTTATCATCGACAGTGGCCATTCCATCCTTCGCAAGTTCGGCGTAGATGGCAGCGTTGGCCTGTGCCGATCCCGACGGGTTCTGAGTATCGGCCAAGGCTTGCGTCTGAGCTTTCGTGAACACCGTAGTCAGGATGGCGTACTGGCCGTGATATTGATTGTCGCTGCTGTGGGGGATTTGGCTCGACGGGCCTTCGGTCGTCATGATCAGGGTTGGTGACTCGCAGCCCGTTAGCATGATGAGCAATGCGCCGGACAATCCGGCGACGGAAGCACGTGTCATTTCTTCCTCCTCATAAGGATGACCTTTGCTGACTTGACGTCGCAGCACGGCGCAGCAATAGTTCTGTTGAGCATTCTCGGGAGACGTCAAATGCAATGGATCGAAATCCTGCTGCATGTTTCACCGGACAACGGCAGCGGCTCGCTAGAAGCTGCTCTGCTGTTGGGCGCAACTGCGCTTGCCTTAGCAATCTGCTTTGGGGTGGCGGGTCGGGCCAGCTCTGACATTTAATTGATAGCGCGTTCACGCGGCACCTACGCGATGTTGATCGCGAACGTGCCCCTGCCGTGCGTTACGGCAATGAGCTTTGTTCCATCCCAAATCAGGTCGTAGACAGGGCAGTTCGTGGGGCCTTCGTTGGTCGGGGACCAATGTCCGCCAGCGTCATCGCTCGCAAACAATCCGATCTCTGTTCCCACGTACAGGAACTCGGCATGCTGAGGATGAACCGCAATTTTGTGCACCGGCGCGTCAGGTAAAGCGCCTCCAATATCCACCCACGAAGATCCGCTGTCTTCTGTTTTCCAGACGTTGCTTCCCGCCGAGCCGGCTGCGTAAGCAGCGAACGTCACAAAAATCTGCAGACCGTGCGGACGCACGAGCAGGCAGCTGCAGTAGCGAGGGATAGAAAGGTTTTGTCCGGTCCCGCCTCCAACTTGGCGCCAGCCTGGACGTTGAGCTGTCCCGTTGGAAGTCTCGAAGATCGCGCCGGAAGCGTGCCCTACCCAGACAACGTCCGATTTGTCCGGACAAATACCAAGGGCGCTGACGTAGTCTCGTATGCTGTCCTTGATCGAAAGCCATTTTGGTCCAGTAAGAGCATGATCGTCATTTTGGGTTCGGGCATCGTTGGTGCGCCAAACGCTCAGTCCGCCTACCAAGAGTCTATCGGGTACCAACGGATCGACCGCAAACGGCGCAATAAACAGGGCTTGGCGGCTGCCTGCTGCGTCGGGGATCAAATAAGGAGGCGGTCGCCAGCGCCAGCGCTGCGTTGCGCTGTCGAAGTACTGCCCACAAATGTACTCAGCGGACTGCCCGCCGTCGGTGCTGCGCGTAATCTGTCCGTAGACATACTCTCCATAGAAGATGTCGTTTTTTGCGTCGTAGGCGCATGCGCCGCCGTCCCCGCCGAACATGGTGGTCCAGCCCGCAGCTCCGCCGCCTGAGGTATAGCGCAACGTGCCGTTATCCTGCGCTCCCGCGATCAGCGTGCCGTCTCGGCTTCTGCACGCCGCACCGTAAAACTGCGTGACGCCGTAGCCATTGTCGAGCCGCTCCCACCCTTGGGATAGGTCGGCACCGCCGCCCACCGTCTTGTAGTCCGCTGTGGCGAACAAGCCGCCATCATTTCCGAAATACACGGTTAGAGCAGCTCCGGCCCCCGCTCTGCTTACGATGCAATGATGATCGGCATGTACCGAGGCAGGTTCATACCAGACGCTGATTTGCTCCAGAGTGTTTCCGCCATCGAGGCTGCGCCAAAGATCTAGGCCCCCGACCAGAACAGCATTGGCGTCGCTAGGATCGCCGGCCCAAATGGCATTGGCATACCAACCTTGATCACCCAAATAGCTTATCTGCGCTTTCGCAGCAGTTTGCGTCTTCATGGGCCGATAATTCTTGCCTCCGTCAGTGGACCGCCAGATCGAGCCGCCATTGATGTCGACTGAAGCGTAAACGATGGTGGGATCGGCAAGGGCGTAGGCTAGTTCGACGCGGCTGCCCCACGTGCCGGAGTGGTTTGCCTCGTTCCAACTCTTGCCACCGTCGCTTGAGACATAGGCGGCGCCATTGCTTAGTCCGCCGGCGGTCGCAAGCAGAGGGTTCGAGGGATGACACTTTACGTCCGCTACCGCGATGTTCAGCGTCTTGCTCCACGCGGAGAACGCAGGCGACTCTGTTCGCAACAGGCCGGTAGGGGTCGCTGCCAGCAGTGCGGTCCCATCGCTCGACATGGCCAAACGGTTTACGGCCCGGAAATCAGGCGTGTTGGCGGAGGGTAGCTGAGACCACCGAACGCCGTCTGTGCTCCAAAAGATGCCCGCCCCCTGAATGGCGTCGACGTTGGAGAAGCCCTCTCCAGTGCCAGCAAAGATTGCCGATTGACCATCCGCGTCCCTGACGGGTGAGATGGCCATGGAGCAAATCGCAAGATTTGCAAGAAAGTCATCCGCTGGCAGCCAGGTTCTGCCGGCGTCTTCCGAACGCCACACACCGCCTCCTGCACTGCCTGCCCAAAGACGGCCCGCAACATGCGGATCTGGAATTATGGCCCTTGTCCGTCCACCGACGTTCGAGGGGCCCAATGGGACCCAGGATCTGGGATCGACCCCACCAGGGCCCGCTACTGGAGCTGGCGCCATCGCGGCCATGGACCCCAATACTCCGGTTGGGACGCCGGCAACGTTGGTATCCGGAACGCGAAGACGAAGGCTGTCTTGATGTTGCAGCGCCCGCATCCGGCGACCGGAAACTTGTGTCGATGCCACGGGGCGCGCCGCAGGATCTGATTTGAGATGGGCAGCGCGAAACTGCTCTCGCGCGATTGGCATATCTGGATAATTGAGCCGGCGAATTGCCCGCCGCAACACCGGTTCAGGCGCAGCAAGAAGTGTGTCGGCTGTAAAACCGCGCGCGCTGATCAGCGCGTTTATTGTATGAGTGCCGAGACTTCGTTGCTGCGCCACGGCCTGCTTGGCCGCTGCAATTGGATCGCGCTTCCGCTCACCTTTTTTTGCACTCATTGTAATCCCACCGAGGAGCGAGCTTAGCAGGGCACAAAACCATAATCAACCTCAGATTGACTTATAGCGGATTTTACGTTCTTTTTTGTGATCGAGGGAGGAAGGGGCATGAAACTGCTACTGCGACGGGACCAGCGCTCAAGCGTGCTGGGCAAGATGATTTTCGTTCTCGAAGTCCGGGCCGATCTCAACGACGAGGAGCGGCAGGCCATCAGCAAATACAAGCTGGGCGACAGCGTGCTCTACGAGAAGAATACGATGGTCGACCCGGGAAGCGGGCTGCTTGGTCTTGCCTCGCGTGTCGCCTTCAAGGCGATGAATATGTCGGTGTCGGTGAAGGATCTCACGAACGGCAAGAAGCTAGAATGCAAGGATATCGTTGAGATGCTTGCCGTGGAGGATCAGCTCAAGGAGGCCGGCAAGACATTCAACGCCGTTTTGCAGGCGGCACGCCGGTTCGGTGGAGAGGAAGTGATCGACCTCGCCGCCTGATGTTCGCCGGCAGCGACTTCAAGAACCTTCTGTTCGGCGGAACCCGTGACCGCGAGCTTCGCGATACCCGTCGTCAGTGGGAAAGCACGCAGGCGGCGTGGTGTGCCTCTGCCCTTGCCACCAGAGACCCTGAGGACTTCGCCCTCGAACTCGCGCTCATTGCCGCGGAGCGCGCCCAGCGCCGCCCGGCGGTACCGATCCTGGTGGAAGTCGCAACCGCCATCGAAGCCATCTTCCGGGCGGAAAGCATCGGCGATATCGAGCCGCGCTGGGATCGCATCGGCAATGAAGTCGCAGTTGCGGTGGAGTTCCGCCAGATGCTCTCCCGCCGCCGCGGCTGGGCGCAGGGCTTTTCGGAGCGATACGCTGCCTTCTCGCGGATCCTGCTGGAGAGCATGTCCGCCGTCTTCGACGCGCTGCCCGAAAGCTGTTTCGGACACTGGGACAAAGAGGCGAGCGACACTTTCGAAGTGATCCTGCTCGACCTGCTCGACGACCCGGCCGCCATCATCGACCGGCTGTTCATGGTCCCCTACGACGATGATTCCTTCCGGCTCGACCTCTTGTGGCAGCTGAGGGAGCTGTGCGCCACGAACATGCTGATCGCCAGCGGCTTTCAGCCCGATACCAATATCCGCGAGGTGCAGCGCAAGCTGGTGAGAGCGCCGGATCAGAAGGGCAAGACCGGCGCGGAACTGGCGGAACTTTATTTGAGAGGCTCCCCATTCAGGCCCCTGCTGGAGATACCGGTGCCGTTCCGGATTCCGGAGGAGGTCCGCTTCGAGCACTGCCACATCGTGGGCGGCACCGGGCACGGCAAAACGCAGCTCATGCAGAAGATGATCCACGCCGACCTTCTGGCAGCGCGGGAAGATGGCCGCTCCATCATCGTCATCGACAGCCAAGGGGATCTCATCAACAAGCTTGTGCAGCTCGATGTCTTCTCGCCGGAAAACCTGCACAGTTTGGCGGAGCGGCTGGTGCTGATCGACCCCGCCGATGTCGAATATCCGGCCGCGCTCAACCTGTTCGACGCTCACCTCGACCGGGTACGGGAGTATTCGGCCGCGGACAAGGAACGCGTGCTCAACGGCGTCGTCGAGCTCTATGAACTCTTCTTCGGAGCTTTCCTGGGCGCCGAGCTGACGCAGAAACAGGGCGTCGTCTTCAAATATCTTGCCCGCCTGATGCTGGCCGTGCCGGAGGCGACCATCCACACCCTGATGCGCATCATGGAAGATGGGCGGCCATTCCGCTCCTACATGGATCAGCTCGACGGCTCCGCGCGCTATTTTTTCGAGACGGAATTCTTCTATACCTCTTTCGCCGCCACCAAGAAACAGATTCTGCGGCGCTTGTGGGGCGTCCTGTCGACACCCGCTTTCGAGCGGATGTTCACGCAGAAGGAGAACAAGCTCGATCTCTTCGAGGCGATGAACGGCGGCAAGATCATACTCGTTTCTACCGCCAAGGAGCTGCTGAAGCGGGAGGGGAGCCAGCTTCTCGGGCGCTTCGTGATTGCGATGGTGAGCCAAGCCGCGCTCGAGCGCTCCACCATGAAAGAGTACATGCGTCCCTCGTGCTTTGTGTATGTCGACGAAGCGCAGGAATATTTCGACGCTTCCATCGAAACGATCCTGACGCAGGCGCGCAAATACCGCGTCGGCCTGACGCTCGCGCACCAGACGATCGATCAGCTCTCGCCCCGGCTGCGTTCGGCCATGCTCGCAAACACCTCCATCAAATGTGTCGGCGGTGTTTCAGCGAAGGACGCGCGCACGCTGGCGGAGGAATTGCGCACGACGCCCGAGTTCATTGAGGGCATGAAGCGCCGCGGTCCGCGTTCTGAGTTTGCGGTGTGGGTGAAACATCACACCGGACAAGCCATTCGCCTCTCGGTGCCGTTGGGGTTCCTAGAGAAGCAGCCCACCTTGAACCAGGAAGAGTATGCCGCCCTGCTGGAGCAGAACCGCCGCCGCTACTGCGGCACGCTTGCCGATGTCGAGATTCCCACCTGGGCCAAACAATCCGAGGAAACGCAAAGGAAGACCCCTGATGGTACGGGGATTCTGCGGCCGCCTTCTGAAGGGGATGCGCACAATGTTGTAGGCCAGCCGGAGGCGAAAAGAGTCGAAGGAGAAAGCGTCCGGGAGGTTCTAAGGTCGCAAGAGCGTCTTGCTGCCCTGCCCACGTCAGAGTTGCGCGTCACGACCGACCGGCAACTTGGAAAGGGCGGCAGGCAGCACCGTTACCTGCAGTCGCTGGTAAAGGAGCTTGCCGAGCAGGCCGGCATGAAGGCCACGATTGAGGCGCCGGTCCCCTCAGGTGCGGGTCAAGTTGACGTCCTTCTGGAACGCGACGGGCCAGTCGCTGCCGTCGAGATTTCCGTAACGACGCCAGTCGAGAACGAGCGGGATAATCTGCGCAAATGCCTTCGGGGCAGATACCCCCGCATTGCCGTCGTGCTCGCAAAATCCAAGAAGGCGCAAACCAGCTACAGGGCGGCGCTCCTTGAAATCATCCCGGAGATGGAGCGCTCGCGCGTGACCTTTCTGACGCCAGAGCAGATTCCCGGATTTGTCGCTTCCCTTGCTCCGCCGCCGGAGCCTACGGAGCGTATCGTCAAAGGTTATCGGGTCAAAGGCGGCTTCACTCAAATGGCGGCACCCGATGCGGAGGCGCGCCAAGAGGCGCTGGCAAAGCTGATAGCCAGCGCGCTCGAACCTTAGGATCAGCGAAGAAGGAGAACGCGGATGGCAAACGTCTATATTGAAGCGCGTCCAAAAGGGCGTCTGGAAGGAAGTCCGATTGACGATTACGTGGTGGAAGATCATGCCGATAGCGTGCTCGGCGTCTTTGCGACCCAGCGGGAAGCCATCGATTGGGCGAAGAAGCAGGGGCACTCGCCGCTCGTCGCGCGCGTCAGGCACCTCAACGACAAAAAGAAGCCCGATCATTGGCGGTCGGCCGACTAGATGTGGTGAAAATATTCGCCGCGAATTAGACGTAGGAAAGGGAGAGCTTAATCGCTCTCCCTGATCTCACCACTCGGCGTCAGTACCAGCGGCCGCTCTCCGAGTAACATCAGGAGATTGTTACATGCGACCAGTGCAGTTTCTCTCTGAGACCGGAATACCTTCGGAGAAGGAGTAAGATCTGACTCACTCTCGTCATACACCGACGTCTCCGCCATAGTCCATTCGGACCTCTTATCGGCCATTCATTCCTCCCGAATCACTCCTACTGAATTGTAAACCATAATATCTTCCGAGATACCGCGCTTGTGGATAACCAGTAATAGGGCGGCTTATACATAGCTTTCGGCGCGGGGACCGTGCGAAGAAGCGCCAGCACCTCTCGGCCTTGCTTTTCGGCTGCTCCGATCACTTGCCTTGTCAGAGCTCCCTCAGTTTGAAAATAGGGCACTTGTTTCCCGTTCCTGGCATACGATGGCACGGCGAGCAGCAGCTGGCCCCGCGGTTTCAACGCCCTCACGGCTGCCGAGACCAGCTTCGAGTAGAACTCATGGAGGGCGAACATTTCCAACTCGTGCGTGTTAAATCCGTAGGGAGGATCAGACACAAGTAGGTCAACCGCTCTTTCCATCGCGGCGAGTGCTTGCAGGGAGTCAGGCACCACACGCACATGCAGAACGCCAGAAGCCAAATTGGCCATGGTTGCCTCTGTGATAGGCTCACCAGTATCTGAGACCGAAATTCCGCGCACTTTCGCCGGGCTAACAACGCTCGCGATGGAATAGCCACCTTGTCTTCCTGAGAATGGCCCATAAGAAACTCTTTCTGGACCTAAAAGGCTCTCGTGATAATCATCCAGCTCTTTGGAGAACTGCTCAAACTCGCGCAAGATGACGCGATAGATATTCTCAGCCTGCTCCCGCATGGCGTAGCGTCCGTTGGCAATTCCGCGCCAGATAACAAAGAATAAAAGTCGTTTTCGATACTCCTCACACCCTTCGATAAGAATTTGAGCGGTGGAAGCGCTGAAGCCTTGATCGATTACGCGCTGGCTACCCGTCTCCAAATATGAAGCTTCGTTGAGAGCTCCAAATCGTAACTCTGACAGACATGCTGCTAAAGCGGCCCTGAACTCGCCATCCATTCCGCTGCTAGGTTGCCTAAGCGCCTCCGCACCGATCTGCTGCGACGTTTCAACGATCTGCTGAATGGGCGGTATTCCTTGGCCACCGACCCCGTCTAATGCCCTCTGAAGCCGTTCCGCCAAACCGGAAATCGGGTCACGCAACTCCTGGATAGCGTGCGGCTCCAGGCCGAAAAAGTGCAGGTTATCTCTCACCAGCCGAGGCATGATGGGGTTTCGATCCAACCCGATAACAAGCCCGTCCGGAACCCGCAGCGCCGCATCAATGAGGCTGGTCCCGGTGCCGCAAAACGGATCCACAATGACTGGCCTGACGCCGGAGCAGCGCGGCATTTGCGAGCGCCCAATGTTCACCATGCTGATAGAGAGCGTGTGGGGAAGAGTGTTCGGTGCGGCCCATGCAGGCTTACGTTCTTTGAAAAGTACAAACTGATTGGCGTTGTGATACTTCTGCGCATAGATGATGAGGTACTGATCCCTTGACCTCGTGGTAGCATGATCCTCCGTCTCTACGTGACGGGTGTCGGAAATCAACCAAATGGTCCAGTCCGGATCGGCGCCACTATCTTCACGCTCCCTGTTGTATGGTCGCAGTCCGGCTGCGACCCGTAATCGGGGAAATTTGCTCCGAAGTACATTCAAGTAATCTCGTAGGGGTTGCCCGTTTATGTGATGTTTCCGGATTTCGATCCTTATCCCATCCAAGCCGTTGCGAATGGAAGTGGCCGAACTCTTGGATTCCCAAGGCGTAAAAAACTCATGGGCATAGGGAGTCATGAAGATGGGTAATTTCGACGAGATTGAGCCTAGAAACATTTCTAGCCTGTCTTCGATCTCCTGCTGGTTCGCCTTTTCGATGCGGCGAATGTAGAGGGCGTGACCCGCCGAGTGGACGTATCCCGCTTCGAACACAATTGCCTGAACGTTTGTTTGGAGCGATCGCGGGACGTGGAGGAGCGCTGTGGTAAAGTACGAGTTAAGAATAACAGTGTTGCAAATAAATGCCTCGTGTTCCGCGATGACTGCGTCACATATTCGGCCTATCGTTTCCACGAACTTGGCTTCATCGAGGATGGGAGTGATTGGGTAGAGGGAATAGAGAACGTTAGCGAGGTAGCGGCTGTATTCCTCGTCCGAAAAAAAGTTCGTCTCGCGCGAGATGCCGTCGGATCGGCTTTTGGTATGGAGGCGGACCAGCGACGTAAGCTCGGCCAGCGATATGTTCGTAACATGGAGATTTTTATAGAAAACAAAAATATACGAACCGCAGGCCTGATCCGTTGGCCGCTGCAGAGAGTCCGCCTTCGTGTAAAGCCAATCGTTCTTGAAAAGGCGCACAGCCTTCGGAACGTCCACCCGAAATCGTGCGTCCGAGCTGGAGTCCTCAGGATCACCAGCCCGACGCGCCCTGATCAGCGCGTTGCGAAGAGTTTCGGTCGGTGATGCGCACATTAGATTCTGTCGGAAGCGTTACAAGCTGGATACAATCTAAGGTTTACTTCGTGGTCAACGGTTTTCTCGTAATTGTCTCTCCCGCTTCAGTGTCCTCTTGAAGCGGACCGCCGTTGCGTGGAAAACATCGGCCAAGCCCCCGATGGTGCTCATCTGAAATCGTCAGCGCCAAGAACTTCTCCACTGCGTCACCGGACATACGAGGCTT
>JAFAVP010000084.1 GCA_019242395.1 Alphaproteobacteria bacterium | reverse complement strand
AAGAGCATCAGGAGCGTTGTTCTCTACTGAGCACGCCAGCAGCTTCTTCAAGCTCCGCTGGACGATCCGATCGCAAACGCCGATAGATGTAAGGCGCCTCGGTCTGGACTAGCAACCTTGCGGGATGCGCTACTGCGACGGCTGGGGTTCCGGTAGCGACTCCCGCAGCGGCAATCCGGCTTCCGCCCAGCCATCAGTGCCGTCCGGATACCAGACGACGTTCGCATATCCCAGGGAAAGGATTCGTTTTGCCGCGTTCCACGACATCCAGCAATCGCGCAGACAATAAATAACGAGTGCCTTCGTGCGGTCGCCTCCCGTAACGTGCGCCAGATTGGTTCGTAAGTACTTCTCGGTCACCGGCGCCAGCGCCCCATATCCGACGTCAGGCAGCCAGCTGCTGCCCGGAATATTCCGCCGCGGCCTTTCTCGCCAGATCGTTCCTGGCGGCAGGTTGGCCGGGCGCGGCGCATGCGGCAAGACATCGAGAAAGATAGCGGCGCCCGTCCTCCAAAGCTGCTCGGCTTCCGCCGTAGTGACTACGCGCACGCCTGTGAGAGTGGTAGGTGTTGATGCACGATAGTCTTCCGTCCGGTATCCCTCCGGCTCGAAAACGTCTTGGCTAGGCGCGGATATGGGCACCGTTAAAACCATTATAACCGCGCACGAGGCGAGACGGCGGGTGATGGGTATCATGACTCCTACGAGTGGCTCTAATGCTTTCCTCATCGAACACTGAAGCCGGACTTAAGTAGGCATTAGGCTCAGCATAATTTGCTTCTATGATTTCATAAACTAGTATGAACTCACTGAACTCTCTGTGCGTCTTTGGGGTGCCACTAAAAATCAGAAGATGCATTTGTATAGTGAAAGGGTGCGGCTCAAATCAGGGGTGGCAGTCGGCCCACTATACGGGAGACGACTGAATGTCTTTCGATCAGTCAGACTGTGGAAGGCGACCGCCTGTTTGGCGCTGCTACTGACCCTCTTCGACGTCATGTTAGCTGCCCGAGGGGGCGAAACGGCCGATCCTCTGCCCGTAACTGAGATCGCGTCTGGTATTTATGTCTACATCGGTCACGTTGCTGTGATGACACCTCAGAACGAGGGCGCCATCGCCAATGTCGGATTTGTAGTCGGCAGCAGCGCTGTCGCTGTCATTGACAGCGGCGGAAGCCTGCGGGAAGGCCGACGCCTGCTTGCAGCGGTCCGCGCAGTGACGACGAAGCCGGTTCGGTACGTCATTAATACCCATGCCCACCCCGATCACATGTTCGGAAACGCTGCATTCGAGGGCGCCGTAGTCGTCGGCCACAAGAATCTCGCGCGAGCGCTCGCTGCTCGCGGCCAGTTCTATCTCGATGCGTATAGGCGGGTACTAGGCGATGAATTGATGAGGGGTATCCAAATTGTTCCGCCAACGCAAGTCGTGGAGCGCGAAGCGCGGATCGATCTAGGCGATCGAATCCTTTTGCTTCAGGCATGGCGGGCCGCGCACACCGACAATGATCTTACCGTTCTGGATGAGACGACCGCAACCTTGTTCGCTGGCGACCTGGTATTTCTGCGGCATTTGCCCGTTCTTGACGGAAGCGTTAAGGGTTGGCTTGCGGTCATTGGCGAACTAGCAACTATTCCTGCCCGACGTGTCCTGCCGGGCCACGGTCCGGTCGCGGACTGGCCCTCGGCCGTCGAGGACGAACGCACATATCTTCGAATTTTGGCGCAGGATGTCCGTGCGTTGATCAAGAGCGGCGAGACAATTGCCGCGGCCTCGCGGAACGTCGCGGAATCGGAGCGGACGCGGTGGGAGTTATTCGAAGAGAACAACGTTCGTAACGCCACCGCGGCTTACTCTGAGCTCGAATGGGAATAGGATCGTTACGGTGAACGGAGTATTGTGCGTAGACTCCTCTGCGGCCTAGGAGCAAGCCATGTTCGGACATGCTTTGAAGTGTCTCCGATCTCAATGGAGTTGGCTTTGTGTCGCGGCCCTGGGATTGGCGTTGGTAGCTGCCCCGAGTGGGCTTTCATCCGCCGCAACTCCCGAAACCGAAGATACTTGGGCCTCACTCGCCAATGATATCTTCGGGGGACGTCCGCTTGCCGACGGCACTGGGCTCGTAAGCATTGACATGCCAACGAGAGCCGAGGACGCCGCCATCGTTCCGGTGACTATGCGCGTGACGCCACGGCCGGATGACTTGCGCCGTCTCAAAGCACTTACTCTGGTGATCGACAACAATCCCGTACCAGTCGCCGCGACGTTTACAT
>JAFAVP010000062.1 GCA_019242395.1 Alphaproteobacteria bacterium | reverse complement strand
TTGTAAACTTGCGCGCCATCGGTGTGCAGTGTGCTGGCAGGGTCCACATGGCGCGCGATAGCAGCCCTGATTTCAGGCGAATTAGCGCCGTCAATCACTACCGAGCGGACGGCACCGCCACGTTCCACAAGAGCCACGAAACGCTTGTTGTGGTGGCGAGGGCGCTTCTTGCTCTTGTGCGAGCGGCCTAGTTCTACTTCGTCCGCTTCCACAATCTTGCCAGCGCCGCCGATAGGCGCGGCGCTCTCAAACGGTGCCATCGCTTCCCGAATACGCATGGCCATGAACCATGCGCTCTTGTAGGTGATGCCTAGCATCCGGTGCAGCTGATGGGCTGAAATGCCTTTCTTGCTGGCACCCATGAGGTAGATGGCCAGCAGCCATTTGTGCAGCGGAATATGCGACCGCTCAAAGACGGTTCCGGTGCGGACCGTGAACTTGCCGTCGCAATCGTAGCAGACGAACATTCCGGCTTGCGTCGTGCCGCCCATCTTGTGGACGCGCTCACAGCCGCCACAGAGAGGGCACGTCGCGCCATCAGGCCAGCGGTCCGCTTCCATGTGTGCAATGGCTGCGGCTTCGTCTTTGAACATCGGGGCGTTGAGGTCGAACGTCATGGGCTATCTCCTAGGCCATATCTAAGGCTGGTACCGCCTTAAGTCAAGTATATAATCGCCGCGGAATTGCCCATAATATAGATTATACGAAATTACCTCGTGCACGGGATGTTTACGCCCGCCGGCGTAGTTCGCGCTCGCAGCCCGCCGCAGGAAGAAACCCGTGCCCTATTTCGTGACCTACTATCGCGATGGCGAGGACGTAGAGACCGTCAATTCCGCCGCCTCGCTCGCGGATATCCGGGCCGCCGCCCACGATGGCTTGGTGCAACGCGGGGCCGACACGATGATCGTGACCGATCAGGATACCCGCGCCGAAGTCGCGGTGATCGAAAGGGATCCGGAAATCGTCTGACTGCCGGCTCGGCTGAGGGCCCAGCAGCAGGCTCCCGGCATTCATCATCCGGCATTTGAAGGGCTTGTCTCGCGGCTGGCGATTGCCTACTGCCGCCTGGCAAATGGCGCGCGATATTACCGCTCTGCTCGACATCATGCGCCGCTTGCGCGCGCCGCACGGCGGCTGCCCGTGGGACGTGGAGCAGACCTTCGCAACCATCGCGCCCTACACCATCGAGGAAGCCTATGAGGTGGCCGGCGCCATCGAGGAAGAGAACTGGGACGGCCTCAAGGACGAGCTGGGCGACCTGCTCTTTCAGGTCGTGTTCCACGCGCGCATCGCCGAAGAGCGCGGGCTGTTCGATTTCGGCGACGTGGTCGCGGCCGTCACAGATAAGATGGTGCGGCGGCATCCGCATGTGTTTGGCGACATGCCCGGCATCGACAGCGCCGAGGCGCAGGCGAACGCTTGGGAGAAGCACAAGGCGCGCGAGCGGGCCGCCAAACCGGATGCCAGCCTCTTGGACGATGTGCCCCGTGCCCTGCCCGCGCTGACGCGTGCACTAAAACTTCAGAAGCGTGCCGCAAGCGTCGGTTTCGAGTGGGATTCCGCACCGCGCGTGGTGGAGAAACTGGCGGAGGAAGCAAACGAGATCGTGCAGGCGAAGGAGTCCGGCGCGCCGCAGGGCGATATCGCGGAGGAGGTCGGAGACCTGCTGTTCGTGGTCGCCAACCTCGCCCGCCACCTGAAGGTGCAGCCGGAGGATGCCTTGCGTGCGGCCAACGAGAAGTTCTCACGCCGCTTCCGCTTCATCGAGCAAAGCCTTCGCGGGCAAGGCAAATCCCCGCACGATGCCACCCTCGCCGATATGGAAGCCCTCTGGCAGGAGGCGAAGAAGTTGAGTAAGCGCTCTACGGCCTTGCCATCAGCTTGATGTCGTCGATCGCGAAATCGTTGCCCGCGCCCGCGGTATCGGTATCGACCAACGTGATGGTCACCGAAGTCGCCGAACCGGAGTTCCACCGCGCTTTGCCGCCATGCCACCGTCCGTCGTACGTCACTGGCAGGACAAGAGGCTTCCCAACGGCCGTGCCGTTGAAATAGGCCTGAATTGTCGGCGCATTGGCAAAGTCGGATTTTACCACCGTCGCGCCAAAGTATTTAAGCATGTAGTTGGTTCCGGCCTGAACGGGAATGGTCTGCGACCACAGCACGGCGCCTGGTGAAAGCGCGCCGTTCAGGATCAGCATCAGGCCGCTGCCGGTGGTATGATCGCCGAAGCTCGCCCAATCGCCATAGCAGTTGACGAGCGAAGGGTCGGCACCCACGATGTATTCCTGCTCAGCGCAAATCTCGTCCACGGGCGTGTACTCGCTGCTGAAGCCCTGATTGCCCTGCTCGAAATTGCCGTTGACGACGAGATTCTTGGCGTCGGCTTGGGCCGCCAAGGCGGCAAATGCGAGTGCCGCAATTCCAGTCGATACAGATTTCATGAGAGCCCCCAAATTGCTTGGTCCGGCACATCATAGGCGAAAAATGCGCGGCACCATACAATTCCTGTGCCTGCTTCTGCTGGCCTTTCCAGTTGTCGAGCCCCGACCTCCTGGCGTGGGCCGCGTGCGGAGGTGAAAAAGACGGCGATCAATCCGCAGAATGCAATTCACCTTGCAAATGTACCCCATTTGTTCTACATCATCTGGATGAATGCGACAAGCAAATTATCCATCCTGCAGCGCCATCTGCAGGCGCATACGGAATTGCTGAAGGTGTGCCGGGAGCGGGCGTTTGCCGCCGCCGACTGGCGTTTGCGCTCTGCGTGGACCGGCGAATTCATCCGGCTGATGAAGGTACTGCCCGACCTTGGCCTGGTGGTCGGGCTGCTGGAGCGAACGCCGGAGCCTGATCCGCTGGTTGTCGTTCTGCTGGCGAACCTGCGGCTCCCGAAATTGCCTGCTCTGCCGAAGGAGGGGGAGGACCCCTCGCCCAGAATCCGCAAAACAACTCCAGGCGGAGTTTGCAACCAGATCAGCGGCTTAGAAGCGCTTGGCTCCTCCCCCGTGAAACGGGGGAGGGGGACCACGCGGAGCGTGGTGGAGGGGGCGAGTGCCAGCCGTCACTTGCCGCCCCCCTCCCCGCCTGCGGCGGTACTCCCCCCGCTGCGCGGGAGGGGAGCCAGATCGCTGCGTGCGAAGTCCAAAGGCGGGGCACCAAAGGGCAATCGCAATGCACAGACATCGGGCTGCTACACAGCGGCGTTTCAGAAATTCCATCGCGCCGTCGGTCTCTACGCGCGGATGCTGAAGGCCGTGCTGGCGCCGCTGAAGGCCGCCCTGCCCCGGCCGCGCCCGCTCATCGTCTACAAGATCGTCCGATGGGACCGCTGCTATGTGCGCACCCGGCGCACTGGGCCGCGCGCTATGCCAGCTTTGCGCCAAAGCGGCTGCGGAATTGCGCCTGCTCTACCGGGCTCGCCGCAATCTCCAGCCGAATGCGGCCGTTCCGCTGCTGCCGCTTCAGCACCCGTCCGTGGCGATAGCTCCACGCCAGCCCCGCGCCGTCTTCCGCATCGAGAGTCAGCCGGAACACGTTCTCCTGTGCGCCGAGCAACGCCTCCACTCGCGCGAGCAGCGCCGGCAAGCCCTCGCCGCTCAGCGCGGAAATCGCCACGCCATTGTTCGTTCCCGCATTGCGCTCCAGCAGTGCCGCGCGCACCCCTTGCGCCAACAGGTCGATCTTGTTCAGCACTTCGAGGATCGGACGCTCGCCATCCGGCTCGATGCCGAGCTCCTCCAGCACCGCCAGCACATCGGCGCGCTGCGCCTCCGTCTCGTCATGCGCCGCGTCGCGGATGTGAAGGATCGCATCGGCTTCGAGCACCTCCTCAAGCGTGGCCCGAAATGCCGCGATCAGTTCGTGCGGGAGATCGGCGATGAAACCCACCGTGTCGGAGAGGATAACGTTGCGGCCGCCCGGCAGCTTCAGGCCGCGCATGGTGGGATCGAGCGTGGCGAACAGCAGATCCTTCGCCAGCACGTCCGATTTCGTCAGCGTGTTGAAGAGGGTGGATTTGCCGGCGTTGGTGTATCCGACCAGCGCCACGATGGGGTACGGCACGCGCTTGCGGGCGCTGCGGTGCAGGCCGCGGGTGCGGGAGACTTCGGTAAGCTCGCGGCGGATTTTCGCCATGCGCTCGCCAATGAGGCGGCGGTCGGTTTCGATCTGCGTTTCGCCGGGGCCGCCCAGGAAGCCGAAGCCGCCGCGCTGTCGCTCGAGGTGGGTCCAGCTGCGGACGAGGCGCGAGCGCTGGTAGGTGAGATGGGCGAGCTCCACCTGCAGGCGGCCTTCGCGCGTTTGCGCGCGCTCGCCGAAGATTTCGAGGATGAGCGCGGTGCGGTCCAGCACCTTGGTGTTCCAGGCGCGCTCAAGATTGCGCTGCTGCACGGGAGAGAGTTGCGCGTTGACGATGATGACTTCCGGCTCGAGGCCGCGCGCTTCGTTTGTGATCTCCTCCACCTTGCCGGAGCCGATGAGGCTGGCGGGCGTGGGACGCGAGAGCGGCACGATGTGCTCGCCGACGACCTCAAGCCCGATGGCTTGTGTGAGGCCGGCCGCTTCGGCCAGCCGCGCCTCGGCATCGCGCAGGCTCCCACACTCACGGGTCTTCCGCTCGACATGGATGACAAAAGCTTTGCGGCGCTTTTCGTTGCCGCGCTTGCGGTTGCCGGATGGCGTCAGGCGTGTTCCAGCGCCGGTGCTGCCGTTTCCTGTTCCTGCAGCGGAATGGGGCCCAGCGGCATCACCGTCGAGATCGCGTGCTTGTAAACGAGCTGGGCCTGCCCGTCGCGCCGCAGAAGAACGCAAAAATTGTCGAACCACGTGATGTGTCCCTGAAGCTTGACGCCGTTGACAAGAAAGATCGTGACCGACGCCTTGCTCTTACGCACGGCATTCAGAAAAGTGTCCTGCAGGTTTTGTTGTTTTTCGCTCATACTCCAACCCGCTGCTTCTGCTCGCCCTTTTGCCAAGCGACTCAGAAGCATAAGGTGATTTGCCGCATTTGCGAAATATCAGCGGCCGGATTCCTGGGCTTTCTGGTTAACCAGGGCGGCATGGCGGTATAGCTCCTGGATGCGGCGGGCGAGCGGGCCGGGCTTGCCGTCGCCGATCTGCTGCCCGTCGATGGCGACGACGGCCGTGGCGCCCAGGGTGGCCGCGGTGATGAAGGCCTCCTTGGCCGCCAGAGCTTCGGCCACAGTGAATTTCCGTTCTTCGACGGGGATTTGTGCCTCGGACGCGGCCTTCAGGATCACCCGGCGCGTCACCCCGGGCAGGATGGAGTTGGAAAGATCGCGGGTGACTATTCTGCCGTCATCGCTCACGATCCAGGCCGAAGTAGAGGCGCCCTCCGTAACGTAGCCCTCGCTATCCACGAGCCACGCCTCGAAAGCACCCGCCTTCCGGGCGGCCGTCTTGGCCAGGACGTTCGGAAGCAGCGATGTCGATTTGATGTCGCACCGCGCCCAGCGTTCATCGGGCTCGGTTATGACTCTGACGCCTTTGACCCGGCGATCTTCGATGCTCTGCGGGTCAAGGCTTCGTGCTGTGATGATCAACGTCGGCCGCGGTTGCGCCTCTGGTACGGGGTGGTCGCGCCGCATCGCTCCTCGCGTAACCTGCATATAGATGAGTCCATCGCGCACGCGATTCCGGCGGGCCATTTCCCGCAGCACCAGCTTCAGTGGCCCCCGCTCCATGGGTGCTGCCATGCCGATCTCACGAACCGATCGCTCCAACCGCTCCAGATGCTCTTCCTCATCGAGAAACTGACCGCCTGCCACGCCCACGACTTCATATATGGCATCGGCAAATTGCAGGCCGCGATCTTCGAGGTGAACGCCAGCCTGTGCGTGAGGCAGATAGCGGCCATTCACGTAGGTAACACGGCCCACCGGAAAGCGCGCGGGCCAGCCATGAACTGGGCTGCTCATGCGTTGAATTGCTGCTCCTTGCCGTTGCTAGCACCTACTCCCAGGGATTTCAATTTGCGGTGCAGCGCCGAACGTTCCATTCCTATGAATGTGGCCGTCCGCGAAATGTTGCCTCCGAAGCGGTTGATTTGCGCCAGCAAGTATTCGCGCTCGAAAATCTCGCGCGCTTCGCGCAGCGGCAATGAGATGACAAGATCGCGGCCATTGCTCCAAGGCGCTTCCGTCCCAAGATGCGCAGGGATAAGATCAGCCGATATCGCCTGTGCTGCATCGTCGTTAGCGAGAATTAGAAGCCGCTCCACCATATTCCGCAACTGGCGCACATTTCCCGGCCAGTGGTGTGCCTGGAGAACGGCCATCGCATCTTCACCCACCTCACGCGTCGGCAGACCAGAGGTGGCAGAAAGCCGCTTCATAAAGTGTGTTACCAAGAGTGGAATGTCATCGCGGCGCTCGGCCAGCGGCGGCACGCGAATGGGAACCACGTTCAAGCGATGGTACAAGTCTTCGCGAAAGCGTTCCTCCGCTATCTCTTGGCGTAAATCGCGCGTTGTAGAGGAGATCACCCGTACGTCCACCTGCACCCTCGTTGTGCCTCCGATCCGTAGAAATGTTTGTTCGACCAGCACACGAAGGATTTTCGCTTGGGTTTCGATAGGCATGTCCGACACTTCGTCGAGATACAGCGTACCATTGTGCGCCAATTCGAACAGGCCCGTTTTGCGCGGTCCCTCACTGGCTTCCTCGCCAAACAGTTCCAGCTCGATCCGTTCTGGGGACATGCTGGCGCAATTGACCGCGACGAAGGCATTACCGGCGCGGCGCGAACGCGCGTGAATCAACCGAGCGGCCACTTCCTTCCCGGATCCCGCGGGGCCCGTAATCAGAATACGGCTATTAGTAGGCGCAATTTTATCTATTAGCTGCCGCAACTGGCAGACCGCAGATGATGCCCCCACCAGATCAGTATCGTCCCCTACGCGAAGCTTGAGTTCCCGCACCTCGCGTTTCAGTTTGGCGGCTTCGAGTGCGCGCTCGACCACATTTATCAGCCGATCTGCCTTGAATGGCTTTTCAACAAAGTCATACGCGCCCTTTTTTATTGCCGCGACGGCGGTCTCGATAGTGCCGTGGCCGCTGATCATCACGACGGGAACGTCTGGGAAATCACGCCTGAGGAGATCAAGCAGCTGAATCCCATCGTACCGGCTGCCCTGTAGCCAAATATCGAGAACGATAAGTTGAGGACGCCGGCCTCTCACGGCATCGAGCGCGCCGTCCGCATCTGGGGCCACTCGTGTGTCATAGCCTTCATCCCGAAGTATCCCAGAGAGCAAGTCGCGAATATCGCTCTCGTCATCCACTATGAGTATGTCAGGCGCGACTGATGATCCGTTCTTCATTCTCCACTCCGTTCGTTTGGAGCTGCTTTTTCCTGACGGCTGGCAACCGAAAACTTATTTCAGCACCGCCACCCCCTTCTAGGTTATCTGCAAGGTGAATTTCTCCACCATGGTCCTCAATGATCTTCTTGACGATCGCAAGACCAAGGCCGGTACCTTTGGCGCGCGTCGTCACATATGGCTCCGTCAGGCGATGGCGGTGCTCAGGTGGTAAGCCAATTCCGTTATCGCGAATCCGAAAGAGGACGCATGCGCCATCCTTCTCGATCATCGCAGAAACCACACCCGCGCAATCCGGTCCTTTAATCTGGCGTGCGGCAATCGCTTCAACGCTGTTCTTAAGCACGTTGATTAAGGCTTGTGCAATCAGCCGGCCATCGCATTCGAGGTAGACCGCCTCTGGAGGGGCGTGGACCGAGAAGGATATCTGCGGGTGAGCTACCCGCTGCAGAAAAATTGCTTGGTGCAACATCTCCTGCGCAATCTCGCGCTTGAATTGCGCTGCAGGCATCCTCGCGAACGAAGAGAACTCGTCGACCATCCGCCCTATGTCGGCTACCTGACGAATGATGGTGTCGGTGCATTGCTGGAAAATCTCGGGATCTGTCGCAACCTCCCGAAGATATTTTCGCTTGAGGCGCTCAGCGGACAACTGGATAGGCGTGAGCGGATTCTTGATCTCATGCGCGATTCGGCGGGCAACATCGGCCCATGCAGCGGTTCGTTGAGCCGAAACCAGATCGGTCACGTCATCGAACGTAACGATGTAGCCTGCCTCTCCCGCTTCGCTGCCTACCTGCACGCTTAAGCTGCGAACGTTGCCCCCCCGCTTCACGATGACTTCTCCACCGGCCCGGCCCCCGGAATCGTGGATCGCGCGCCCTATCAATGCGGCGAGTTCTGGAAGTGCTTCGGCGTAGTGCTGACCCTCCATCTCCTCAGGTACCGCGTTCAATAGCCGGGCAGCAGCACGGTTTACGATCGTGACGTTGCCCTCCGCATCTAGGCCAACCACGCCTGCGCTTACCCCCGCCAGCACTGCTTCGGTGAACCGGCGTCGCGCATCGAGCTGCACGTTAGCGCGCATCAGCTCGCTGCGCTGGGCATCCAACTGAGCCGTCATACGATTGAAGGTGCGCCCAAGGACGCCGATTTCATCATCGTCGCGGTCAAGCCTTACCCGGGCTTTCAGATTGCCTTGTGAAACCTCTTCGGACGCGCTGATGAGGGCACCAATTGGCCTGGCCAGCCTGTTTGCGGCCCATACGCCAAGCGAGATGGCACCGAGTAGCGTGAGCAGCGCTACCACGCCGTAAAGCGCCGCGAAAACGAACTGAACTCGAGACTTGTCGCGGTCCAGGCGCTTGTATTCGGAAACTGCGTCTACGGTATTTTGATAATAGGCAAGCACCTTTGGATCGACAGTGCGTACCACCAGCAGGTAGGCATCATTCAACGCCTGCATGCGGATGAGAGCACGCACGACTGCAAGCTTAGAGTTCCTGCCGATCTTGGAATTGGCGTCGATTACGATCGAGCCACGGGCAGCCTGCGCGATATCGTTGCGCGAAGGGGGCGTCAACTCCGGCAAGAAGCGCTGCTTTGTGCTGCCCAGAATCTGTCCTTGGGAGTTCAAGATATAAGATGCCTGAAGCCCCCGATCCTTGGTAACCATCGCCAGCTTGGTGAAGAGCAAATCTGCCCGCACATGGTTGTTCGAATCGAACAATTCTCGGTCATGCTCTATGCTGTTTGCGGTTTCATAGGCATCGCCCACGATGGAGCGCTCACGCTCCTGGACGTATCGCTGAGCGACGCTCACGGCATTTCCGAGTGCGCTTTTCACGCGAGGTGAGAACCATTGCTCAACGCCAAGGTTTACGATCATAGCCGCGAAGGCAGCGATCAAGACGGCCGGCACCAGCGCCACAATGGCGAACTGTCCAACCATCCGAATGTGCAGGCGGGCCCCAGCAGAGCGGCGGTCCGACCAGAGCCGAGCAAGGCGCCAGACAATGAACACGGCCAAGGCGACCGCCAGAGCCAGGTTCAGAAGGATCAAACTAAAAAGGCCGATGTGACTGGGGCGGTAAGAAGCCGCTCCCGTGAGGGCAGCGTAGGTTAGAAGACCTATGCCCGCCGTTACGGCAGAGAACCCGATAGCCAGGAGCGTCGGCCGAGACAGAAGTCGCGCAAGCCCGATTGAGGGTCCAACAGGCGTTTCAAGGGAACTCGCAGTTGCCATTCGGACGCTTTGGGCCCTATTTGCGATGGTGGACAGGGGCACTTTAGCCGTGGGAGCACGACTGTTGCAAGAATGTCGCGTTACAAAAAGTCCACACCTGCCTTGGCGTTGAAAATGCTCTCAGCGTTACAAAGAAAATGGCCAGAATAGCTGCGATCTTGGTCGCTGCAGGCGATGGGGTCCGTGCAGGACCTGGACCGCCTAAGCAGTACCGCCCCTTGATGGGCGAGCCGATCTTGCGGCACTCGATAGAGCGGTTCGCAGGCGCGCCCCTCGTATCCAAATTGCAGGTCGTGATTCGAGAGGCCCATACAGCTTTGTGCAGTCAGGCTGCGGCTGATTTCGATCTGCCACCGGCGATCGTTGGCGGAACGACGCGGCAGTGCTCGGTTCGGCGCGGGCTTGCGGCTATCGAAGATGTCAATCCGGATTTCGTTCTGATCCATGATGCCGCGCGGCCCCTCGTCTCTCCTGCGCTCATCGAGGTGGTGATCGCGAAACTTATAGCCGGGGCGGAGGCGGTCGTACCCTTGCTCCCCGTAACGGATTCTCTGCGCCGGATTTCGAGTGGCGAGGTCGGCGAAGCAGTTCCACGCGAGGGGCTCTGCCGCGCGCAAACCCCGCAAGGTTTCGACTATAAGAAGATAAGGAGCGCACACGAGCGCTTCGCAGGTGCGAACGCCACTGATGACATTGCCTTGGCGGAGCGGGCCGGGATGAGGATCGCAGCCGTTCCGGGGGAGGAGGCCAATATCAAGGTAACCGCACCCGGCGATTTTGCCTTCGCGGAGCGGCTGCTTGCCGGCGCATCTGAGGTTCGCACAGGCAACGGCTTTGACGTGCATCGCTTCCGGGCCGGCGACCACGTTTGGCTCTGCGGCGTGCCTATTCCGCACGACCGCGGGCTCGAAGGGCATTCCGATGCCGATGCCGGTCTGCATGCGCTGACCGATGCAATGCTCGGCGCGCTTGCAGCGGGCGATATCGGGCAGCACTTTCCGCCATCGGAGGAACGCTGGCGCGGCGCGGCGTCACGCGTCTTCCTGCAGCATGCGGCAGAGCTGGTGAAGCAGCGCGGCGGAGCCATCCTACATTGCGACATCACGATCATCTGCGAGTGGCCGAAGATCGGGCCACACCGCGAGGCCATGCGCGTGAGCGTTGCAGAGGTCCTTGGCATTGATATCTCGCGCGTCAGCGTCAAGGCGACCACGACAGAAGGCCTTGGCTTCACGGGGCGCGGCGAAGGACTGGCCGCGCAGGCCGTCGCCACCATTCGACTTCCGGCGTGAACGTATCGCGCGCCATCGCCACGCTGTTCGGCATCGGCCACGCGGGATTTGCGCCTGGCACGGTGGGCAGCATCGTGTCGCTGCCGCTGGCATACCTCATCGCCTGGTCGGGCGGGCGCTTTGCATTGCTATTGGCAGCCATCATCGCGCTGGCGATCGGCGCCTGGGCTTCGGAATTGTATGCCAGGCAAGTCAAGTCCTTCGATCCAAAAGAATGTGTTGTCGACGAACTTGCCGGACAATGGGTCGCCTGCGCCTTCGCGCCGGTTTCGCTTCTCGCATATGCTCTCGCCTTTGCCCTCTTCCGCCTCTTCGATATCTGGAAGCCGTGGCCGATCCGTAAGATCGAGCACCTGCATGGCGGTATCGGCATCATGGCCGATGATCTCGTGGCCGCGGTGTTCGCCGGAGTCGTTCTTGCCGTCCTCGCGCACCTCAACCTAATCTGACCTTTATGTTTCCGCCGTCGCTTCTTGGTCTCGCGCGCGCCGTGCTGGACGCTGCCCGGAGCGAGCATTTGCGGATCGCTGTGGCCGAGAGCTGCACGGGAGGATTGGTTGCAGCACTCCTTACGGAAATCCCCGGCTCCTCCGACGTGTTCGAGCGTGGCTTCGTCACCTATTCGAACGAAGCCAAACGAGAACTCCTTGGCGTCCCGCAGGAACTGCTCGACGCGCAAGGCGCCGTTTCCAA